>NZ_CP045480.1:9672503-9992731 GCF_009429145.1 Amycolatopsis sp. YIM 10 | reverse complement strand
GCGGCACCCGTTGCTGGTCGCTTCGCAGGCGCAGACCGCGCAGGCGGCCACCGGCGGGCGCTTCACCCTCGGCCTCGGGCTGGGGGCGGCCGCGTTCGCCGAGCCGGTCTTCGGCGTGCCGAACGACCGGCCGATCGCGCGGCTGCGGGAGTTCCTGACCGTGGTGCGCTCGGTGTTCGAGACGGGCACGGCGTCGTTCGACGGTGAGCTGATCACCGCGAAGCCGCCGATGCCGGCGAAGGTGGCCGGTGCGGCACCGGTACCGGTGGTGGTCGCCGCGATGGGACCGCGGGCGCTGCGGGTCACCGGCGAACTGGCCGACGGCACGCTGCCGTTCCTGGCCGGGCCGAAGGCGCTGGCCGACCACATCGTGCCGTCGATCTCGGCGGCCGCGGAGGCGGCGGGCCGTCCGGCGCCGAAGATCATCGCCGCGTTGCCCGCCGTGGTCACTTCGGACCTGGAAACCGCGCGCCGCCGCGTCGTGGAGCACACGGCGTTCTACGACTCGATCCCGTCGTACCAGCGGGTCATCGAGCTGAGCGGGGCCTCGAAGGCCGCCGACCTCGCCGTGATCGGCGACGAGGAACTGGTCGCCGCGGAGATCCGGCGGTACTTCGACGCCGGTGCCACCGAAGTGGTGATCACCCAGTCGGACCTGGTCGGTACCGCGGACCAGTTGCGCACCTGGCGCCTGGTGGGCGAGCTGACCCGCTCCCCGCGCTGACACCGTTTCGGTGAGCGGAACGTCGCCTTCGCCGGGTGAGGACCGCCGCTCATCATGGGACGCCCTGGAAGTGGAGGCGTCCCATGAAACCCTCGGCGGTACTTCCCCTCTGCTGGGCCGCGGTCCTGCTCGACGGGTTCGACCTGGTCGTGCTCGGCACGGTCATTCCCGTGCTGCTGGAGGACAAGGTCTGGGGCTTCACCCCCGGCACCGGCTCCGCGGTGTCCACGGTCGGCCTGATCGGGATGATGCTCGGCGCGCTCGCCATCGGCACGGTCACCGACACCATCGGCCGCCGCAAGGCGCTGATCTACGCGGTCGCCGGGTTCTCCTTCTTCACCCTGCTGTGCGCGTTCGCCCCGTCGGCGCTGGTTTTCGGCATCCTGCGGTTCCTCGCCGGGCTCGGGCTCGGCGGCTGCCTGCCCACGGCGATCACACTGGTCACCGAGTTCTCGCGGGGAAAGGTCGGCAGCGCGGCCACCACGATCATGACCGGCTACCACGTCGGCGCGGTGCTCACCGCGTTGCTCGGCATCGTGGTGCTGCCCGCGGCGGGCTGGCGCTGGATGTTCGTCATCGGCGCGGCACCCGCGCTCGTGCTGGTGCCGCTGATGATCAAGTACCTGCCCGAGTCCGAGGCTTTCGAGAAGGCGGAGAAGGTGGGGGCGAAGGCCGTCGGCGGCCTCTTCAAGGATGGCTTCCTGCGCGCCACGCTGGCCTTCTGGGTCGCGTCGTTCATGGGTCTGCTGCTGGTCTACGGCCTGAACACCTGGCTGCCGCAGATCATGCGCGTCGCCGGGTACGAACTCGGCGCGGCACTGGCGCTGCTGCTCACGCTCAACGTGGGCGCGATCGTCGGCCTGCTGGTCGCCGGACGGGTCGCGGACCGTGTCGGGGTGCGCCCGTCGACGATCGCGTGGTTCGCCGCGGGCGCGGTGTTCCTGGCGCTGCTGAGCGTGCGGTTGCCGACCGTCGGGCTCTACGTCGCGGTGTTCCTCGCCGGGTGCTTCGTGTTCAGCGCGCAGGTGCTGGTCTACGCCTACGTGGGGCGGACCTATCCGGCCGAGGGCCGCGCGACCGGGCTCGGCTGGACCGCCGGGATCGGGAGGCTGGGCGCGATCACCGGACCGCTGCTGGGTGGCGCCCTGCTGTCGGCCGGAATCGCCTATCCGTGGGGGTTCTACGTCTTCGCCGGGGTGGGCGCGCTGGGCGCCCTCGCCATCCTGGCCGTGGGCGCCCGCGCGTTGACCCTTACCCAGCAGCCTCGATAGCGGTGTCCGGGTGGTCGGCGAACACGCCGTCCACGCCGGCCTTGAAGAACGCCTCGAACTCACCGAACGCGTTGCCCCACGCGGCCGGGTCGGCCGAGGAGCGGAGGTTCAGCGGCAGGAAGTTGTTCTCGTTGCGGAAGGTGTAGGGCACCACCGGCAGGCCCGCGTTGTGCGCGTCGGCGACCAGCGAGGTCGGCGAACCGAGGTTGCCCGCCGCGTCCCGGCCGATCACCTGGTTCTTCTCCGGCCCGAGCGAGTCGGCGTACTGGGCGATCTCCTTCAGCCCGGCCGGGGTGACCAGGTCGGCGTAGGTGCGCGGGTCGCCGTTCTCGACGAAGTCGGCGGGCGCCCCGGTGGCCGAGGTCAGTTGCACCAGCCGGACGCGAAGCTGCTTGTTCAGCTCCTTGAGGTTGCTCACCTCGAAGGACTGCACGATCACCGGCGCGCTCTTGCGGTCGAGCCCGTTGCGCTTGATCAGCTCGACCAGCTTCGGCTCGGTCGGGTTGCCGATCTTGCGGAAGTAGGTGGAGTGCTTGACCTCCGGATAGGTGCCCAGCTCCCGGCGCAGCTCGCGGCCGAGCTTGCGGGTCAGGTCCAGCACCTCCTGGTAGGTGGCGATCTGGAAGCGGCCGTCGTAGATCTTGTTGTTCGGCCGCAGGTCCGGGATGCGCTCCTTGGCGCGCAGCGTCTTCAGCTCGGCCAGGGTGAAGTCCTCGGTGAACCAGCCGGTGTAGCTGGTGCCGTCGATCACTTTGGTGGTCTTGCGGCTCGCGAACTCGGGGTGGTCGGCCACGTTCGTGGTGCCGCCGATCTCGTTCTCGTGCCGGGCGACCAGCTGCCCGTCCTTGGTCGGCACCAGGTCGACGTCGACCCAGTCGACGCCCTGGCGGTAGGCCAGCTCGTAGGAGGCCAGTGTGTGCTCCGGCCGGTAGCCCGGCGCCCCGCGGTGTCCGACGATCACCGGCTCATCGTGCCCCTTGCCGTAACCCGCCCGCACCTCGCCCGGCTGGGCCGAGGCCGGGACGGCCGCCAGGCCGAGCACCGCCAGTCCGCTCAGCGCCAGCACCGCGAGTCTCTTGCGCACCATCTTCGTCCTCCTCGTGTGTGGGTCGGCGCTACCTTCACCGCCCCGGAAGTCCGGCCGCTTAAATACGGGTTAACGCGATCTGGATCAACCCTTCAACTGTGAGCCGGGACACCGTAGCGTGCATTCAGCGTTATGGCGTGCGAGCGGAGTGTGCCTTGGCCGAGACAGTGAAGTCACCGGAAACAGCGGAAGTGGTCGCTGTTCAAGACGAGGAACGGCCGGCGAGGCAGCTCTCGCGACGGCCGGACCTGCTCGTCGGCGTGGTCTGCTTCGCCGTCTCGCTGCTGGTGCTCAAGCAGGTGTTCTTCCCGTTCGCCCAGGGCGTCCAGTACTACCTGGTGATCTTCCTCGGCTGCACGCTGCCCGCGGTTTTCCTGTGCTACCGGCCCAGGTCGCGAAAGGACACCACGGCGACCGACGACCCCGGTGTGCTCGACTGGGTGCTCGCGGTGATCGCGTTGCTCACCGGGCTGTACCCCGTTCTGCCCTTTCCCGGCGGCGGTTTCGACGACTTCCTCGACCGCCAGGGCATCTTGTCCACTGTGGACATCGTAGCCGGGGCGCTACTCCTGGTGCTGGTGCTGGAGGCGACCAGACGGACCACCGGACTGGTGCTGCCGCTGGTCTGCGTGGCCTTTCTCGCCTACGCCTACTACGGCGGTTTCCTGCCGCAGAGCTGGGGCGTCGCGCACGCGGGCATCGACTTCGGCCAGATCGTCAACGCGCTGTACAACGACGCGAGCGGCTTCTACGGCACCCCGCTGGACGTGGCCGCGAGCTACATCGTGCTGTTCACCATCTACGGCGCGGTGCTCAACGCGTCCGGCGCCGGGCAGTTCTTCGTCGAGTTCAGCTTCGCGCTGTTCAAGCGGTCGCGCACGGCACCCGGCCGCACCACCGTCCTTTCCGGATTCCTGCTCGGCACGGTTTCCGGTTCCGGCACGGCCACCGCGGTCAGCCTCGGCTCGATCACCTGGCCGATCCTGCGCAAAGCGGGTTATCCCAAGGAGAACGCGGGCGGGCTGCTGGCGGCGTCGGGCATCGGCGCGATCCTGTCACCGCCGACGCTGGGCGCGGCGGCCTTCATCATCGCGGAGTACCTGGAGACCGAGTACCTGACCGTGCTGGTCTGGGCGATCGTGCCGACGCTGCTCTACTACCTCGGCATCGTGCTCGCGGTCGAGGCCGACGCCCGCCGCTTCGGCGCCAAGGCTGTGGAGGTGGCGCACGGCAAGGCCGGGAAACTGCTGCTGCGCGGTGGTTACCACTTCCTCTCGCTGGCCATCATCGTGGTCTTCCTGGCGCTGGACATCCCGCCGTTCGCCGCGGTCGTCTACGCCACCGGGGTGGCCGCGTTGTTCGCGTTGCTCGCCAAGCTCGCCGGCGCCGGTGAGGAACGCGGTGCCGCGCTCAAGGCGTGGGGCCGCGAAATGGTCAGCGCGCTCGCGCTCGGCGTGCGCGGTGCGCTGCCGGTCATCGCGGTCTGCGCGGCGGCCGGGATCATCACCTCGACCATCACCAAGACCGGGCTCGGCCAGGTGCTGGCGGACGCGCTGGTCCAGGCGGCGCAGGCGATTTCCAGCAATCCGACCGCGGTGCTCGTGCTCACCGTGTTCTTCTCCGCGGTCGCGGTCGGGGTGCTCGGCCTCGCGGTGCCGGTGACCGCGTCGTTCATCATCGCCTGGGTGGTGCTCGGCCCGGCGCTGGCCGACGTCGGCGTCGCGGACGCCGAGCGCGCGATGTTCATCTTCTACTACGCCGTGCTGTCCGAGGTGACCCCGCCGACCGCGCTGGCCGCGGTGGCTTCCGCCGCGATCACCGGTGGCTCGGTGATCGGCACCATGTGGCAGGCGTGGAAGTACACGTTGCCCGCGTTCCTGGTGCCGATCGCGTTCGTGCTCACCGACAACGGCTCGGCCCTGCTGCTCCAGGCCGACTTCCCGACCGTGCTGTGGGTGGCGGCGGTGTCCGCGCTCGCGGTGGCCGTGCTCGCCGTGGTCACCGGCGGCTGGGTGGCCGGCCCGGTCCGCCGGCCGGTGCGGGCGCTGTGCGTGCCCGCCGCGGTCTGCCTGCTCTACCTGGAACCGACCGCGATCGCCGTGGGGCTCGGGCTCTGCCTGGTGGCCGCGGTGGTGCACCTGATCTGGCGCGAGAAACCCGCTCGTGAAGCCGTTTAAGGAGACAGTGATGCGTTCGATGCGTTCGAAGCTTTGGCTGGCAGGCGCGCTCGCCGTGGTGCTCTCGGCGAGCGCGTGCGGGGGCAAGCAGACCGCGGAACCCGCGCAGGGGCAGGGCGGCCAGGTCGCCTGCGAGGCGGCGGACGGCCGGATCACCATCGCCACCGGCAACGTCGGCGGGGTCTACTACGTGATGGGCGGCGGCATCGCGCAACTGCTCAGCAACAACACCAAGCTCAAGGCGACCGCCGCGGAGACCGGCGCCTCGGTGCAGAACATCCAGCAGCTCACCGGCCGCGAGTACGACGTGGCCTTCACCCTGGCCGACACCGCCGCCGACGCGGTCAACGGCAAGGGCGCCTTCGACGGCAAGCCGCAGAAGATCCAGGCGCTGTCCCGGATCTACCCGAACTCCACGCAGGTGGTGGTGCGCGCGGACGCGGGCATCAACTCGGTCGAGGACATGCGCGGCAAGCGGATCTCCACCGGCTCGCCGAAGTCGGGCACCGAGGTGATCGCGAACCGCCTGCTCACCGCGGCCGGGCTGAACCCCGACGCCGACATCCAGGCGCAGCGGCTGGCGCTGGGCAAGTCGGTGGAGGGCATGAAGGGCGGCACGATCGACGGGCTGGTGTGGTCCGGCGGGCTGCCCACCCCGGAGATCACCGACCTGACCACCTCGATGGGCACGGGCGTGAAGTTCATCGACATCACCCCGCTGCTGCCGAAGCTGCAGCAGATCAACCCGGTCTACGAGGCGGGCTCCATCCCGGCGGCCACCTACAAGCTGCCCGCCGACGTGCCGACCATCGTGGTGCCGAACCTGCTGGTGGTCCGCGACGACTTCCCCAGCGGTGACGCCTGCGCGCTGACCAAGCTGATCTTCGACCGCAAGGGGGAGCTGGAGCAGGTCCACCCGGCCGCGAAGCAGATCGTCAAGGAGCACGCGAGCCACACCGACCCGGTCCCGCTGCACGCCGGCGCGAAGCAGGCCCTGGGCAGTTGACCTGGCGTCAAGCCGCCGCGCGGGTGACCAACGTGCGGCGGCGCGGGCGCCCCAGATACCCTGACCCCCGTGCGTGTCCTGGTAATCGGGTCCGGTGCCCGTGAGCATGCCCTTGTCCTGGCTCTGTCGCACGATCCGGCGGTGACCGCGATCGGCTGCGCTCCGGGCAACGCGGGCATCGCCGCGCTGGCCGAGCCACTCGCCGTCGACGTCTCCGACGCGGCCGCGGTCGCCGAGCTGGCGACCCGGTGGAAGACCGACCTGGTGGTGATCGGGCCCGAAGTCCCGCTGGTGGCCGGGGCCGCCGACGCGGTCCGCAAGGCGGGCATCCCGTGCTTCGGCCCGTCCGCGTCCGCCGCCAGGATCGAGGGCTCGAAGGCCTTCGCCAAGGACGTGATGAACACCGCGGGCGTGCCGACCGCGCACAGCGAGATCGTGGACAACCCCGCGCACCTCGACGCCGCGCTCGGCCGCTTCGGCCCGACCTGGGTGGTCAAGGACGACGGCCTCGCCGCGGGCAAGGGCGTGGTGGTCACCACCGACCGCGACCGGGCCCGTGCCCACGCGATGACCCTGCTCGACGGTGGTCACCCGGTGCTGCTGGAGTCCTTCCTGGACGGCCCGGAGCTGTCGCTGTTCTGCCTGGTCGACGGCCGCACGGTGGTGCCGCTGCTGCCCGCGCAGGACTTCAAGCGCGTCGGCGACGGCGACGCCGGGCCGAACACCGGTGGCATGGGCGCCTACTCGCCGCTGCCGTGGGCGCCGGCCGGGCTGGTCGACGAGATCGTCCGGGTCGCGGTGCAGCCGGTGGTCGACGAGCTGGCGAACCGGGACACCCCGTTCACCGGCCTGCTCTACGCCGGGCTCGCGCTGACCTCGGACGGCCCGCAGGTGATCGAGTTCAACTGCCGCTTCGGCGACCCGGAGACCCAGGCGGTGCTGGCCCTGCTGCACACGCCGCTGGCCGGGCTGCTGCACGCGGTGGCCACCGGAAAGCTGTCCGAGCACCCGCCGCTGGACTGGGAGGACGGCGCCGCGGTCACCGTGGTGATCGCCGCCGACGGTTATCCCGGCGTGCCGCGCTCGGGTGACGTGATCACCGGGGCCGAGGCCGACGGCGTGCTGCACGGCGGCACCCGCCGCCGCGACGACGGCGCCGTGGTCGCGCACGGCGGCCGCGTGCTGTCGGTGGTCGGGGTCGGCGCCGATCTCGCCGCCGCGCGCCAGGAGGCCTACGCCAAGGTGGAGAAGGTGCACCTGCCCGGCTCGCACCACCGGACCGACATCGCCCTGCGCGCGGTCGGTGGAGAGATCGCCGTTCCCGCGAAGTAAGGGAACCAACCGCCCGTTCAGTACGTCCAAGAGCAGTCCGCCGTTGTCCGCGCGTTGGTAGCCTGCCAGCACAGGCAACCGTAGGTGGGGTGCGCAGATGTCAGAGAACGAGCCGTCGGTGACCGGTGCGGTCTACCGCCAGTCCTCGTCGGGGTTGCCAACGGCCGTGCCGTCGGTGCCCGGGGTGAAGGACCTCGAGGTCCAGCCCGACCAGGTCGACGCGGTGGCCAAGATCATCCACGACCAGGCCGAGCAGCTCGAGCAGCGGCTCGCGCAGCGCCTCGGCCAGCTGTGGATCGACCCGCCGTCCGAGGACATCGTGAGCAAGCACGCCGTCGAGGCGTGGAACGAGGTCGTGGTGGCCGGTGACGGCTCGTACGAGAAGCAGGTCCGCTCGTACGTCGAGGGCCTGCGCACGCTGGCCGACCAGCTGCGCACCGCCTCGCAGACGTACCAGGGCAACGAGGACGCGACCGTCGGCGCCCTCGAGGACCGGCGTGTCCACCCGGCTTAAACCTCTCGCCTGCCTGGCCGCCGGCCTGGCGACGGTGGGGTGCGGGTCCGCGCCCGAACCGGCGCCCGCTCCGGCCACCTCCGCTGACGCCGCCGCGCCGGCGCTGGTCGCGCGCCCGGCGGAGCTGCGGCTGGACGGGATCGACCCGTGCACGCTGTTCACCGAACCGCAGCTGGACGAGCTGAAGATCACCGAGGAGCCGGAGCCGCTGCCCGCGGACGACCAGCGCGAGGGGCCGACCTGCTCGCTGCCGGTGGCGAAGGGCGAGCCGCACTACACCTACTACGTGGAAGCGATCACCGGGGCCGATCTCGAGGCCTGGCTGACCGGTGACCGCCGCAAGAGCAGCAAGAACACCGAACCGGGCCAGGTGGAGCGCTTCCCGGCGCTGACCCACCACGGCCGCGGCAGTTCACCCAGCGACTGCGAGACGCTGGTCGGCGTGGCTCAGGGCCAGACCCTGCGGGTGCAGCTCTACCCGGTCACCAGGGGCGCGTTCGACCAGCGGCAACTGTGCGAGCTGTCCGCCGGTGCGGCGGCGCTGGCGGTACGGACCTTGGGATCCAGGGGTTAGGGGAGAGACGTGGACATTTCGGCGATGGTGGAGCGGATCCGCGGCCACCGGTTCGACGGGTACAGCCCCAACGGCATCGCGGACGAGATCGACAAGTTCCGCTCGGGTTCCGGGGTCGGCGGCATCGGCGAGGCGGTCGACGCGATGAAGGCGGTGGCCGCCGAACTGGCCAACACCGACAAGACCCTGCGCGAGGAGCTGGCGAAGCTCGGCGTGGCGTGGACCAGCGGTGCGGGTGGCCGGGCCAGCGCGGTGCTGGTCGAGCAGGCCGGGTTCTCCGCCGACGCCGGTGACAAGGTCACGCAGTCCGCGGAACTGATCTTCGCCCAGGGCGAGGCGTTCACCCGCACCCTGCACAAGCTGCCGGAGTCGAGCGCGATCCGCGCCGGTTCGGGCGGTTACTCGCTCGGCGACGGGCTGATGAGCCTGATCGGCTACGAGACCGACCACGCGAAGGCGGTCAAGGCCTCCCGCGAGGCGAAGGACCAGGCCGTCGGCGTGCTGAACGACTACGCCAAGGCCAGTGGCGACAACCTGTCCTGGACCGAGGCGCTGAACGCGCCCGAGGCGCTCAACCTGGTCGGCGCGCCGGGCGGGCCCAATCCGATGGACATCGGCACGCAGGCCGCCAACGTGCACGCGGGCGGTTCGCCGATCGACGACTGCCCGCCCACCAGCGGCGGCAAGGGCTCGATGCCGACGACGAAGTCGGGGGCGGCCTTCGACCCGCCGACCCCGCCGATGGGCATACCGGCGCAGCAGCCGGGCGCCGCCCGTCCCGGAGTGTCCATTCCGGACTCGTCCACCGCGCCGAGCACGGCCACCCCGCCGTCCAGCGCGCCGCCGGTGGTGGCGCCCGGCCCGGTCGTGCCCGGTGGCCGTGTGCCGCAGCAGAACCAGCCGAACCACCCCGGCCAGTCCGGTCAGCCTGTCCATCCCGGTCAGCCGGGGCCGGGCCAGACGCACCCCGGGATGCCGAACACGAACCACGGGGTGATCGGCCAGAACCCGCCGAGTGGCCAGGGCAGCGGCAGGCCGTTCCCGAACAACTTCGGCACGCCGGTCGCACCGGGCACTCCGGGCACTCCGGGTGCACCGGGCACGTCCGGCGGGGTCGGTGGCAAGCTCGGCGGGCTCACCGGTGGTGGTGGCCCCGGCGCCGACAACCTGGTCGGCGGCAAGGGCGGTGCGCCGGGTGGCGGTGGCGCCGACGGTCCGCTCGGCAAGGGCAAGATCTTCGGCTCCGGCCCGCAGGGGCCCGGTCCGCTGCCCTCGGGCGGTGGCTTCACCGCGGTGCCGAAACCGGGCGGGGTCGGTGACTTCGCCTCCGGCGCGGCGGCGCTCGGTGCCGGTGCGGTCGGCGGCGCGATGGCCGGTGACGGCGACCGGCGCGGGCGCGGGGTCGGCAAGGGCGGCTCCCCCGGCGCGTTCCCGCGGTCCGGCCAGGTGCCGATGGGCGACCTGCCCGAGGAGGAGCAGCGCGCGCTGCGCCGGTCCGGCCAGGGCGCCGAGACCGAGAAGCGCCGCGGTTTCCTGGAGCAGGCGGCCACCCAGGACGGCGAGAACGACGCCGAGCACGTCCGCAAGTTCGGCATCGACGACAAGGACCTGTTCACCGACCAGCGGATGGTGGCGCCCGACGTGATCGGTCGCGACGATGCCGGCGACGCACGCTGAGGAGTAACAACGACGTGGGTTCGCCCAACGGCAGCCTGGTGCTGTCCGCGCTGGAATTCGACATGCTCTGGGAAGCCCAGGGCCTGCCGGAACGGCATGTCGCGCTCGACGTCCCGACGCCGGGCCACACCCACGCCGAACGAGCGGCGCTGGTCGAGCGGGCGTGGCGCACGCTCGCCGACAAGCGCCTGGCCAGAGGCCGTCGCGCCGACGGTGAACTGCTCGACATGCTGAACCTGTTCGCCCGCCCGAAGGTCGGCATCGACGTCTGGGTGTGGGCGGAACGCGAGATCCACGGGCTCGCGGTGAGCGTGGGCAGCGACGCGCTGCTCGGCGTGGTCGATGGTGACGAGGTGTGGCTCATCCCGACCAGGGACAGCTCGCTCGCCGAGGCCGCGGTGTCGGTCACCGGCGAGCTGAACCCCGGGGTCGGCCGGTCGGTCAGCCTGCCGCACGACGTGCTCGTCGAAGCCGACGCCGACGCGCGCGGGGACGCGAAAGCGCTGGTCACCGCGCTGGAGGACCGCGGAATCCCGTTGTGGCAGTGCCAGGAGCTGGCCGGCATGCTGATCGGCACCGTCGCGCGCGGCCAGTTCGGCGTGGAGCGGCAGGGCCGGGACGGGACGATGCGCCGGGCGCCGAGGGTGGTCGCGTTCCACGACACCGACGCGGGTCGCTATCTGTTCCAGCTGGCCCGCAACACCGACAACCGGAACTGGGCGACCGTCGCTCCGGCCGACAACGCCCTGCTGGCTCAGCGAGTCTGGGAACTCATGGAAGAAGTCTGACCAGCCACGCGCAGCGTGTCCGTTGAGGGTGGTGGCGGGCTGGCGGGTGGGATTAGCTGAGGACGAGCGGGAGTTTCGCGGCCAGCTCACCCAGTTCGGCCGTTTCGGCGTCGGTCGGTGCGCGGCGGCCGGTGCCGACGAGCAGCGCGTCCTGGTCGGAAAACGACTCGGGGAACTTCGCTCCGGCGATTTCCTCCAGCATTTCGCGCGTCCTGGCGAGACTCTCCACCGGCGGTGGCGTGGCCCCGGGCAGGTGCGCGATCAGGTCCAGGTGGTGCAACGTCCACTCCACGACGTACGCGGAGAGGTAGTCGCCCGCGGTCAGGACCATGTCCTGCGTGCTGACACGCAGCCCGGGGTCGGCGAGGACCGCCGCGCGACCGGCGGCGGAACCGACGTCGTCGAGGTGGAACTTCAGCAGGCCCGGCTCCTGGTACGCGGCGGCCAGCCGGACGATCAGCGCGTCGAGCGGCTCGTCGCCGGTCGGCGGCGTCTGCGACACCGACCAGTAGGTGACCGCGTTGTGGTCGGGCTCGGCTTCGGCGGGCGTGACCAGGGTGATCAGCACGTCCTGGGCGTCGATGACCAGGTGGCAGACCAGATCCCGGACGAGCCAGCCCGCGCAGCCCGATGGCCGGGTGAACTCCTCGTCGGTGAGATCGGCGACTGCTGCGAGCAAAGCCGTCCAGGAACGCGAAAAGAGATCCACCCGGCCAGATTAGGGCTTCGGCAGCTTCGGGATAACTGCTTTTGCCGCCTCGTTCGCCTTCTCGCAGGCGTTGTCGCCGGTCGCCGAGTAGTAGCTCAGCCGGACGTTGTCGCTCTCGCGGTCACCCGAGGGCAGGTGCGTCCAGCTCAGCGTGCACGTGCTGCCGGTTTTGTTCTGCCGGGCGGAAATTCCGCCGAGATCGACCTCCGCGCCCTCGGTGTCGGGATATCCCCGGTCGAGGGTGACGGAGAGCGTGTCCTGCGTGGCCCACTCACACCGGCGCAGCGCCTGCGGCGCGGCTTTCACCGCGGAGCCGGCGATTTTCTGGGCGGTGGCGTCGTCGAGAACCGTGCACGGGTCGACGGGCAGCAGGCTCCCTGGCTGGGTCTGCCGGTCCACAACGGGATCGCGCAACCGTTTCAGCGCCTCGGTCAGCGCGGTTTCGGCGATCGCGCACGGGTCACCGTCGCGTGAGGAGTTGTAGATCATCACGCTGGATCCGGGGCGCGTCGGCAGCCGGACCATCGCCTCGCAGCCACCGCTGATGTCGTTGAGCAGCACGCCCTGGCCGTCGATCACGGTCGGCGACGTGCGGATCCCGGTGGTCTGCAACGCGTCGCCGAGCACCAGGTCGAAGGCCACGTTCTTGGTACCGGTGTACTGGCAGCGATAGGTGTAGGAGGGGCGCTCCTCCGGCGTGTACTCGCTGTCGAGCACCTTGCACGGATCGGCGCGCAGCAACCGTTCCGGGGTCAGAGCGTCCTGAATGGACAGTGGCGGTGGCGCGTCGCGCGCGGCCTTCGCCGACTGCGCCAGCCGGTACACCGTGACCGTGCCCGCGACGAGTGCCACCGCGAGAACCGCCGCGCTGACCGCCCAGATCCAGCGGCGCCGCTTCTTCGCCGGACGTGGTTTCGGTGGCGGCCGCCATTGGGGCAGCGGCAGGGAAAGCACGGCGCGGACTTCGGCGTCCTGCCGGTGGATTCGGGCGTGCACGGCCTCGGGCCAGGGTGTGGTGCCGGGCGGGAGATGGCCGAGGAAGTCGAGCAGTTGGGCCGGGGTCGGGCGGTGGGCGGGGTTCTTGGCCAGGCACGGCTCGACGAACCGGCGGACATCGGGTGGCAGGGCGCCGAGGTCGGGCTGGCTGTGCACCACGTTGTAGAGGGTCTGCGCGGTGGTGGTGCCGGTGAACGGACCGCGGCCGGTGGCGGCCATGACCAGCAGCGCGCCGAAGGAGAACACGTCGCTGGCCGGGGTGACCGGCGCGGTCCCGGCCTGTTCGGGGGACATGAACGCCGGGGAGCCGATGATCGCGCCGGTGCCGGTGAGTTCCTGGCCGTCCTCCACGGCCCTGGCGATGCCGAAGTCGATCACCCGGGGGCCGTCGTCGGTGAGCAGGACGTTGCTGGGCTTGAGGTCGCGGTGGATCAGCCCGGCGCGGTGGATGTCGAGCAGGGCCGCGGCCAGCCCGGTGGCCAGATGCCGCAACGCGTTCACCGGTAGCGGCCCGGCGGTGTC
Source organism: Amycolatopsis sp. YIM 10 (assembly GCF_009429145.1). Lineage (GTDB taxonomy): Bacteria > Actinomycetota > Actinomycetes > Mycobacteriales > Pseudonocardiaceae > Amycolatopsis. The sequence continues at coordinate 9,979,354 of NZ_CP045480.1, read as the reverse complement.
GACCGCCTCCTTCAGCGACGGCCCGGTGACAAAAACCGATGCCAGCCACGGGGTCTCGGCCTCGGGATCGGCGTCCATCACCGCCGCGGTGTAAGCACCGGAGACCAACCGCGAGGTGGCCACTTCCCGGCGGAACCGCTCACGGAACCCCGGATCGTGCGCGAACTGCGCGTGCACCTGCTTGACCGCGACCAACCGGCCATCCGGCGCGATCCCCAGCAGCACACGACCCATCCCACCCTCACCGAGCGCGGCGATCAGGCGGTACGGGCCCAGTTGGCGTGGTTCGTCGGGGCGTAGCGGTTGCACGGCGCGACTCTACGGTTTCGGCAGTTTCGGCATGATCAGCTTGGCGAACTCGAGCGACGGGCTGCACACCTGGTCGGGGCCGGGCGCGGCGCCGCTGATGCTGTGGTGCAGCTCGACCACCTCCGCGGTGCGGTCGTCGATGGGCCGGTGCAGCCAGGTCAGCGTGCAGCTCGCCGGACCCTCGCGGTACTTCTTGGTCAGGTACACCGGGGTGCCGTTGACGTCGACGGTGCCGGTGACGTCGTAGTAGCCGTCCTTCGACTGCGTCGGCGGGAAGGTCGTGACCAGGTCGATCTTCAGGAAGCCGGCGACGTCCCAGCGGCAGCCGTGCAGGTTCTCGGGTTCGATCTTGAGCACCGGCCCGAGGAACGGCTGGACCTCGGGCGCCGATGCCAGCGCGCAGGGGTCGACCGGGATGAAGGTGCCCGGCGGCTGCTCGTGCTGGGGCGGGTCCTCGCGCAGCCGGGAGATGACCTCGGTGAGCATGGCCTTCGCCACGTCGCAGGGCTTGTCCAGGTTCGCGGTGACGCTGGTCGAGGTTTTGATCACCGCGTCGGTGCGGCCGTTGACCGGGACCGCGACCTCGCAGGCCTTGCCGTCCTTGACCGTCAGCGGCAGCCCGGCCAGCTCACCGGACGGGACGCCGCCGATCGGCTGGTTGTCACCGAGGCCGAGGTCCACCCAGTCACCCTTGGGTCCCTCGAAGGTGCAGCCCCACAGGTGCACGCTGATCCTCGGCTTCAGCACGCCGATGCCGTCCACCGACCTGCCGTCGAGCACCTGGCACGGGGCCACCGTGCGCAGCTTGTCGGTGCCCAGCGGGTCGGGATTGGGCGGTGTGCTGGTCGCCGGGGCCGGTGGTGCCGACTGGGCCGCGGGCTGGGGTGGCGGCGGGTCATCCGAGGTGAGGTCGACGGCGATGATGGACCCCGCGATCAACGCGACCACTCCGGCCGCCGCACCCGCGACGGCCAGGCCGCGACGGGACTTGCGCGGCTTGGGCGGGTGCAACGCCTGGTGCACGGCGACGCGCTGCTGCTCGATCAGGTGCGGCACCACCGGCGGCCACGGCGTGTGGGTCGGCGCGATCGGGCCGAGCTGCTCGAGGATCCAGGCCGGGGTGGGGCGCTGGTCGGGGTCCTTGGCCAGGCACGCCTCGGCGATCCGGCGGATCTCGGGCGGCAGGCCGCGCAGGTCCGGCTGGTTGTGGACCACGTTGTAGAGGGTGTGCGGGGTGGACGTGCCGGTGAACGGGCTGTTCCCGCTGGCCGCCATCGCCAGCAGCGCGCCGAGCGAGAACACGTCGCTGGCCGGGCTGAGTGGACGCCCCTCGGCCTGCTCGGGTGACATGAACCCGGGCGACCCGATGATCGACCCGGTGTGCGTCAACTCCGACGTGCCCTCCACCGCCCGCGCGATCCCGAAATCGATCACGCGTGGCCCGTCCGCGGCGAGAATGACGTTGCTCGGCTTCAAATCCCGATGCACCAGCCCGGCGCGGTGGATCTCCCCCAGCGCCAACGCGAGTCCCGCCGTCAAGTACCGCAACGACCCCGGCGGCAACGGCCCACCCGCCGCGACTGCCTCGGTCAACGACGGCCCCGGCACGAACACCGACGCCAGCCACGGCGTCGGCGCGTCGGGATCGGCGTCCATCACCGCGGCGGTGTACGCACCCGACACCGACCGCGAGGTCGCCACCTCACGCCGGAACCGCTCCCGAAACCCCGGATCATGGGCGAGTCCGGGGTGGATCTGCTTGAGCGCGACCAGCCTGCCGTCCGGCGCCGCCCCGAGCAGCACCCGGCCCATGCCGCCCTCACCAAGGGCCGCCACGAGCCGATAGCGCCCGACCTGCCCCGGTTCGCCCGGATTCAACGCCTTCACGACTCTCCCCACGCTTCAGGCCCCCGATGCTACAAACACCTCAGTGGGGGAAAGCACGCGCGAGGTGCGGCGGAAGTTCTAAAGTAAGCGCGGGAACCGCCGCCGGAACAGCCACGTCTGATCCGACGGACGAAGCTTGGCGAAGGGGATGACCAGACGTGCCTGTGTACGACTCGGAGTCGATGGGGATCGCGGCGCGGCGGGTGGCGAAGCTGCGCGACGAATTCGACAAGTCCAAGGGCAAGGTCATGCCGGTCGAAGGGGAGCACAACCCGTTCGGCAGCATGGGCGGCTCGGAGGACGTCAAGGGCGCACTCGGCGGTTTCCAGACCGGCGTGCACTCCGAGTTCGAGGCCGGCGGCAAGCTGATGACCTCGCTGAGCGACGCCCTGCTGCGGGCCGCCGGCCTGATCGCGGAGAACGACCAGGCCTCCGGTGAGGCCATCGCCCGGCAACAACGCCAGGCCTGAGAAGAATCTGGCGTAAGGGGGTCGAATCATGGGCGCACTCGGATTGCCGGCGGAATGGCCGGAGGTCGAGAACAAGGCCAAAGAGGTCGAAAAGGTCAATCCGGCCACCATTCAGAAAGCGGCCGACGAATTCAAGGAAGCCGGCGCGAACGCCGACGACCACGCCGCCGAACTGAAGAACGCGGCGGCCGGCCTGCAGGACGGGGTCTGGGACGGCCCGGCGGCCGACGAGTTCTTCGCCTACGTGGCCAAGGTCGGTGACGCGGGCAAGAAGTTCAAGGACAAGCTCGACGAGGTGGCCACCGAACTCGAAGGCCTGCAGAAGGACCTCACCGAGATCAAGCGCAAGATCGAGACCACCCGCGACGACGCGAAGAAGAAGATCGACGACAAGATCGCGGCCACCGACACCGCGGTCGCCCAGGCCCAGCAGCAGGCCGCCAACGGGCAGACGCCGAACCCGAGCCCGGACGCGATCATCGCCGCGGCCAAGGCGGAGAACGACACCACGGCCAGCAACGCCAAGACCGACATCCAGAACCTGCTCGACGAGGCCGACAAGAAGATCGCCAAGTCGCAGGAGCTGATGAAGAAGGAGATCGAGGGCGGTTTCTCCTCGGTCACCCCGCCCGGTACCGCCAGTGGCGGGTCCAGCGGCAGCAGCAACGGCGGTGGCGGCGGCAGCTCCGGCGGTGGCGGCGGCTCGTCCAGCGGCGGTGGCGGGAGTGCCTCCGGCGGCGGTGGCGGCCTCGGCCCGAGCGGTGGCCCGCCGTCGAGTGGCCCGCCGCCCGGCAACGTGGACCAGTGGATCCGCGAAGCCATCAAGATCCTGCAGGCGAACGGCATCCCGGTCACCGAGGACAACATCGACGAGATCTGGACGATCATCGAGAAGGAGTCCGGCGGCGACCCGCACGCGATCAACAACTGGGACTCGAACGCGGCCAAGGGCACCCCGTCCAAGGGCCTGATGCAGTGCATCGACCCGACCTTCCAGGCACACAAGCTGCCCGGCCACGACGACATCTACAACCCGGTGGACAACATCATCGCCGGGGTCCGGTACACCTTCGACCGCTACGGCGGCTTCGAAGGCCACCCCGGCTTGAAGGCCATGGCCGGTGGCGGCGGGTACCAGGGCTACTGAGTCGTAGGGGTCAGCGCACGACCTGAACCGCGTCCCCGACCTTCAGCGTGGAGAAGTACTTCGCCGAGGCGCCGGCGGACAGGTGGATGCAGCCGTGCGACGGCTGCGACAGGCTGCCCGTGTGGAAGGCGATGCCGGGCACGAAGAACACGGAGTTCGGCATCGGCGCATCGAACTGCTTGCTGTGGTAGTTCTTCACCTTCGAGATCACGCTGAACGTGCCGAGCGGCGTCGGGTAGCCCTTCTTGCCCGCGGTGATCGGCACCGGGCCGTAGGCGATCTGGCCGTCGCGGATGATCCAGGTCTTCTTCGCCGACAGGTCCACGCAGGCCCCGGAGCTGATCGAGCACGGCACCCCGGCGGCGGGCTTGGGCTTCGGCTTCTCCACCGGCTTGGGCTTCGGCTTGGTGGTGGTGGGCTTCTTCTTCTCGGTGGACGTGGTCGTCGTCGGCGCCGGTGAGCTGGACGGCGTCTCCACCGGCACCGAGGATGGCGGTGTCGTCGTGGTCACCACGGGCGGCGTCGTCACGACCGGCGCGGCGGCGGGGGCCGCCGAGCCGCCCCCACCGGAGCAGGCCCCGAGCACCGCGGCCGCGGCCACCCCGGTCACCGTCAAGATCAGCTTCTTCACCGTTACCCCCAGAAGATCGCCTACCTCCTTCAAGACGCCATAACCCCAGTTCAGTTGCCTCCGGGTAGATCACGCTTGGGCAACGCGCGCGGGCACGCCCTAGTCTCGGCCCATGGCCACGTTCCCCGGTCCGGCCCGGCGCGCCGACGTTCCCCCGTTCCACGTGATGGATGTGCTGTCCGCCGCCCAGGCCCGTCAGCGTTCCCACGGTGACGTCGTCTCACTCGCGGCGGGCCAGCCCACCGCCGGCGCGCCCCGCCCGGTGCGCGAGGCCGCCGAGAAGGCCCTCAACGACGACAACCTCGGCTACACCGTCCAGCTCGGCATCCCGGAACTGCGTGAAGCCATCGCCGAGCACTACGACCGCCAGTACTCCCTCGAGGTCGGCGCCGAGGACGTGATCGTCACGACCGGCTCGTCCGGCGGCTTCCTGCTCTCGTTCCTGTCCGCCTTCGATCCCGGCGACCGGGTCGCGATGGCCAGGCCCGGCTACCCCGCCTACCGCAACCTGCTCACCTCGCTCGGCTGCGAGGTGGTCGAGTTCGGGGTGGACGCGAGCACCCGCTTCCAGCCGACCGTGGACCTGCTCGACCAGCTCGGCCCGATCAAGGGGCTGATCGTGGCCAGCCCGACCAATCCGGCGGGCACCGTGCTGCCGCCGGGTGAGCTGGCCGCCATCGCGGGCTGGTGCTCCTCGCACGGCGTGCAGCTGATCAGCGACGAGATCTACCACGGCATCACCTACGACGCCGAGGCCGCGTGCGCCTGGCAGAGCACCGGCGAGGCGCTGGTGCTCGGCTCGTTCTCCAAGTACTTCGCGATGACCGGCTGGCGGCTCGGCTGGATGCTGGTGCCGCAACGGCTGCACCGCGCGGTCGACGTGCTGACCGGCAACTTCACCATCTGCCCGCCCGCGCTCGCCCAGCAGGCCGCGGTCGCCGCCTTCCACCCCGAGTCCTACACCGAGCTGGACGGCCACGTGGCGCACTACCGGGCCAACCGCGACCTGCTGATCGACGGCCTGCGGAGCATCGGCCTGGACGTCGCGGCCCCGGTCGACGGCGCCTTCTACGCCTACGTCGACGTCTCCGCGCACACCGAGGACAGCCTCAGCTGGTGCCAGCGGCTGCTCGCCGACACCGGACTGGCGATCACGCCCGGCATCGACTTCGACCCGGAGAACGGCGGCAAGTTCGTCCGGCTGTCCTTCGCCGGTGCCCGTGAAGACATCACCGAAGCCGTGCGCCGCCTCGGCGGCTGGCTCGGGGGAACCCCGGCTTTTCCCTGAACGTTGCCCTGGTGACGGGCTGATCAGCCACCTGGCGTGGGAGTCTGGAGGCACGTCAAGCGATACCGGAGGATGCCATGTTCTGGAAGATCGTCGGGGCGCTGATCGTCATCTGGCTGGCGTTCACCGTGCTCGGGTTTGTGGTCAAGGGCCTGTTCTGGCTGGCCGTCATCGGCGGGGTGCTCTTTGTCGGCACCGCGGCCTACGGCGCGATCAAGGGCAAGAACGACCCGAAGCGCCTGCGTTCCTGAGCCGTTGTCGGTGTTTGTCACTGGCCACCGCCACCTGACAAGCTGTAGGCGCACGTACGCGCTGCGGAGGGGACGGGGCGATGACTACCACCGGGCTGGTCTTCTCGCCGTTGTCGATCGTGCTCGCCGCGGTGTTCTGCGCGGCGGGCGGGTCGAAGCTCGCCGGTGCGCCCGTGATGCGGCAGACCGCGGCCCACCTGCGGATCAGCCCGGCCACGGACAAGCTGGTCGGCGCGCTGGAACTGGCCGCCGTCGCCGCGCTGATCATCGGGTTCTGGGCGGTCGGGCTGGCGATCGCCGCCTCCGCGGGCCTGGTCCTGCTGATGTTCGGCGCGGTGCTGGCCCATCGTCGCGTGCACGACCAGCTCGGCCGGTACATGCCCGCGCTGGTGCTGGGCCTGCTCGCCGCGGCGAACGTGGTGCTCCTGGTGCTCGCCTAGCCTCGCGCCTATTCCTTGCGCGCGACGCCGCAGAGGTGCGTCCGGTGCGCGTCGGAAAGCGGCCGCATCCGCGGTCCGTCCGGCCACCACTCGTGCGCGTGGACCAGGCCGGGGTCGAGGATCCGCAGCCCGTCGAACAGCTCGGTGATCTGCTCGCGGGAGCGGGCGACCGCATGGAGCGGAGTGCCTTCGTACGTCTTCAGCAGCTCCTTGACCAGCCGGCTCGGCCCGCTGCCGTCGTCGGCGTCGTGCAGGTGCGTGAGCAGCACGTACGAACCGGGGGCGAGCGCGTCCACGTAGCCGTGCAGCACCTTCTTGGCCTGGTCGAGGTCGTCGAGGTGGTCCAGCACCGCCCCGGCCACCAGCGCCACCGGGCGGTCCAGGTCCACGTGCACGGCCATTTCGGCGAGCGTGCCCGCCGGATCGGTGAAGTCGCAGCCGAGGAAGTGCGTGGAGTCGTAGTTCACCAGCCGCGCCCGGCCGTGGGCCAGCACCAGCGGGTCGTTGTCCACGTAGACCACCCGCGCGCGCGGGTGGAACTGCTGCACCACCTGGTGGATGGTCGGCTCGGCGGGCAGGCCGGACCCGAGGTCGGCGAACTGCGACACCCCGGCGCGCTCGGCGAGGAAGCGCAGCGCCCGCAGCGCCCACTGCTGGAGTTCCTTGGTCGCCGCCGGCGCCCCGGGCGCGAATTCGAGTACCCGCCGCAACATCGCCCGGTCCGCTTCGTAGTTGTCGGCGCCACCGAGCAGCGCGTCGTGGAAGCGGGCCTGGCTGGGCTGCGAGTAGTCGATCGACACCGGGCCGGGGCCGGTCATGCGGACACCTCAGAACTGTGACGGGGGCAACACCAAGTACTCACTCTATGACGTACTGCTCATCAACTGAACGGCAGCGGCCCCCGACTACCCTTCCAGCCCAACTGGAGTCGCGCTTTCGCGCTCCCGGTCCACCTTTCCGCCCGCAGGCCCGCCTCGAGCGCGCCATCGACGTTCACCTGCCGATCGTCGAAGAACAGGCATTCCTCACCGCGGGCGCCGAGCCGGTCGAGCAGTGCGGCGAAAATCGCCGGATCGGGTTTGATCACGCCGAGGTCACCGGAAAAGACGAGGTGCCGGAAATGCCGCGCCCACTCCTGCCGTTCCACGTGCCTGCCCATCGACGAAGCGGCGTTGGACAGCAGTGCCAGCGGCACCCCGGCCTCGTCCAGTTCCACCAGCAGGGCCAGGGTTTCCGGGTCGGTCCGCGACCAGCCGCCGATGTCCAGCGCGGTGAGTTCGGCGGAGAGATCCGCGTCCACCTCGACCCCGAGATCGGCGCCGATGGCGCCCCAGTATTCGAGGTCGGTGGCACCGGCGTCGTAGGCGTCGCGGTGTTTCCAGTACAACGGTTCGAAGTCACCGAGCGAGGCGCCGTAGCGCGTGGCGAGTTCCGGTAGTGCCTCGGTGCGCCGGACGATCACCTCGCCGAAATCGAAAACCACCCAGTTCATCGCCGTTCCTTTCACTGACCGGCAACCGATTTGATCCGGCTGAGCGCTTCCTCGATGTCCAGCGCGGAAACGTCGCGGTGGGTGACGAACCGGACTTTGCCCGCCATCGGTGACGCGAGCACGCCCGCGTTCTCCAGCCGGGAGATGGCCAGCGGCACGTCCGGCACCCCGGCCAGCACGATGTTCGTCTGCGGCGCGTGCACCGACCAGCCGATCTCGGCGAGCCCCTCGGCCAGTCGCCGCGCGTTGTCGTGGTCGTCGGCGAGATCGTCCACATTGTCCAGTGCGTGCAGGCACGCGGCGCCGAGCACGCCGCCCTGGCGCACCCCGCCGCCGAGCATCTGCCGCATGCGGCGCGCCTGCTCGATGAACTCGCGCCCGCCCACGAGCGCGGAGCCGACCGGGGCGCCGAGGCCCTTGCTGTAGCAGACCGAGACGGTGTCGGCGCCGACCGCGAGTGCGGCGACCGGGACGTCGAGCGCGACGGCGGCATTCCACAGCCGTGCCCCGTCCAGGTGAACTTTGAGTCCGGCCTCCTTCGCGGTGGCGGCCAGCTGGGCGTGCTCGTGCGGTGGGGTGACCGAGCCGCCCGCGGCGTTGTGCGTGTTCTCCAGGCAGAGCAGCGTGGTCCGCAGCAGCAGGTAGCTGTTGTCGCGCGGGCCGATCGCCTTCGCCAGCGTTGCCGCCGTCGGACGGCCGGGCCCGGCGTCCGGTTCGAGCGGTTCCGGCATGCCACCGGCCAGCCACGACGACGAGCCCAGCTCGCGGACCAGCACGTGGGCGTCGCGCGGGGCGAGGAACCGGTCACCGCGGCCGAGGTGCAGCGACAGCGCGATGATGTTGGCCATGGTGCCGCTGGGCACCCAGAGCGCGGAGGGCAGGCCGAGCAGCTCGGCGGTGCGCTCCTCGAGCCGGCGCAGGGTGGGGTCGACGTCGATCACCGCGTCGCCGACCTCCGCGGAGGCCATCGCGGCGCGCATGGTTTCATCCGGGCGGGTGACGGTGTCCGATCGGAGATCGATGGTCGGGCTCGTTGCGAAGGTCACGGCCGGATCACACCATATCGTTCGTTGCGCTTTCAAACGTTCTGGTGGAATCCCGGTTCCGGTGGATCGATCCGCGAACCCGTGCAACCGTGGACGGGCCGGGTTCCGTCTACCCTGTCGAACACCCGAGGAGCGGAGAGCGAACCGCGTGGACCAGCGCGAGGAGCAGGAGTTCGCGGAGTATTTCGCTGCCAAGCGGGACTCCGTGCGTAGAACCGCGTACATGCTCTGCGGCGACTGGCACCGCGCGGACGATCTCGCGCAGACGGCGTTCGTTTCGCTGCACCGGCGGTGGCGCAAGATCCGCGACCGGGCGGCGACCGACGCCTACCTGCGCAAGACGCTGGTGCGGGCCTCGATCGACGAGTCGCGTCGGCCGTGGCGCCGGGAACGGCAGGTGGAGGAGCTGCCAGAACCCGCCGTCCAGTCCGGACCTCGGCTCGACGAGCAGGTCGCCACCAGGGAGGACCTGCTGGCCGGGCTGCGCGGCGTGCCGTCGAGACAGCGGGCGGTGCTGGTGCTCCGGTACTTCGAGGGGCTGGACGTCAGCGGCGTCGCGAAGGCGCTCGGGTGTTCCGAAGGGACGGTGAAGAGCCAGACCGCCCGCGGGTTGGAGAACCTGCGGAAGGTACTGGGCGGACTCGGTGAGGAGGTGGACTCCCGTGGATGACCGGCAGCTCGAGACCCTGTTCCGCGACGCGCCGGGCGAGCCCCCCGAGCCGACGTTCGACATCGGACAGGTGACCAGGGCGTCCCAGCGCGCCACGGTGCGCCGTCGGACGATGGTCTCGTCGGTTTGCGGTGCGGTGCTGGTGGTACTCGTCGGCGTCGGGGTGGTCGGGGTGACCGGCGACAGTGGACGCGAGGCGTCGACCGCCGCGGCTCCCGGTTCGACCGAAGAGGTGAATGGCAATACCCAGCTCGGTCCCATGGGGCAACCTGGGGATGCGCCGGGACGTCCTCCGATCGCGGCACCAGAAAGCTTCCCGACCGGCTCGCCCATGCAGGGGGGCGAGACGACCGGGGAGACCGGCCCTCGGGCCGAAGGCACCCACGGGTGCGACCAGGCGGACCGGGAGCTCGCCACCGCCCTCGCTGGCGAGCTCCCGGTCCCCGTCCCGGAGGGGGCGGCGATGCCCGGTCGCGTGTGTTCGACGGATTTCCGGTCCGCCTCGTTCCCGGTCAACGGCGGGGTCGTCTCCGCGTCGGTGGTGCCGTCCGGTGTCTCGCTGACCTTGGCCACCCAGCCCGAGGGCACGCTGACCGCGCAGGCGCAGTCGGGCACCGGGGCCACCGTGCTGGTGCTGAGCATTCCGGCGGCCGGTTCGACCGACGCCCCGTTCGCCAAGGACATGCAGGGTGTCGCCGACGCGCTCGCCAAGCGGTTCTGACCGGCGGGCCGGTCGCTTGCTGGCAAAATGTCCGCCCATGACCACTGCCGCGAGCACGCCGAAGGGTGAGCGCCGCCGCGCCGCGCTCATCGAAGCGGCTTCGCAGCTGCTGGCCGAAAGCGGCTTCGACGCGATCCGGCACCGCGCGGTCGCCGAGCGCGCGGGGCTGCCACTGGCGTCGACCACGTATTACTTCGACTCGCTCGAGGAGTTGGTGACCGCGGCGGTGGAGCACCACGCGCGGCTCGAGCTGACCCAGGGCAGGCAGTGCCTGGAGGAGACCGGGGACCGCTCGCTGGTCGACCTGGTGCTGGAAATGCTGCTCGGCCCGGAACGCGACGACCGCGAGGCCGACGCCGAAGCGGTGTTGCTGCGGTACGAACGCCTGGTCGCGACGGGCCGCCGGAAGTACCTGCGCCCGCTGATGCGCACGCTCTCGGCCGAGTTGGACCACCTGCTGCTGGAAATCTTCGCGCGCTCGGGAAACCCGGTGGACGCGGCGGAGCTGGAACGCCTGGTCGCACTGGTAGACGGTGCCGTGGTGAACGCCCTGATCGAAATCGACCCGGACCCCAGAGCCGTAGCCGCCCGCATGCTGGGCGAGGCCCTCACCTGAGGTTATCCACACTGCACCGCACCTGTGGACAACTAATGTGGACAACCGCCTTCCGTCGGGGGGAGGCCGTAGACTGGCCTAGGGACGCCCCCCGAGGTGGGCGGGGGATGTACTTGGGTTCTGGGCGCCTCGGCGCGCAGCTGGGCGGCGGCATATCGGTGAGTGCCTGACCCGCATCGACCTTTTGCCCGCCTGCCTCGCTGTCGTGGATCTCGTCGGGCAAGGGCAGACCGGCCGCGTCAACGGCCAGGTGGAGCTTGGTCGCCAGCCCTCTTCGCGACGGCCCGTGGCATTCCCCGGTCGATCGTGGGGTCGTTGTTCCAGTTCGCGCAGCTCTCTTTCAGAGCGCCCACACTTCCCAGCGAGGCGTCCTTCACGCTCACGCGTTCCAGGGGGGCGGCCTCAGGGCCCGTAACCGCTCATGCGCGGTCCTTCACGGCCCACAGCGTTCCGTCGGCTCACCACTGGGCGCCTCGGCGCGTGTCTGGTCGGGGGCGAAGTAGCTGGCTCGTTGTGCTGCCGGACGTCACGAATGCCTCTCGAAAGCCCCTCGTGTCCAGCTGGTCCGAGTGCGAGGGAAAGGCCAGGCGCGTCCTACTCCGGCAGGTCTTGCGCGTCCGGGTACCGCTCGGCCAGTGCGGTCAGGATTCGTTCGCCGGCTGAGGTGATGTCCCGGCTGGTGCTGGCGAAGGCCGCCACGACGACCACCACCGTGGAGCCGGACCTCGGCCAGCGGCACGCGCCTCGCGCCAGGCGCGGGAGCACCCGCCCAGGTAACACCAAGTGCGACGCCACCCGAAAGGTAGCCTGGGCCGGTGAGTGAGAAGCCCGCCATTCCGAATGTGCTCGCCGCCCGGTACGCGTCCGCTGAGCTGGTCGCCTTGTGGTCCCCGGAGAACAAGGTCCGCCTCGAGCGCGAGCTCTGGCTCGCCGTGCTCCGGGCGCAGCGCGAGCTGGGCGTCGACGTGCCCGACGGGGTGATCGAGGACTACGAGCGCGTGCTCGACCAGGTCGATTTGGCCAGCATCGCCGAGCGCGAGCGCGTAACCCGCCACGACGTGAAGGCCCGCATCGAGGAGTTCAACGCCCTCGCCGGTCACGAGCACGTGCACAAGGGCATGACCTCCCGAGACCTCACCGAGAACGTCGAGCAGCTCCAGCTCAAGCGCTCCCTCGAACTCGTCCGCGGCCGCGTCGTGGCCACGCTCTCCCGCCTGGCGAGCCTCGCCGTCGAGCACACCGATCTCGTGATGGCCGGCCGTTCGCACAACGTCGCCGCGCAGGCGACCACGCTCGGCAAGCGCTTCGCCACCGCCGCCGATGAGCTGCTGGTGGCCAACGACCGCCTCGAGAACCTCATCGAGCGCTACCCGCTGCGCGGCATCAAGGGACCGGTCGGCACCGGGCAGGACATGCTCGACCTGCTCGGCGACAAGTCCACTTTGGACGAGCTGGAGACCGAGGTGGCCGGCCACCTCGGGTTCGCCAACCGGTTCGACAGCGTGGGCCAGGTCTACCCGCGCTCGCTCGACTTCGACGTGCTGTCCACCGTGGTCCAGCTCGCCGCGGCGCCGTCCAGCCTGGCCAAGACGATCCGCCTGATGGCGGGCCACGAGCTGGTCACCGAGGGCTTCAAGCCCGGCCAGGTCGGCTCATCGGCCATGCCGCACAAGATGAACACCCGCTCCTGCGAACGCGTCAACGGTCTCGCCGTGGTGCTGCGCGGCTACCTGTCGATGATCGGCGAGCTGTCCGGCGACCAGTGGAACGAGGGCGACGTCTCCGATTCCGTGGTGCGCCGCGTCGCGCTGCCGGACGCGTTCTTCGCGCTGGACGGGCTGTTCGAGACCTTCCTCACGGTGCTCAACGAATTCGGCGCCTACCCGGCCGTGGTCGACCGTGAGCTTGCTCGCTATCTGCCGTTCCTGGCCACCACGAAGGTGCTGATGGCCTCGGTGCGCGCGGGCGTCGGCCGGGAGACCGCGCACGAGGCGATCAAGGAGAACGCGGTCGCCGTCGCGCTCGCCATGCGCGAGGGCGGCTCCGGCGAGAACGACCTCGTCGACCGCCTCGCCGCCGACGCGCGGATCCCGCTGGACGCCGGTGAACTGGAGAAACTGCTCGCCGACCGCATCTCGTTCACCGGGGTCGCCACGGCTCAGGTCGACGCGGTGGTCAAGCGCGTCGAGCGCGTGCTGGAGCGTTTCCCGGAGCACGCGAACTACGCGCCGGCGCCCATTCTCTGACAACTGTGTGAGCAAGCGCACCGAGGCACGTCCACGGTGTGGGACGGCATTTCCGGGGCGGGCGAAATCCCTAGTGTTGGCGCGAACCTGCCGCGCCGACACGCGCCCGAACCCCGGAAAGAAGCATGAGATCCACGCTGTCCAAAACGCTCGCCATCGCCGCCGCGCTCGTCGCACTGGCCGGCTGCGGGTCGTCCGCCGGTGACCCCGCCGGGCAGACCCTGCGGGTCGGCACGCTCGCCGACGCCCCGCCGTCGATCTACCTGGAGAACGGCAACTTCACCGGCTACGACAACGAACTGCTGCGCGACATCGCCCGCCGCGAGGGCTTCTCGGTGGAGTTCGTCGGCACCGAGTTCGCCAGCCTGCTGGCCAGCGTGAACAACCGCACCTTCGACATCGGCAGCTCGACCATCTCCACCACCGACGAGCGCAAGAAGACGGTCGCCTTCTCCAACGGCTACAGCACCGGCTTCACCACCATCGTGACCAAAAAGGACGCCGGGCTGAAGACGGTCCCGCAGTTCGCGGGCAAGCGCCTCGGCGTGGTCCAGGCCTCGGTCCAGGACGACCTGGCGAGCAAGAAGGTGCCGGGCGCCGAGGTGGTGCGTTTCCCGGACTACAACGCGGGTTTCGCGCAGTTGCGCAACGGCACGCTCGACGGCTGGGTGGTGCCGAAGGACATCGGCCAGAAGTACCTGGACCAGAACCCGGACGTGGCTCTGGAGTTCGGCTACACGGTGGAGACCAAGGACACGCCGTCCGCGTTCGCCGTGCGCAAGGACAACAAGGAGCTGCTGGACAAGCTCAACCGCGGCCTGTCCGCGGCCATCGCCGACGGCACGGTCAAGCGGCTGCACGCCCAGTTCTTCACCACCGAGCCGCTGCCCGCCGAGCTGGAGCCGGGCGGCCCCGGTCTGCCGGTCCAGAATCCGTGAAGGGGAAGCGAAAAATGAAGAAGGCGATTCTCGCGACCCTCGCGACCGCGCTGCTGCTCACCGCGTGCGGCAGCGGTGAAGACGGCCAGGACACGCTGCGCGTCGGCACGCTCAGCGACGCGCCGCCGAACATCTACCTGGAGAACGGCAACTACACCGGCTTCGACAACGAGCTGCTCAAGGCCATCGCCACGAAGCAGAACCTGAAGCTGGAGTTCTCCGCGACCGAGTTCTCCTCGCTGCTCGGCCAGGTGGCCAACGGCCAGTTCGACCTGGCCAGCTCGGCCATCGCGCAGACCGAGGAGCGCAAGAAGAACGTGGACTTCTCCGCGCCGTACAACTACGAGGTGATGAGCATCCAGGCCAAGGAGGGCTCGCCGATCACCGACGAGAACTCGTTGGCGGGCAAGCGGGTCGCGGTGATCCAGGCCACCGTCGGCGACAAGTGGCTGACCTCGACCGTGCCCGCCGCGCAGGCGGTGCGCTTCCCGGACTACGCCGCCGCGCTCACCGCGCTGAAGACGGACTCGGTCGACGCCTACATCCTCGACCTGACCATCGCGGAGCAGAACGTCACGCAGAACCCCGACGCGAAGCTCAAGGTGGTCAAGCCGTTCACCACCGACGTGCCGCACGGGTTCGCCGTGCGCAAGGGCGACACCGAGCTGCTCGGCAAGGTCAACGAGGGGCTCAAGCAGGTGATCGCGGACGGCACCTGGGCGCGGCTGCACCAGCAGTTCCTGCCCACCGCTCCGGCCGCTCCCGAGTTCAAGGCGTCCTAAGTGGACGTTCTGCTGGACACCTTCCTGAACTGGGAGTACATCTGGGAGGTCTTTCCCGACCTGCTGGGCACCGGGCTGCTGAACACGCTGATCTTCGCCGTGTCCTCGGCGCTGATCGGCACCCTGCTCGGCATGGTGCTGGCGGTGATGGGCCTGTCGGCCAAGCGCTGGCTGCGCTGGCCCGCCCGGGTGTACACCGACATCTTCCGCGGCCTGCCCGCCATCCTGACGATCCTGCTGATCGGCCAGGGCCTCGGCGTGCTGGCGCGGGACATCGTCGGCAACAATCCCTACCCGCTGGGCATCCTGGCGCTGAGCCTGATCGCCGCCGCCTACATCGGCGAGATCTTCCGCTCCGGCATCCAGAGCGTCGAGAAAGGACAGTTGGAGGCCAGTCGCGCGCTCGGCATGGGCTACGGCAGGGCGATGCTGCTGGTGGTCATCCCGCAGGGCGTGCGGCGGGTGCTGCCCGCGCTGGTGAACCAGTTCATCGCGCTGATCAAGGACTCCAGCCTGGTCTACTTCCTCGGCCTGCTGTCCAGCCAGCGCGACCTGTTCCGGATCGGCCAGGACCTCGCGGCGAACACCGGCAACCTCTCGCCGCTGGTCGCCGCGGGCGTGTTCTACCTGGTGATCACCATTCCGCTGACGCACCTGGTCAACTTCATCGACAAGCGGCTGCGGCAGGGCCGGAAGATCGACCGGCGCGACGAGGACGAGCTGGACCTGGTGGCCGGCGGAAAGGTCGGGGCATGAGCGGCGCGGCGAGCGTGGAACTGCGCGACATCCACGTGTCCTTCGGCACGCTGGAGGTGCTGCGCGGGGTCGACCTGCGGGTCGGCAAGGGTGAGACCACCTGCGTGATCGGGCCGTCCGGCTCGGGCAAGTCCACCCTGCTGCGGGTGGTCAACCGCCTGCAGGAGCCGGATTCCGGCGACATCCTGCTCGACGGCGAGAGCGTGGTGGCCACCGACGCCGACCGGCTGCGGCGGCGGGTGGGCATGGTGTTCCAGCACTTCAACCTGTTCCCGCACCGGACCGTGCTGGACAACATCACGCTGCCGCTGCGCAGCGTGAAGGGGCTGGACAAGGCCGAAGCCCAGCAGGTCGCGCGCGACCTGCTGGCCGAGGTGGGGCTGGCCGACAAGGCGCCCTACCGCCCGGCCGCGCTGTCCGGCGGGCAGCAGCAGCGGGTCGCCATCGCCAGGGCGCTGGCGATGGATCCCGAGGTGATGCTGTTCGACGAGGCCACCAGCGCACTGGACCCGGAGCTGGTCAAGGGCGTGCTGGAGCTGATGGCCGGGCTCGCCGAACGCGGGCTGACCCTGCTGGTGGTCACGCACGAGATGGGCTTCGCGCGGCAGGTGGCCGATCACGTGGCCTTCATGGACCACGGCAGGATCGTCGAGATCGGCGAACCGGCCCAGGTCTTCGAAGCGCCGGAGAGCCCGCGGCTGAAACGGTTTCTGTCGCAGGTCCTGTGATGGTTACGCTGGTGGAGTGGCCAAGATAACGAAGCTCGTGCACTACCCGGTCAAGGGATGCGGCGGTGTCGAACTGCCCGTCGCGGAACTGACCGCGGCCGGGATCCGGCACGACCGCACCTTCATGGCGGCCGCGCCGGACGGCACCTTCCGCAGCCAGCGCCGCTACCCGGTGCTGGCCGCGGTGCGGGTCGAGGTGCTCGACGACGGCGCCCGGCTGCGGTTGCGCGCGCCGGGCGTCGAGGACCTGGAGCACGAGGTCGCCTTCGACGGCCCACGGCACGCCGCCTCGGTGTTCACCTTCGACGGCAAGGGCGTGCACCAGGGCGCCGAGGCCGCGGAGTGGTTTTCCGAGGTGATCGGCGAGCCGTCGGTGTTCCTCCGGGTCACCCCCGAGCACGACCGCGTCACCGGCGGGCTGACCCAGGGCACCGCTGCCTTCGCCGACGGGCACGCCGTGCTGGTCACCTCCGAGTCCTCTTTGGACTCGCTGAACGAGCGGATCGCGTCCGCGGGCGGGGAACCGGTGCCGATGGACCGCTTCCGCGCCAACATCGTGGTTTCGGGGTGGGCTGAGCCACACGTCGAGGACACCGTGCGCACCTTCACCGCCGGTGACATCGAGCTGGCCTACGCGAAGAAGTGCCTGCGCTGCACGGTTCCGCTGGTCGACCAGGAGACGGGCAAGCGCGTGGGCTCCGAGCCGATCCGCACGCTGGCGAAGTACCGCCGCGTGCCCGCGGGCAAGGTCGCCTTCGGCATGAAAGCGGCGGTCACCAGGCCCGGCCGGATGGCCGTCGGCGACGAGGTGACCGTGCGCACCTGGGACGCCGAACCACCGGAGTAGCGGTACCGCAGTTCACCATCTGGGAAGCGCTGGATCAGCACGTGGACGTCTGAGACCATCGAGATCGTGACGACGCAGGTGCACCTCCTCGATGTGATCGCGCTGGTCCAGCGCAGGCACATCGACCTCGTGCGCGTCGATTCCGCTCTCTGCCGCCGCTGAATCGCGGCCCTTTCTCTCGTCGTACCCACTCCCTCCCGTTCCGGCGGCGCCCCACCCTGCCGCCATGCTGCGAACCGAGGTTCCCATGCGCACGTTCCTGTTGTTCGGATTGGCTGGCCTGCTGGCCCAGCTCGTCGACGGCACCCTGGGCATGGCGTTCGGGGTGACGGCGACGACCACCCTGCTCGCGGTCGGCACCGCCCCGGCCGCCGCGTCCGCCGCGGTGCACCTCGCCGAGGTCGGCACCTCGCTGGCCTCCGGGTTGTCCCACTGGAAGTTCAAGAACATCGACTGGCGCACGGTGGGCATCCTGGCCCTGCCGGGCGCGGTCGGCGCGGTGCTCGGCGCCTACGTGCTGACCTCGCTGTCCACCGAGAACGCGACGGTGTGGATCACGCTGATCCTGCTGCTGCTCGGGTTGTACGTGCTGATCCGGTTCGCCTTCCTGAAGCTGGGCAAGCTGATCACCGGCAAGCGGCCCGGTGCGAAGTTCCTCGCGCCGCTGGGCCTGGTGGCCGGGTTCGTGGACGCCACCGGTGGCGGTGGCTGGGGCCCGGTGGCCACCACCACGCTGCTGTCCTCGGGCAGGCTGGAGCCGCGCAAGGTGGTCGGCTCGGTGGACACCTCGGAGTTCATCGTCGCCCTCGCCGCCAGCCTCGGCTTCCTGTTCACCCTGTCGCAGGAGGACGACCTCAACTACACCGTGGTGCTCGGGCTGATGATCGGCGGCATCATCGCCGCGCCGGTGGCCGCGTGGCTGGTCCGGCACCTGCCGCCGCGGCTGCTCGGCGCGCTGGCCGGTGGGCTGATCGTGTTCACCAACGCGCGCACGCTGCTCAAGGAGTTCGACGCCGCGGACTGGGTCTACACGGTGAGCTACACCGCGATCGTGGTGCTCTGGGCGGTCGGTGTGCTCGCCGCGGTCCGCTCGCTGCGCGAGGAGCGCAGGCTCAACGCCGCCGCCGGCGAGGACGACGCCCCGGCCAAGGAAACCGTCGTGCAGTAGTTCCTGCCACGCTTCCGCCACGTCACTTCGCGGTCACTCTCGGCGCGCTTACTGGGGTGCGTGGACACCAGACTGCTCGTTTCGCTGTCCGGCATGAACCCGAGCACGCTGCACCGCTGCGCCGAACTGGCCGAGGAGCTGGACCGGCGGGCGGTGCCCCTTTCCCTGCTGTTCACCCCGTCGACCGGGGTGACCTCCTGGCTCAGGCAGCGGGTGGACCGCGGTGACGACCTGCTCCTGCACGGCTACGACCACACCGTGCCGCCCACGCACCGCGCGGTCAGCCTCGGCCGCAAGGCGGAGTTCGCCGCGCTGCCCGCGCACGAGGCCCGGCTGCGGCTGACCGCCGCGACCGCCTCGCTCGACCACGCCGGCCTGCGCACCGAGGGCTTCGCGCCCCCGCGCTGGCTGGCCTCGCGCGGCACGCTGGCCGCGTTGCGCGAGCGCGGCTTCCGCTTCTGCGCCGACGTCACCTCGATCCGGGACCTGGAAACCGGCGAGGTGCGGCGGGCGCGGGTGCACGGTTTCGGCAGCCAGCGCCAGCGGACCGAAACGCTGCGCTGCTTCGCGCTGGTGCTGACCGCGGCCAGGGTGGCGCGCCGGGGAGGCTTGCTGCGCCTGGGCGTGGACGCGAGCGACCTGCAGCGGCCGAGCCGACGTCAGGCCTTTCTCGACGCGGTGGACGTGGCGCTGGAGGCCGGGGCGACCAGCAGCACCTACACCCTCACAGCTTCGCCGGTTCGCCCTCGCTGAGCACCCGGACCTCGGTGCCGTCGGGGCCGAGATTGGTGAACATGCCGTACATCATGTCCGGCACGGCGAGGACCTTCTCGTGGATCGGCACCGCGACCCGCGGCGCGACCGCGCGCAGGAAGTCGACTGCCTCGGCGGCCTTCAGCCACGGCGCCGCGGTGGGCAGGCCGAGCACGTCGATCTGCTGGTCGGGCACGAAGAGCGCGTCGCCGGGGTGGTAGAAGGCGCCGTCGTCGAGCAGGTAACCGACGTTGGGCACCACCGGCAGGTCGAGGTGGATCACCGCGTGCTGCCCGCCGACCACGTCGACCCCGGTGCCGCCGAAGGAGAAGGTGTCACCGGGCAGGGCGATCTTCGCGGTCAGCCCGAGCTTTTCCACGGCCTCCTGCGAACCGGGGTCGATGATCAGTTCGGCCCGCGGGTTCGCCTTGAGCAGTGCGGTCAGCCGCTCGCCGTCGAGGTGGTCGTGGTGCTGGTGGGTGATCAGCACCGCGTCCAGGTCGCGGAGGTCCTCGAAGCCGCGGGAGAACGAACCCGGGTCGAACAGGAGCCGCGCGGACGCGGTCTCGGCCAGCACGCACGAATGTCCAAAATGGACGTATTGCATCAGGATATCCCCTGTCTGTCCGGTCGGTTCCCAGGCTAGGCGTCGATCAGGTCGGCGCCAAGTCGGGTGCGGGCGTACCGGACGGAGCGCCCGTGCCGGGTGGCGGCCAGCAGCCCGGCCCCGGCCAGCGCCCGCAGGTGCCCGGAGACCGTGCCGGGCGCCAGGTCCAGCCGCCGCGCCAGCGCGGTGGTGGTCGACGGCTCGGCGAGCACCTGCAGCAGCAGCGCCCTGGTCCGGCCGAGCACCGCCACGAGTCGCGGGTCCGGGTCCCGCGCCGGGCGCCACAGCTCGGCGACCCCGCGTGCCGGGTAGAGCAGGGACGGCTGCCACGGCGGCACCAGGATCACGCCGACCTTCGGCCAGGCGAACACGCTCGGCAGCAGCAGAAGACCACGCTCGTCGAGCTGGGCGCGCGACCGTGACGCGCTTTCGACGGTCAGCACGTCACCGGTCAGCTTGACCCGCGAATGCAGATCGGCCAGCGCCAGCTCGATGCCGCCTTCGCCGAGCCGCCGCGTCCGGTGGTCGATGTCGGCGGCGAGCACCTCGCTCAGCCGCGGCCACTGCGGCTCGATCAGCTCGTGCCAGGCCAGTTCCAGCTGGTCGCCGAGCAGGTCGCGGGCCACCGCCGGGTCCTCGGGCAGGTGGCTGAGATCGGCGTCGACCATGGCCAGTTCCAGCGCCACCTGATCGGGCGGAGTGCGCCGCAGTTCGGCGAGCTGCGCTTCGACGGTGGTGCGCGGTCCCTGCGGCGGCGGGCTGAGGAACTCGGTGATGTAGCGCGTGGCACTCAGCACGGTGCGCAGTTCGGTGAGCGGGAGCGTGCGCGCGTGCTCGGCGGTGGTGCTCAGCCACGGGCCGTACGCCGGGTGCCGGCGCGCGCCTTCGAGCACCTGGATCGCGCCGAGCACCTCTTCGAGCGGGGAGATGGCGAACCGCAGGCGCTGCGTCCCGGTGGCGGTGAGCACCAGCTCGATCATCGGCTTCCTTTCGGATATGGCCGAATCATTATCGCGCACCCGCGGGGCACCGCAGGCTCGGCGCATGACCGAGACCCTGCTGCGGCACCGTTCCTATTGGCGCTGGTCGATGGGGGTGCAGCTGGCCCGCCTGCCGTCCGCCATGGCACCGCTGGCGTTCACCGTGCTGACCACCGCGACCACCGGTTCCTACCGCCTCGGCGGCGTGATGATGGCCGTTTTTGTGGTGGCCGAGCTGGCCGGTTCGGTACCGGCGGGCCGGTTGCTCGACCGGATCGGGCCGTCCCGCGGGCTGGTGCTCTTCCTGCTGTGCGCGGCGGCCGGGCTCGGTGGACTGGCGTTCGCCGCGTCGGCCGGAGCGTCCCCGGCGGTGCTGCTGGTGCTGGTCGTGCTGCCGGGACTGATCGCGGGCGGACTGTCCGGCGGGTTCCGCGCCCTGCTCGCGGGCACCGTCTCCGGTCCGCTGCTGCCGCGCGCGGTCTCGGTGGACGCCATGCTGATCGACGCGGTGATCATCGGCGGACCGCTGCTGGTCGCCCTGCTCGCCGGGTTCGGCGCGGTGCTGCCGATCGCCGCGATGGCGGTGGTGTTCGCGGTCTCGGCGCTGCTGGTCCCGCGCCGGGAAGCGCCGGTGCCGGTGTCCGGTGAGCGGCCGCCGCTGCCGATCCGCGCGGCCGTGCCGTGGCTGGCCTGCCAGTTCACCATCGGGCACCTGCTGTCCACGATCGAGGTCGCACCGTTCGCGCTGGCGCAGCGGCTCGGTGCTGCCGAAGGCGCGGCGGCGCTGATCATCACCGTGCTCTCCGGCGCGAGCATCGTCGGCGGCGCGCTGTACGCCTGGCGCGGTGTGCACCTGACCGTGTCGCCGCGCGCGCAGGCGATCACCCTGCTGGGCGGGTTCATCGCGGGCGGCTGCACGGTGGCGCTCGACCTCGGCTGGCCCGGCCTGCTCACCGGGGTGGTGCTGATCGGGTTCTGCACCGGTCCGCTGGTCACCGTGGCCTCGGTGCAGATGCAGGGCCTGCTGCCGGAGGGGCGCAGGTCGGAGGGGTTCTCGCTGACCTTCGTGGTGCAGGCGAGCGGGTTCGGGCTCGGCGCGCTGACCGTGGGTGTGCTGCCGTTGTGGCTGGCCCCGGTGTTCGGGGTGGCCAGCGCGGTGCTCGCCTGTGCCATCCTGGGCAGAGGCCCCGCGAGAGTAGTTGGCACGTTGCCAGCAACGTCGTAGCCTGGGGTCCCCAGACCGAGTAACCGGGAGACGCCGATGACCGCCGTCCAGCCGAAACCCGCCACCCAGGAGACGTTCGACTCGCTGAGCCCGGCCACCGACGAGGTGGTCGGCACCTATCCGGTGCACACGGCCGACGACGTCGAAGCCGCCGTCGCGCGGGCGCGCGACGCGGCCGCCTGGTGGGATTCGCTCGGCTTCGGCGGGCGCGCGCAGCGCCTGCAGCAGTGGAAGGGCGTGCTCACGCGGCGGCTCCAGCAGCTGTGCCAGGTCGTGCGCGACGAGACCGGCAAGCCGATCGCCGACGCGCAGCTGGAGTCGGTGCTGGCCATCGAGCACATCGCGTGGGCGGCCAAGAACGCCCGCAAGGTGCTCGGCCGCAAGCGCCGCCCGGCCGGGCTGCTGATGTCGAACCAGGCCGCGACGGTGGAGTACCTGCCGCTCGGGGTGGTCGGCGTGATCGGGCCGTGGAACTACCCGGTGTTCACCCCGCTCGGCTCGATCGCCTACGCGCTGGCCGCGGGCAACGCCGTGGTGTTCAAGCCGAGCGAGTTCACCCCCGGCGTCGGGAAGTGGCTGGTCGACGCGTTCGCCGAGGTGGTGCCGGAGCAGCCGGTGCTGCAGCTGGTCACCGGCTACGGCGCCACCGGCGCGGCGCTGACCCGCGCGGGCGTGGACAAGATCGCCTTCACCGGGTCCACCGCGACCGGCAAGAAGATCATGGCCGCCTGCGCCGAGACGCTCACCCCGGTGGTCATCGAGGCCGGCGGCAAGGACCCGGTGCTGGTCGACGAGGACGCCGACCTCGACGCCGCGGCCGACGCGACGGTGTGGGGTGCCTTCTCCAACTCGGGCCAGACCTGCATCGGCGTCGAGCGGGTGTACGTCCACGAACGGGTGCACGACGAGTTCGTCGCGAAGGTGGTGGAGAAGAGCAAGGCCGTGCGCGCCGGCTCGGACCACGACGCGCAGTACGGCCCGGTGACCATGCCCTCGCAGCTCAAGGTGATCAAGCAGCACATCACCGATGCCCTGTCGCGCGGCGGAAAGGCGCTGGTCGGCGGGGCCGACGCGGTCGGCGACCGGTACGCCCAGCCGACCGTGCTCGTCGACGTGCCCGAGGACGCCGAAGCGGTGCGCGAGGAGACCTTCGGGCCGACCGTGACCATCGCGAAGGTGGCCTCGATGGACGAAGCCGTCGAGAAGGCCAACGCCACGCGCTACGGCCTGGCCGCGACGGTCTTCTCGAAGTCGCGCGGCATGGAGCTGGCGCGGCGCCTGCGCACCGGCATGGCCGCGATCAACGCGCCGCTGTCCTTCGCGGGCATCGCCTCACTGCCGTTCGGCGGCGTCGGCGACTCCGGCTTCGGCCGCATCCACGGTCAGGAGGGCCTGCGCGAGTTCGCCCGCACCAAGGCCATCGCGCGGCAGCGGTTCACCGCTCCCATCGCGCTGACCACCTTCGACCGCAAGGAGAAGACCGACGCGCTGGTCGCCAAGCTGATCACCGTCATGCACGGGAAGCGCTGATCAGCTCGGCCGCCTTCTCGGCGACCATCACGGTGGGCGCGTTGGTGTTGCCCCTCGGCACCACGGGCATGATCGACGCGTCCACCACCCGCAGGTTCTCCACGCCGCGCACCTTGAGTTCTGGATCGACCACGGCCAGCTCGCCGGTGCCCATCGCGCAGGTGCCGACCGGGTGGTACAGCGTCTGCGTGTTCTGCCGCACGTGCTCGGTCAGCGCGTCGTCGTCGATGTCGTGGCTCTCGGGCAGGAACGGCCGGTCCAGGTAGCGCTTCAGCTCACCGCCGCGGCCGATCTCCATCAGCGTGCGCAACCCGGCCAGCATGGCGGTGAAGTCCGCCGGTTCCGAGTAGTACGACGGGTCGATTTCGGGACGCCACAAGGGATTCGCCGACCGCAGGCGCAGGCGTCCCCGGCTGGCCACCTCGACCAGGGTGGCCGCGGAGGTGAAGCCCGGGGTGGTCGGCTCACGCATCCCGTTGTCGTAGAACAACGTCGGCGCCACGTGGAACTGCATGTCGGGCGCGGCCAGCCCGTCGATGGTGGGCATGAACCCGCCCGCCTCGCCGACGTTCGAGGCCAGCGGTCCGCGCTTGGTGAGCTGGTAGCGCACCAGTCCGGCCGGGGTGGCGGCGTCGACCAGGTCGGTGGTGCCCTTGGTGGCCCAGATGATGCCGGCCGCCGGGTGGTCGTGCAGGTTCTCGCCGACGCCGGGCAGCGCCACGGCCACGTCGATGCCCAGCTCACGCAGGTGCTCGGCGGGCCCGATCCCGGACAGCATGAGCAACTGCGGTGAGTTGACCGCGCCGCCGGAGAGCAGGACCTCCCGCTCGGCGTACACCGGACGGTCGGCACCTTTGTCCAAATAGGACACACCGATCGCCTTGGTGCCGTCGAGCAGCACCTTCGTCGTCTGCGCGTGCGTGCGGACCACCAGGTTCTTCCTGGTCAGCGCCGGGCGGAGGTAGGCGTCGGCGGTGGACCAGCGGCGGCCCCTGCGACAGGTGACCTGGTAGAGCCCCGCGCCCTCCTGGTTCTCACCGTTGAAGTCGTCGGTGGGCTTGAGTCCCCAGGTGGTCGCCGAGTTCACCCAGGCGTGGGACAGCTCGTGGGTGAACACGCGGTCCTCGACGTGCAGCGGGCCGTCGGTGCCGTGCAGCGGACCACCGAGCCGGGTGTTGCCTTCGGCGCGGATGAAGTAGGGCAGCACGTCCTCGTAGCCCCAGCCCGCCGCGCCGTGCTCATCGCGCCAGCGGTCGTAGTCGGCGCGGTTGCCCCGGATGTAGATCATCGCGTTGATCGAGGAGCAGCCGCCGAGCACCTTGCCGCGCGGCCAGTAGCTCGTCTTGCCGAGGTACTTCTGCTCGACGGTCTCGTAGTTCCAGTCGTGCTGGGTCTTGAACAGCGAGGGGAAGGCGGCCGGGATGTGGAACTCGTCGTCGGTGTCCTCGCCACCCGCTTCCAGCAGCAGCACGCTGACCGACGGATCCGCGCTCAGCCGGTTGGCCAGCACGCACCCCGCGCTGCCCGCCCCGACGATGACGTAGTCGAAAGTCTCCCGCTCGGCCACGCTGCCTCCTGTTGTTGACCTTCCGCCAACCGATGATGGTCCGGTTCGGGCCCCGGTGGAAGGGGGGAACCGAGTGTCGCCCAGATGTCGGCGTTTGGCCACGCTCCGTACCGGCCGTCAGGCCGTTCCGGTTAATTACCGATCGGCAAGCAACCGTTTCCGTGATCGCTACGTCCCGACATCAGCAGCACCAAACACGAGCTCGCGCCAGCGAGCGGATGGGAGGCCCATCATGGGAATGCTGCGGAAGATCACCGGTGTGGTCGCGGGTTCCGCGGCGATCGGCGCGCTGGGGTTGTTCGCGGCCCCGAGCGCCAGTGCCGCTTCGATGCCGTGCAGTGCGAAGGCGTCGGCCTGCGTGGACCTGAGCGCCAAGCAGGCGTGGCTGGCCGAAGGTGGCGAAGTCACCTACGGCCCGGTGCCGATGGCGTCCGGGAAGTCCGGCTACCGGACCCCGCCGGGAACGTTCAAGGTCACTTACAAGGACATCGACCACTGGAGCAAGGCCTTCGACGGGCCCATGCCCTACTCGGTGTTCTTCACCACGAGTGGCATCGCCTTCCACGAAGGCAACATCAAGCAGCAGTCGCACGGCTGCATCCGCTTGACGCACAACGCGGCCGTCACCTTCTACCGCGCCCTGCAGCCGGGCGAGGTGGTCGAGGTCGTGCGCTGAACCGGTACCGCGCCGCCGGTTGAGCACGCCGCAGTCCGGTGGGTGGCTTCTGTCGGGGGGCTACCCACCGGTTTGCCGGTGACCGTGAAGTAGGCTCTGGGTGTACCGCTGACCTGCACACATAGGGAGCCGACCAGCCGTGGCCCGAGTCGTCGTGGACGTCATGCCCAAGCCGGAGATCCTGGACCCGCAAGGCCAAGCGGTGGCGGGCGCGCTGCCCCGGCTCGGCTTCGAGGGCGTGACCGACGTCCGCCAGGGCAAGCACTTCGTGCTCGAAGTCGACGACTCCGTCGACGACGAGACGCTGGCGAAGATCGCCGAGGGCCTGCTGGCCAACCCGGTGATCGAGGACTGGACCGTGCGGCGGGTGGACGCGTGAGCGCCCGCATCGGGGTCATCACCTTTCCCGGCACGCTCGACGACGTCGACGCCTCCCGCGCCGCCCGCTACTCCGACGCCGAGGCCGTGCCGCTCTGGCACGCCGACCACGACCTGCGCGGGGTCGACGCGGTGATCGTGCCCGGCGGCTTCTCCTACGGTGACTACCTGCGCTGCGGGGCCATCGCGAAGTTCGCCCCGGTGATGACCGAGGTGGTCGAGGCGGCCGCCAAGGGCATGCCGGTGCTCGGCATCTGCAACGGCTTCCAGATCCTGTGCGAGGCGGGGCTGCTGCCGGGGGCGCTGGTGCGCAACCACAAGCTGCACTTCGTCTGCCGTGACCAGTGGCTGCGGGTGGAGAACAACACCACCGCGTGGAGCACCCGGTACGAGCAGGGCGCGGAGATCCTGGTCCCGCTGAAGTCCGGCGAGGGCGGTTACGTGGCCGACCAGCCCACCCTGGACATGCTGGAGGGCGAGGGCCGGGTGGTCTTCCGCTACGTCGGCGAGAACCCGAACGGCTCGCGCAACGACATCGCCGGCATCACCAGCGCGAACGGCCGTGTGGTCGGCCTGATGCCCCACCCGGAACACGCCATCGACGCCCTGACCGGCCCCTCGGACGACGGCCTGGGCATGTTCTACTCCGCCGTCGACACCCTGACCGGCGCCCTAACCAGCTGACTGGCACTCCACACCCTCCCCAAACCAGCTGCCAAAACCGCCACCCGGCAACGGCAGCCGACCACCTACCCACCCAGCCCTTCCCCATCCCCGCTCCACAGCCAAACACGGTCTTCGCCGTAGTCACAATCAAACAGCGGGGTGGCCACCCGCCGGAACAACAGCCATCCCGCCGGAACAGCCATCCCGGGCGGACCCTCAGGCCGTAGCCGCCTGAACCAACCTCGCGTAGGGCCCATCAGCAGCCAGTAGCTCTTCGTGGGTACCCAGCTCTGTGATGGTGCCGCCGTCGATGACGGCGACCCGGTCCGCGGCGGCCGCGGTGTGCAGGCGGTGCGCGATGGCGATCACCGTCCGCCCGGCCAGTACCTGCGTGAGCGAGCGTTCCAGCTCCCGCGCCGAACCCGTGTCCAGCAGTGACGTCGCCTCGTCCAGTACCAGGGTGTGCGGGTCCGCCAGCACCACGCGCGCCAGCGCCAGCTGCTGCGCCATCGCCGCGGGCACCGCACTCGAGGACAGCTTGGTGTCCAGGCCGTCCGGCAACGAGCGCGCCCACGAGCCCGCGCCCACCGAGTCCAGTGCGTCGAACAGCGCCTCGTCCGACCACGTCCCCGCGGGCAGCGTCAGGTTCTCCCGCAGCGTGCCCGCGAAGACGTGGTGTTCCTGCGTCAGCAACAGCACCTCACCCCGCAGCACGTCCTCCGGCAGCCGCGAGACCTCCGCGCCGCCGATGGTCACCGAACCCGAATCGGGCGCGGCGATGCCCGCCAGCAGGCGGCCGAGGGTGGACTTCCCGGCACCCGACGGCCCGACGATCGCCAGCCGCTGCCCGCGCGGGATCGACAACGAGATGCCGTGCAGCACCTCGCGGTCCGCCGAGTAGCCGAAACGCACGTCCCGCACTTCGATCTCGGTACCCGATGGCGATTCGGCGCCCGTGGGCGGCGTGGAAGCCGCGTTCCGCACACCGATCACCCGGCGCAACGCGGTCCCCGACACCTGCACGTCCTCGATCCACCACAGCAGTTCGTCCAGCGGACCGGCCATGATCTGCATGTACAGCACCATCGTGGTGATGGTGCCCAGTCCGACCCAGCCCCGCGTGTACGCCCATGCGCCGATCAGCAGCATCGCGGCCACCGGCAGCGCGTGCGAAAGCTCCAGCCAGGGAGCCCACCTGACCTGCAGTTTCCGCAGGTGGCGCTCACCGTCGACGGCGCGTGCCAGCCGTCGGTCGCCGTCGGCGACGCGGCGTTCGATCATGCCCAGCGCGTCCGCGGTC
Organism: Amycolatopsis sp. YIM 10; assembly: GCF_009429145.1. Taxonomy (GTDB): domain Bacteria; phylum Actinomycetota; class Actinomycetes; order Mycobacteriales; family Pseudonocardiaceae; genus Amycolatopsis. Next base: position 9,951,239 of record NZ_CP045480.1, on the reverse strand, counting down.
CGGGCGCCCTCGGTGGACTCGTGCAGTCCCGACTGCACGTCGCCCCAGGCGTCCAGCATGCGCTCGATCACCGACGGCACCCGCCGCCAGTACCACCGGGTCGGCAGGTACAACACCGGCACGGCGACCAGCAGGCCAAGCGCCAGCAGCGGCGAGGTGAGCACCATGGCCACCACGGTCAGCGCGACGGTGATCAGCGCGACGGTGATTTCCGGTACCGCGTAACGCATCGCGTAGTCGACTTTGTCCACATCGGACGTTGCGCGGCTGAGCAGGTCGCCGGTGCCCGCCGCCTCCACGGTGCCGAGCGGCAGCTTCAGCGCGTCCCCGACGAACTCCTCGCGCGTTTTCGCCAGCACCCGCTCGCCCAGCAGGCCCGCCCGCCGGTTGGCCGCCTTCTTCAGCACGGCCTGCACCACCAGCACCACCACGAAGACCAGCGCCAGCAGATCCAGTGACAACCCGCCGCCTTCGACCACCGAGTCGACCAGCAGTCCCAGCACCTGCGGGCCGACCAGCCCGGCGGCGCCCGCCAGGCAGAAGAACAGGATCACCAGCACGAACTCCCGGCGGAACGCCTTCATCGTGCCGATCGCCCAGCCGCGGGCCTGCGCCACGTCGGCCAGCGGCAGCTTCAGCTGCACGGTTGTCTCTCCTTGACCACGTATTCGTCGGCGACCGCCCGCCACAGCGGGCTCTGGCTGAACACCACCGTGGTCCGGCCCCGCCGCAGCTCGGCGACCCGTTCGGTGATGCGTGCCTCGGTGTGCGCGTCCACGGCGGACGTCGGCTCGTCCAGCAGCAGCACGTCCGCGTCCAGCGCCAGCGCCCTGGCCAGGTTCAGCCGCTGCCGCTGCCCGCCGGAGACCTCCCGGCCGCGTTCGCCGATCAGCTCGTCGAGCCCGAGCGGCAACGCGTCCACGATGTCGTCCGCGTCCGCCGCGGTGAGCGCGGCTTCCACGGTGACCGAGCCGGGCGTGACGATCTGCTCCCGCAGCACTCCCGAGAACCAGACGTCCTGGTTGTGCGCGTACACCACCCGCGAGCGCAGCTCGGCCAGTGCCGCGCGCCGGACGTCCACTCCGGACACCAGCACCGGCTCGGCCGGGTCGGTGAACCGCGCCAGCCGGGCGGCCAGCTCCTCGGCGTCCGGCGACTCGACCACGGTCAGCTTCCCGGCGACCGCGGTGAAGCCCGATTCGGTGTCGTGCAGTTCGAGCGGACCGTCTGGCAGTGCGATCGGGTCGGCGGCGTCGGTCAGTTTCGGCCGCAGGTTCAGCATCTTGCAGACCTTCCGCGCCGCCACCATCGCGCCGGAGAACGAACCGGCCGCCTCCGTGGTGGTGCTCACCGGGATGATCAGGAACGCCGAAGCGCCGTAGAAGGCGACCAGTTCGCCGACGGTGATCGTGCCCGCGACCGCCAGCTTCGCCCCCAGCCACGTGATCGCCACGGTGACCAAACCCGGCAGCAGGACCTCGGCGCCGACCAGCCACGAAGTGCTGCTGGCCACCGCGTTGCCCTGCTCGCGCACGCGCTGGCTGGCGGTGGCGAACCGCTTCGCGAACTGCCGCTCACCACCGACGCCGCGCAGCACGCGCAGGCCCGACACGATGTCCGCGGCCAGCGCGTTCACCGTGGACAGATCCTCGCGCTGGGCCTCCTGGCGACGTTGCAGCGGTGCGATCAGCGGGCCGATCCCGGCCACCGCCAGCGGCACGCCGACCAGCGCGACCGCGGCCAGCAGCGGCGAGGTGCCCAGCAGCACGATGCCGACGGTCAGGAAGGCGACCACCGCGCCGAGCACCCGGCCGAACACCTCGAAGATCGCGCCGACCCGGTTCTCGTCCGAGGACGCGATCGCCATCATGTCGCCGGTGTCCGCCTGCCCGCGCAGCCCGGCGCCGAGCCGCAGCGTGTGGTGCGAAACCAGGCGCTGCGTGGTGGACGCGGCGTGCAACCACATGCCGTGCGCGCTGAACAGCAATCCCGCGCCGAACACCGTCTGCAGCACACCGAGCCCGGCGATCAGCACCACGTTCCAGACCAGCGCGGCGGTGTCCGCGCCGGCGATGCCCGCGTCGATCGCCTGGCCGACCACCAGCGGCAGCAGCGCGCCCGGCACCAGCCACAGCGCGCCAAGCACCGCCGTGCCCCCGGCCAGCCACGGCCGCGACCGCAGCACCGCCAGCAGATAACCCAGCGGGGTCAGCCGCTCGGGCAGGCGCACGTCCGGCGCGGGATACGGTTTCTCGGACACGGTTTTCGACGGTATGCGGGAGTCGCCCGCGCGAGCGACCGATTTTCCGCGACCACCCAGCGAGGTGCCGTCAGTCACACACGTATCCCCGGCCCGCCACCCACCACCACCCTCAACGGGGGCGCTCCGCGCCACAGTTACTCTTCTAGTCGTGGCCTCCCCCAACGCGGACACCGTGACCAGCACCGATACCACCGAGCACGCCGCGGCGACGCCCGACGTGCCGCAGCCCTATCTCGAGCTCGGCCTGGCCGAGGACGAGTACGCCCGGATCCGGGAAATCCTCGGCCGCCGTCCCACCGACGCCGAACTGGCGATGTACTCGGTGATGTGGAGCGAGCACTGCTCGTACAAGTCGTCGAAGGTGCACCTGGGTTACTTCGGGGAGACCACCACCGACGAGATGCGGTCCAAGATGCTGGCGGGCATCGGCGAGAACGCCGGTGTGGTCGACATCGGCGACGGCTGGGCGGTCACCTTCAAGGTGGAGAGCCACAACCACCCGTCCTACGTGGAGCCCTACCAGGGCGCGGCCACCGGCGTCGGCGGCATCGTGCGCGACATCCTGGCGATGGGCGCGCGCCCGCTCGCGGTGGCCGACCCGCTGCGCTTCGGCCCGGCCGACGCGCCGGACACCCGCCGCGTGCTGCCCGGCGTGGTCGCCGGGGTGGCCGGGTACGGCAACTGCCTCGGCCTGCCGAACATCGGCGGTGAGGTCGTCTTCGACGAGAGCTACGCGGGCAACCCGCTGGTGAACGCGCTGTGCGTGGGCGCGATGCGCGTCGAGGACCTGCACCTCGCGCACGCTTCGGGCACCGGCAACAAGATCATCCTGTTCGGCGCGCGCACCGGCCTCGACGGCATCGGCGGCGTTTCGGTGCTGGCCAGCGACAGCTTCTCGGAGAACACCGGGCGCAAGAAGCTGCCCAGCGTGCAGGTCGGCGACCCGTTCACCGAGAAGGTGCTCATCGAGTGCTGCCTCGAACTGTTCGCGCAGAAGCTGGTGGTCGGCATCCAGGACCTCGGCGGGGCCGGGTTGTCCTGCGCCACCTCCGAACTGGCCGCCGCCGGTGACGGCGGAATGCACATCGTGCTGGACCGGGTTCCGCTGCGCGCCGAGGGCATGACCCCGGCGGAGATCCTCTCCAGCGAGTCGCAGGAACGCATGTGCGCCGTGGTCGCACCGTCCGATGTGGACGCTTTCATGGCGGTCTGCGCCAAGTGGGACGTCACCGCCACCGAGATCGGCGAGGTGACCGACGGCGAGCACCTGGTGATCACCTGGCACGACGAGGTCGTGGTGGACGTGCCGCCGCGCACCGTGGCGCACCAGGGCCCGGTCTACCACCGCCCGTTCGCCCGTCCGTCCACTCAGGACGCTCTGCAGGCGGACACCACGGCGTCGCTGGAGCGCCCGTCGACCGGGGACGAGATCCGCGAGACGGTGCTGAAGGTGATCTCCTCGCCGAACCAGGCGTCGAAGGAATGGGTCACCAGCCAGTACGACCGCTACGTGCGTGGCAACACCGTGCTGGCGCAGCCGTCGAACTCCGGGGTGATCCGGATCGACGAGTCGACCGGCCGCGGTGTCGCCGTGTCCACCGACTGCAACAGCAAGTTCGTCTATCTCGACCCGTACCTGGGCACCCAGCTGGCGCTCGCGGAGTCCTACCGCAACGTGGCCACCAGCGGCGCCACCCCGGTCGCGGTGACCAACTGCCTGAACTTCGGCGCGCCGACCGATCCCGGCGTGATGTGGCAGTTCGAGCGCGCCGTGCACGGCCTCGCCGACGGGTGCGCGGAACTGGGCGTGCCGGTGACCGGCGGCAACGTCAGCTTCTTCAACCAGACCGGGGACACCGCGATCCTGCCGACGCCGGTGGTCGGCGTGCTCGGCGTGATCGACGACGTCCGCCGCCGCATCCCGACCGGGATCGGCGCGGAGGCGGGGGAATCCCTGCTGCTGCTCGGTGACACCCACGACGAGCTGGACGGTTCGGCCTGGGCGCACATCGTGCACGGGCACCTCGGCGGCCTGCCGCCGAAGGTGGACCTGGCGCGCGAGAAGCTGCTCGCCGAGATCCTGGTCGCCGGTTCGCGGGACGGGATGATCTCCGCCGCGCACGACCTGTCCGACGGCGGCCTGGCGCAGACGCTGGTCGAGACCGTCCTCATCGGACAGTGCGGCGCCAGGGTGGTGCTGGACGACGAGCAGGACCCGTTCGTGCAGCTGTTCTCCGAGTCGGCCGGCCGGGTGCTGGTCGCCGTGCCGCGGACCGAGGAGCTGCGGTTCACCGAGATGTGCACCGCGCGCGGCCTGCCGTGGCGCAAGACCGGTGTGGTGGACCCGGACTCGGGCTCGCTGGAGATCCAGGGCGTGACCAGCTTCGGCCTCGACGAGCTGCGGGAGACCTGGGAGCGCACGCTCCCCGCCCTGTTCGACTGAGCGCTCAGGGCCGGACGGCGACGATCCGCACGTCGCCGTTCGGCTGGCGCTGGGTTTCCAGGCCGGCCGGCAGCTCGTGTTCGCGCTCCGGGCGGACCAGCGTGTGGTACAGCTCCAGCGGCACCGGCACCGCGGTGATCCGGAAGTCCAGGTAATCGTCGAACTTCGTGCGGTGCAAGCTCAGCGAATCGGCGAAGGTGGTGCCCTCGAACACCGCCTCGTCGCTGAACACCGCGCCTGCGAAGGAGACCTGCTCGCCGAATTCGCTGCGCTCGAAGTGGGCAGCGGCGAGAAATTTGGTGCCGCTGAACCAGCCCCGCCCGATGGTCGAGTCGTGCAGGCGCAGCTTGCCGTGCAGTTCCGCCGCGGTCATCCACAGTGGACCTTCGATACGCATCTCGTGGAATCGCGTCGACCGGTGAAGGCTGGCGTGGCGCAGGGTGAGTTCGCCGACGCGGCGACCCGACAGGTCGAACTGCTCCAAGGTGGCGGTGGTCAGGTCGAGGTTGTACACCTCGGCTTCGGTGTCGTCCCGCTTCGGGAGCAGCTCGGCGATCAGGCGCTGCGCGGTCTGCCGGACCACACGCTCGCGCTCGTTTTCCGGCTGCTCGTCCTTTTGCTCGAACGGGCGGCGCAGATAGGAACACAGCACGTCGAGCACGGTCTGCCGATAGGCCACCCGCGTCCGCGCCAGGCCCGCCAGCGCGTGCAGGGCACCCACGCGGACCTGGTCCGCGTCGTCACCGAGCAGTTCGACGGCCTTCGCGAAACGCTCGTCGGAAACCCGTTCCAGGTCACGTTCGGCCCGGTGGCTTTCCAGCACGTGCCGCTGCCGCTCGATCTCCTGCCTGCCCTCTTCGACCTTGCGCCGCCGGTCGTTGAGCCACAGCGCGTACAGCGCGACGATGGCCCCACCGGCGAGACCACCCGTGCGCAGTGCGTCGGCACGGGTGGTCTTCGGATCGGTGAGCAGCCAGGCACTGATCCCCACCAGCAGCACGACCGCGAGCGCGATCGTCAGTGCCAGCGGGGACTTCAGCGCACGCCGCACGAACTCAGAAGGCGTAGAAGGTGCTGATGCAGAACCCGGCGTCGTCGAAGTTCGTCGCACTGACCGAACCCGAGACCGAGCGGCCGCTTTCGGTGCCGGTGATGTCCGCGCTCACCAGCGTCTCGTCCGGCGGGGCCGAGGCGACGGTGTAGCTGCCCTGGCCGTCGATCGCGTAACCGACCGTGGTCTCCAGCAGACTCGCGGTGCTGGAGCAGGCCATCGACAGCGCGCCGGACTTGTCACCGGAGTTGACCTTGCTGATGAACTCGTCGATCACGGCCTTGCCGTCGGTCTTGCCGGACGGGGCGCTGCTCGGCTTCGACGAGCCCTTCGGGCTGGACGACTTCGGCCCGGACGAGGGCTTGGACGAGGACTTGCCGCTGCCGGTGTTGCTGGCGTTGCCGAGGCCCTTCCAGCACCACTTGTCGCCCGCCTGCACCAGGGTGCCGTCGAACTGGCTGGTGTCGCCGTCCTTCTTCTCGGTCACCTCGACCGTGGCGGTGTACTCGGTGTCGGACTTCTTCGTCGGCCCGCTGACCAGCTTGGCCGCGCTCAGCTCGTTGAGGTTGTCCGGCACCTGCTTGACGGTCTCGTCGGCGTCCGCGCAGATCAGCCCCTGCATCGCGGTCCTGTCCTGCGTGTTCAGCGCGGCCACGATCGCGTTCGTGGTGCCCTCGGGGCCTTCCTTGTCGTCACCGAGGAAGAAGCCCGGCGCGACGAACCCGGTGATGCCCAGCGCCACCAGCACGACAACGCCGATGGTGAGGCCGATCCACAGCCCGGTCTTGCCCTTCTTCGGCGGCGGGGTGCCGTAGCCGCCCTGCTGCGGGTAGCCCTGGTACTGCTGGTTCGGGTCGTACCCCTGCTGTTGCTGCTGGCCGTACTGGTCGTAGCCGGGGTACTGCTGCTGTTGCTGGCCGTACTGGTCGTAACCGGGCTGCTGGCCAGGTTGCTGGAAGCCGCCTGACTGGGGGTACCCGCCCTGGCCCTGCCCCTGGCCGTACGGGTCGGGTTGCTGGCCGTACGGCTGCCCCGGCTGAGGTGGGTACGTCATGTCAAGCCTCCGTGAGTACTGCGTGCGCGAGCTGCGCCCCATAGCTGCGACGCGGAGACGGAGGCCCGGGTTCCCCGAGTCCGTGCGCGTTGCCCCTGACCGGCATTCTGCCTGGTCGGGCCGGAAGGTGGGGCAACCGGGATCAGAAAGCGAACACCGCGGCCACGCACGGGCCGGTGCTCAGGTCACCGGCACCGAAGGTGGCGTGCACCTGCTGCCCGCCGGCCGACCCGGTCGCGGTGGCGACCACGGTGCCCGGGGTGTCCGAGGTGACCTCGTCGATGGTCAGGTTCGGTTTCTTGGCCACCAGCTCGTCCACGGTCGACTGGGTCGAGCCCTCCGAACCGTCGCAGACGAAGCTCATCGCCCCACTGGCGTCCGCGGCGTTGATCTTGTCGACCATGTCGCGGATGACCTTCTCCACCGCGGCGTCCCCGGTCCCACCGGGATTCGACTTGCTGCTCGGGGCCTTGCTCGGCGCGCTCGACGGGGCCTTCTTCGACGACGGCGCCTTGCTCGGCTCGCTCGGCGGCGCCTGGCTGCTGGTCTGGCCGCCGGCGGTGTTCGTCGGCTCGTCCTTGCTCAGGAAGAAGCCCGGCGCGACGAAGCCGGTGATGCCCAGTGCCACCAGCACGACCACACCGACCGCGATGCCCGCCCACAGCCCGGCCTTGTTCTTCTTCGGGGGCGGCCCGCCGAAGCCGTCGCCACCACCCGGGTAGCCCTGGTACTGCTGCGTCGGCTGCCCGTACTGGTCGTAACCCGGCTGCTGGCCGTAGGGCTGCTGCTGACCGTACGGCTGCTGTTGCTGCTGGCCGTAGGGGTCGTAACCGGGCTGCTGGCCGTATGGCTGGCCCTGCTGCGGGAAACCGCCCGATTGCGGCTGACCCGGTTGACCTTGCTGGCCATAGCCGCCCTGGCCGTACGGATCGGGCTGCTCACCGTAGGGCTGCCCCGGCTGCGGTGGGTAGGTCATCAGGCTGCCTTCCGTGAAGCGGGCGTTGCGGGTCGCATCTCACCACACTGCGAGCTGCGGCGCGGCCCATTCTTCCGGCTGGGATGGCCAGAAGCACAGCGGCTCCCGGAAATGGCTGGTCACGACACGGTGAACAGCCCGACACACGCCTCGCCGATGGCCGCGGTGGCGGTCACGCTGGCTTCCACCGGCTTGCCGCCGGCGGTGCCGGTGACCTGCCCGGTGAGCACCTTCGACGACTTGGCCTGGAGGCCGCTCACCGCCAGCGATGGCTTCTGCGCGGCGAGCGCGCCCACGGCCGAATCGTCACCACGGCCGCCCGCGCACATGAGCTCCTTCGCCCCGTTCGCGTCACCCGCGTTCAACGCGGCGACGAAGTCCTTGATCACCTTTTCGACACTGGCGTCGGCGGGACCGGAGCCGCCTCGGCCACCCGGCGCGGGCTCGGCGGACGACGGTGCCGGGCTCGGTGTTTCCGTCGGCCGGGAGGAAGGCGGCGTGGTGGTGCGGGCGGGGGCGCTGCTGGTGGTGGCCGGAGCCGCCACGGGTTCGGGGTCGCCGGTCAGGAAGCCGGGGGCGATGAACGCGGTGAACCCCAGCACGGCCAGCACCACCACCCCCGCGGCGATACCGATCAGCAGCCCGGTCGGCGGTTTTCTCCCCGGCTCTTCGTAGGTCATCGGGCTGCCCTCCGTTCGGCGCGGTCGACACCGGAAGGTCTACCGAGTTCGCCTTGGAGCGCCCTTAGCCCGGCTGAGAGATCCCGGGGGATCCCGGCCAGCGGAATCCCCCGGGAGCCCGGCTCAGCCCGTGGCCATCTTCTGCAGCTGGGCGTAGTCCCCGTTCCACCGGTTGAAGTCGATCGGGGTCGAGGTGTACTGCCAGAAGGAGTAGAAACCCCAGCCGTGCGGCAGGGTCCCGACGGACGAGCTGTAGCGCGCGACCCAGAGCGGCACGGTGCTGCCGAAGTTCTGGCTGGTGCCGACGCACTGGTTCCACCAGCTGGTGGAGGTGTAGATGACCGGCCAGCGACCGGTGCGCGCGTGGTAGCGGTCGTGGAACTCGCGGACCCACGCCCCCATCGACGCCTGCGACTTGCCGTAGCAGGTCGCGCCGTACGGGTTGTACTCCATGTCGAGCGCACCCGGCAGCGTCTTGCCGTCACCGGACCAGCCGCCGCCGTTGTTCACGAAGTAGTCCGCCTGCGCGGCGCCGGACGAGCGGTCCGGCAGCGCGAAGTGGTACGCCCCGCGGATCATGCCGATGTTGTAGGAACCGTTGTACTGCTGGGTGAAGTACGGATTCTTGTACCCCGTGCCCTCGGTCGCCTTGACGAAGGCGAACCGCTTGCCCTGGTTCCACCAGTTCTGCCAGTTGACGTTCTGCTGGTGCCCGCTCACGTCGATGCCCTCGACGCTGGCCAGCACCTGCTTCCCGTCCGGCCCGACGGCGGGTTCCCGCCGGGCGGCTTCCTTGGTCTCCTCGGTGGAGTGGTCACCCTCCACCAGCCGGATCTGGGAGCCGATCGGATGGTCGTACTTGCGCACGTACTCATCCACGGGCAGCCCGTCGATGAAGGCCGGTACCGCTTCAGCGGGGGCGGTGCCGGTGTCGTCGTTGTAGGTGCTCGCTGATGCAGGGGCGAGCGTGCCCAGCAGGAGCAGGCCTGCCGAGATGGTGACGACCGCGCCGGAAAGGCGACGGCTTCTTCGCATGGACATAGGGGAATCCCTTCACATATACCCTCGCGGTGAACGGCTCACTGCAGGTGACCGCTCGAGCGTTGATTGTTAACGACCGAGTCGGCTTTGTCACGAAATCGCGTGAAAGATCTGTCTGCGGTGAGTAATTTTCGGGTCAGCCGCCGGCCATGGCGGTGACGCGGTCCTCGGTGCCGTTGAAGTAGTTCTGGTCGCCGGGCAGGGCGCCGGCGTCGGCCCACTGCCAGATGCTCTGGTGCGCCCAGCCGGCGGGCAGCGGCCCGATTTCCGGCGCGTACCTGGCCAGCCAGAGCGGGTTCGTCCCGCCGAACGCGGCGGTGTCGCCGGTGCACTTCTTCCACCAGCTGGTGGAGGTGTAGATGGCGGGCGCGCGGCCGGTGCGCTGCGCGTAGGTGTCGGAGAAGTCCTTGATCCACGCGGTCATTCCGGCGGCGTCGCGGCCGTAGCACTTGTCGTCGCTGTACGGGTTGTACTCCACGTCGAGCGCGCCGGGCAGCGTCCTGCCGTCACCGGACCAGCCGCCGCCGTTGTCCACGAAGTAGTGCGCCTGCTCGGCGCCGCCGGAGACGTCGGGGCGCGCGAAGTGGTAGGCGCCGCGGACCAGGCCGGCGCCGTGCGCGCCGTTGTACTGCTGGCCGAACCGCGGATTGGTGAAGCCGGTGCCTTCGGTGGCCTTGACGTAGACGAACTTCGCGCCCGCGCCCGCCGCGGCGGGCCAGTCGACCGCGCCCTGGTGCCCGCTGACGTCGTGGCCAAGCGTCTGGCCTTCGGCCGCGTACCGGCCGTGGTCGGGAACCCCGTGCACGCCTTCGATGGCGGCGATCTGGGAGCCCGCCCGGTTGTTCTCGGCGAGCGAGTAGTCGGCGGTGGCGGGGACGGCGCTGATCGCCGGCGCGATCAGGGCCAGCCCGGCGCACATCGCGAGACACGGAAACGGGCGCATCGCATCGCTCCTGCCGCGTAGGGGCTGATCATCCAGTCGACACGATGCCTCCATCGAGCCAACTTCGCGCGGCGAGCGTCCCGCGATCGAGTGAATCAGCCCTGGTCAGCGGCTTCCTCGGCGAGCGCCTTCAGCAGGTGCTCGGCCGGCACGACGGCGGTCACCACGTCGTGCGGATTGATCGCCACCGGGTGCCCGGCGAGCAGTTCGACCATGTCCCGGCCGAGCACCGCGCGGGCGTGCGGCCAGTCCTTCGGCACCAGGCTCTTCGCGGTGTAGGCGGGCACGAGCACCCGGCCGTCGGTGTTGTGGAAGCCGATCACCGTGCGCTGGACCGGCGACATGGCGTAGACAAAAAGCGTCGAGTCGAGAATGACCCGCGGCAGGTCGCCCGCCGGGCGGTGCTTGGTCCGGACCAGTTGCAGCAGCCGCTCCAGCTCGTTGCCCGGCTCGGGAAAACCGAGTGCCTTCGGCGACGGGCGGTACCGGTCGTTGGGGTGGAAGTCCTCGACCACGTCGCCCGCGGTGTTCACCGGGTACGCGCCGACCACCGCCCACGAGGGCACCGGGCCGTTCGGGTCGAAGGCTTCGTCGATCACGTACAGCCAGCTGTCCGGATTGGCCCTGGCGTTCGCGCGCATCTCGTCGGTGATCTTCGGGATCGCCACCGGGCGGCCGTCGGCCGTGGCCCGGTCCGAGTCATCGCGCTGCGCCATGTCGTTCCTTCGAATCCTGGGTTTTGAGCAAGCCGGATGAGCGCCCACTCTACTGTGGAGCGCATGCCCGCTTCGCGTTCGGTCGACCCCGCTGAGTTACGGACCGCGGTGGCCGCGGTCGTACCCTGGCTGACCGGGGACGGTCCGGAGCCCGCGCGCCAGGAACTGGCCAAGGCGGTCCGGCTGAGCCTGCGCACGCTGGCCGCCGACGCGCCGGGCCGGTCGGTGGAGGTGCGGGTGCCGCCGTTCGCGGCGGTGCAGTGCGTGGACGGGCCGCGCCACACCCGGGGCACGCCGCCGAACGTGGTGGAGACCGATCCGCGCACCTGGCTGGAACTGGCCACCGGGCGGCTCGACTGGGCCGCCGCGGTGGACGCCGGGCGGGTCAGCGCGTCGGGAAGCCGCGCCGACCTCGCCCACTGGCTGCCGATCCTGCGGTTGTGAGTGAGTGGCGGCGGCCTAGTTCTTGCGGCCGATGCCGCCGGCGATGCAGTGCTGGACCTGGTTGAGCGGCTTGATCCGGGGGCCGTCCGGCCACCAGTCGGCGCAGCGGGTCAGGCCCGGCTCGACCATCTCCAGGCCGTCGAACAGTTCCAGCAGCTCCTTGTGCGTGCGGAAGGTGCCCGAGCCCATCGGGCTGTGCACGAACACTTCCTCCATCTTGCGGGCGACCGGGCTGTGCTCGTTCTCCGGATCGAGGAAGTGGCTGATCACCACGTACGACCCCGGCGCCAGCGCGTCGATGTACTCGCGCATGATCTGGGCAGGCTCAGCCGGGTCACCGACGTGGTGGTGCAGCGTGCCCGCCTGCAGCAGCGCGATCGGCTGGCTGAAGTCCAGGTTCGCCTTCACGTCCTCGTTCTCCAGCACCTCGCGCGGCTTGAAGATGTTCGCCGAGGTCAGGTGGGTCTGGTCGTTCTCCTCCAGCAGCGCGCGCCCGTGCGCGAGCACCACCGGGTCGTTGTCCACGTAGACCACCACCGAGTCGGGCACCAGGCGCTGCACGACCTGGTGCGTGTTCTCCGCGGTGGGCAGGCCGGAGCCGAGGTCGAGGTACTGCGTGACGCCGGTCTGCCCGGCGAGGAACCGGCACGCCCTGATCAGGAAGCCGCGGTTCTCGGTGGCCAGGTCCTGCGCCTCCGGCGCCTTCTGCTGGACGCCGCGGAGCACCTCGCGGTCGATCTCGTAGTTGTCCTTCCCGTTGAGGAAGGCGTCGTAGACCCTGGCGATGCTGGCGCGCGTGGGGTCCACCCCCACCGGTACGCGTTCGGACGAAGCAGCGGTTCCGGCAGGCATGGCGGACCTCCTGGGATTGTGAACTGGACCACGTTCCACGTAGCGTAGGGGGGTACGTCCAGTGGGTAAACGAGGGCGGGCTTGACAGTGCACAATGGATATGTACGTTGGGTGGTCGCCTCACTGCTGGTGTGAGTGAACAGGGAGCTGGAGCGCAAGTGACCTCGATCGAGGGGCCAGGCGGTGAGTCCTTCGGGCCCACCGCTCGTCGCATGGTGCTCGGCACCCAGCTCCGCCGCCTCCGCGAGCGCGAGGGCGTGACCCGCGCCGAGGCCGGTTACAGCATCCGAGCCTCCGAATCCAAGATCAGCCGCATGGAGCTGGGCCGCGTCGGCTTCAAGGAGCGCGACGTCGTCGACCTGCTCACCATGTACGGCGTCGACGACCCCGAAGAGCGCTCCGCCTTCGTCGAGCTGGTCAAGCAGTCCAACCAGCCGGGCTGGTGGAACCGCTACAACGACCTGATGCCCCGCTGGTTCGACGACTACGTCGGGTTGGAAGAGGCTTCGCAGCGCATCCAGACCTACGAGCTGCAGTTCGTGCCCGGCCTGCTCCAGACCGAGGACTACGCGCGGGCGATCGTCAGCCACGGCCGCCCCGAGTCGCGGGACGACGACGTGGAGCGCCGCGTGGCGATCCGCATGCGGCGGCAGAAGCTGCTCAACCGGCCGGAGGCGCCGCGGTTGTGGGCGGTGGTCGACGAGTCGGTGCTGCACCGGCCGATCGGCGGCCGAAAGGTGTTCAAGGAGCAGTTGGACCACCTGCTCGAGATGACCACCATGTCGCACATCTCGTTGCAGGTGGTGCCGTACCGGCTGAGCGGTTACTCCGCGGAGGGCGCGTTCACCCTGCTGCGCTTCGCCGAACCCGAACTGCCGAACATCGTGTACATCGAACACCTCGCCGGCGCGCTCTACCTGGAGAAGCTGGCGGACTTCGAGTTGTACAGCCGTGCGCTGGACAGGCTGGCGGTGGACGCCGAAACGCCGGAGCGCAGCCGCACCACCATCGCGAAGATCCGCGCGGAACTCTGATCGCCCGCGAATCTCACTTTTTGTGACCGCGAGGCCGGTCTGGTCGGTTCGTGTTCACACCTTCGTGGGAAGTTGTCAACCACTGTCCTCACGCTATGAGAACAGGTGGCGGATTTACTGCACGTGCATCCTCATCTGCGGAACTGCGTGCTAGAGTCATCAGCACAAGTCAAATGCACGTGCATTTGCACCCGCTGAACATGTAAATCCGGAAGGTGGGGGATCGAAGTGCCGCAGGTCTCGAACGGCATGCCCGCCGATCTGCTCGCCGGTGCGCAGTGGCGGAAGAGCTCCCGCAGCGGCGCGCTGGGCAACTGCGTCGAGGTCGCCCCGCTGGCCACCGGGGAGATCGCGGTCCGCAACTCGCGTTTCCCCACCGGACCCGCCCTGGTCTACACCCGGGCCGAGATGGCGGCCTTCCTGGCCGGAGCCAAGGACGGAGAGTTCGACGATGTCCTCAGCTGATCTCGTGGCAGCCGCCCCGGCGCCCCCGGTCAGTGACACCGAGACCGGACTGCGGCGGCTGATCGACCGCGGTTTCCAGTTCGTCCACCCGCGCAGCCCGGAGGGCGAGGTGCTCGCCGTGGTGGGCATCCGCGCGCACGAAAACGTCATCGACGTGGTGCGCCTGCACGCCGAGGACGACGTGATCGCCACCAGGATGCCCGGCGGCGAACCGGACATCCTCGCCCCGCGCACCACGCTGTGGCAGGTCAGCGGTTCCGTGCTGACCGTGATCGACCAACTGCTCGCCCTGCCCGACCAGCCGGCCGAAGTCGCGGTCGCGGCCGAAACCGGCGGCCAGGGCGGCCGGGGCTGCTGGGTGCCCGGCCGCGGCGGCGCGGCCAAGTGGCTGCCGGCGAGCGCTTGAGTTTCCGGCCGCGCTTCGGCACGGCGGCGAAGTCGTACTACCGGCCCCGGGTGACCTGGTCACCCGGGGCTTTCGCATGTGGACGGACCGCGGTGTGATGCCGCGCGCAGCCCGGCGGATCCGCCGGATCAGCGTTTACACTGGCCCTGCCTGACCACTTCTCCAGGGAGCTCCTCGGTGGTATCCGACCAGTCGACTACTGGACCTGCCGTTACCGACCAGCCCGACCCGGAACCCCGCGAGGAATGCGGTGTCTTCGGTGTCTGGGCGCCCGGCGAGGAGGTCGCGAAACTCGCCTACTACGGGCTCTACGCACTGCAGCACCGCGGGCAGGAAGCCGCGGGCATCTCCGTCTCCGACGGCAAGCAGATCGTCGTGTTCAAGGATCTCGGCCTGGTCAGCCAGGTCTTCGACGAGCAGGTGCTGTCCTCGCTGCAGGGCCACATCGCGGTCGGCCACTGCCGGTACTCGACCACCGGCTCGACCATCTGGGAGAACGCGCAGCCGATCTTCCGCACCACCGACACCGGCAGCGGGCTTTCCTTCGCCCACAACGGCAATCTGGTCAACACCGCCGAGCTGCGGGAACGCACGCTGGCCGCCGGGCTCAAGCCGCACGCCGGGCTGACCGGTTCCTCCAGCGACTCCGACCTGGTCTGCGGGCTGCTCGCGTCCGCGGCCGCCGACCGCGGGATCGAGGCCGCCGCGCTGGACCTGCTGCCCACCCTGCGCGGTGCGTTCTGCCTGGTCTTCGCGGACGAGTCGACGCTGTACGCCGCGCGCGACCCGCATGGCGTGCGCCCGCTGGTGCTCGGCAGGCTCGAACGCGGCTGGGTGGTCGCGAGCGAGACGGCCGCGCTGGACATCGTCGGCGCTTCGTTCGTGCGCGAGGTCGAGCCGGGCGAGCTGATCGCCATCGACGCCGAGGGCCTGCGTTCCTCGCGGTTCGCCAACCCGGAGCCCAAGGGCTGCGTCTTCGAATACGTCTACCTGGCCCGCCCGGACACCTCGATCGCCGGTCGCAGCGTGCACGCCACGCGGGTGGACATCGGCAAGCGGCTGGCCAAGGAGTTCCCCGCCGACGCCGACCTGGTCATCCCGGTGCCCGAGTCGGGCACGCCGGCGGCCATCGGATACGCGCAGGCCAGCGGCATTCCGTACGGCTCGGGCCTGGTGAAGAACGCCTACGTCGGCCGTACCTTCATCCAGCCGTCGCAGACCATCCGCCAACTGGGCATCCGGCTGAAGCTGAACCCGCTGCGGGACGTGATCCGCGGCAAGCGGCTGGTGGTGGTGGACGACTCGATCGTGCGCGGCAACACCCAGCGCGCGCTGGTGCGCATGCTGCGCGAGGCCGGTGCGCTGGAGGTCCACGTCCGGATCGCGTCGCCGCCGGTGCGCTGGCCGTGCTTCTACGGCATCGACTTCGCCTCCCGCGCCGAGCTGATCGCCAACGGCGTCGACGCGGACGGCGTGCGTCGGTCCATCGGCGCCGACTCGCTCGGATACGTTTCACTCGAAGGGCTGATCGCGGCCTCCGAGCAGCCGAAGTCACGCCTGTGCTCGGCGTGCTTCGATGGTGAGTACCCGATCGCGTTGCCGGATGACGCGCTGATCGGCAAACACCTGCTGGAAAGTCTGGATGCCGCCGACGGTGCCGCCAAACCCGTCACTCCTGCGGGGTACGGTGCCGAAGACGCCGTCCGGCGTCCCTAGTCGTTTCTCCCAAGGACGGAGACCGCTTTCGTGAGCGAGTCCACGAGCGCAACCTACGCCGCGGCCGGCGTCAGCATCGATGCCGGGGACGAGGCGGTTGAGCTGCTCAAACCGCATGCCCAGCGGGCGACGCGGCCCGAGGTGCTCGGCGGGGTCGGCGGGTTCGCCGGGCTGTTCTCGCTGAAGCTGGACCGCTGGAAAGAGCCGGTGCTCGCCTCCTCCACCGACGGCGTCGGCACCAAGATCGCCGTGGCGCAGGCGCTGGACAAGCACGACACGGTCGGCATCGACCTGGTCGCCATGGTGGTCGACGACCTGGTGGTGACCGGGGCCGAGCCGCTGTTCCTCCAGGACTACATCGCCGTCGGCAAGGTGGTGCCGAAGAAGATCGAGGCGCTGGTCGGCGGCATCGCCGAGGGCTGCGTGCAGGCCGGGTGCGCGCTGCTCGGCGGGGAGACCGCGGAGCACCCCGGGATGATGGGCGAGCACGACTACGACATCTCGGCGACCGGGGTCGGCGTGGTCGAGGCCGCCGACGTGCTCGGGCCGGAGCGGGTCCGCCCCGGTGACGTGGTCATCGCGATGGGTTCTTCCGGACTTCACTCGAACGGGTACTCCTTGGCGCGCCACGTGCTGCTGGAGATCGCCCGGATGCCGCTGGACGGCCAGGTCGAGGAGTTCGGCCGCACGCTCGGCGAGGAACTGCTCGAGCCGACCAAGATCTACGCGAAGGACTGCCTGGCCCTGGCCGCCGAGACCGAGGTGCGCACGTTCGCGCACATCACCGGTGGCGGCCTGGAGGCGAACCTCGCGCGCGTGATGCCGCGCGGGCTGGTGGCCTCGCTGGAGCGCGGCACCTGGACGCCGGCGCCGGTGTTCCCGCTGATCGCGCACCGCGGCCGGGTCGAGCGCGCCGAGATGGAGAAGACCTTCAACATGGGGGTCGGCATGGTCGCCATCGTCGGGCCGGAGGAGGTCGACCGCGCGCTCGCCGTGCTGACCGCGCGGCACGTGCCCGCCTGGGTGCTCGGGGACGTCCGGCCCGCCGAGGACCCGGACGGTCCGCGGGCGGTGCTCTCCGGTGACCACCCCCGGTTCTGATCTCCGCGTCGGTTCCCGGTTCGTGATCCCGGCCGGCGAACTGGCCGAGCGGTTCTCCCGGTCGTCGGGTCCCGGCGGCCAGGGGGTGAACACCACGGATTCGCGCGTGGAGCTTTCGTTCGACGTGGCGCGTTCGCCTTCGGTGCCGGAGTCGTTGCGGGCGCGCCTGCTCGACCGGCTCGCCGGGCGGTTGGTGGACGGCGTGCTGACGATCGCGGCGAGCGAGCACCGGGCGCAACTGGCGAACCGGGAGGCGGCTCGGGCTCGACTGGTGATGGCGTTGTCCGAGGCCGCCGCGCCACCGCCTCCGCCGCGCCGCCCGACAAAACCGACGCGTGGCTCGAAGGAACGCCGGATCGCGGCGAAGAAACGACGCGCGGACGTCAAAAAAACCCGGCGTCGCGGCTACGACGACTGACCGTGCCGTGAATGCGGCTTTCGCAGCGTGAATATGCCGTGAAAGCCACATTCACGGCCGGTGCCGATGTCGCAAATGTGGTTTTCGAGACAGAAAGCCGGTCAGTTGCGGTCGGCGGTGGCCAGGTGCCGCGCCGCGGGCCGGTCGACACCGCACCGGGCGCAGCGCGTGCCGCTCCAGACGACTCTCGAGCGCGCGGCGTACTGCCGGTGTTGCCCGCCGACGCCGCGCCGCAACTGCGGCGGGATGACCGGCGGGCGCGGCCACCAGTTCCGGGTCAGCGCGGCGCCGATCGTGGCGCCGGCGGTGTTCAGCAGGACGTCGTCGGCGGAGGTGACCCGCCCGGCCTGGATGACGAACTGCATGGTCTCCACCAGCAGCGACACGCTCAGCGCGGCCACGGTGACCCGAGGAATCGTGCGCAGGGCGGCGACCCGCAGCGGCAGCAGCGCGCCGAGCGGCAGCAGCAGCACCAGGTTCCCGGCGATCTGCCAGAGCGATCCCTGCCCCGACAACGCCAGATCGAGGTCGGTGCCCGGGGCCAGCTGGAGCGTGCTCCCGCTCGCCCCGGGAATGGGCATCGCCACCAGCACGAAGGCCAGGGTGCCGATCAGGGTGATGACCGAATCCGCGCCCGCGGTGAGTACCGCGAAGCGCGCGGGTCTTCTTCTTCGCCGCCGCTGGGCGGCCAGTAGGAACCAGCCCGCCGCGGTGAAGGGCAGGGCCATGAAACCGATCGTGATCAGGATGCCGAAATCTCGCAGCAGCGCATCCACGCGTTCCCCTTTCCCGAACGCATCAGCTGAATGGGTGCCGGAAAACGCGCTGTCGCGTTTTGGCGGTGACAAGATCACCATCGCATCGGCCGATGGGATCGGCACGCCGGGGAACCCGCCCGAATAGGTGATCTTCGCTTATTCGGTGATCCAGTGGTATAAGCGCTCGGGGCGTCCGGTGCCGCCGTATCGCAGGCGGACCTCGGCTTTTCCGGTTTCCGCGAAATATTCCAGATAGCGGCGCGCACTGGGCCGGGAAAGCTCGGTGGCCTGTGCGCATTCGGTGGCGGACAACCCGTCCGGGCGAGCACGCAGTGCCTGCGCCACCAGCTCGGCGGTCTGCTGGGTGAGGCCCTTCGGCAGTACGCCCGCCCCACGCGGACGCGTGGCGAACACGTCGTCCACGTCCTCCTGGTTCGACACTTCGCGCCGTTCCGACAGGCGCGCGAGTTTTGCCTGCAACGCGGCGAAGTGCAGCAGCTGGTCGCGCAGGGCGGCGGCGGAGAACGGCTTGATCAGGTAGTGCAGTACGCCCCCGCGCATCGCGTTGCGCACGGTGTCCACGTCACGGGCGGCGCTGATGATCACCACATCGGTGTCCACTGTGGAGGGATCGGCACGGAGTGCGCGCAGCACCGCGATCCCGTCCATGTCCGGCAGGTAGATGTCCAGCAGCACCAGATCCGGGCGCAGGTCGCGGACCGCACGCAGCGCGTCCGCGCCGGTGTGGGCGACGCCCACCACGCTGAACCCGGTCACTCGTTCGACGTATCCACTGTGGACCTTCGCGACCATGAAGTCGTCGTCCACCACCAGTACCCGGATCACCGCGCCACCCGCTCGGGGATCAGCGGCAGCACCGCGGTGAAGACCGCCCCGCCGGAGTTGTGCACCTCGACCGTGCCGCCGCGCCGGATGCAGGTCTGCCGGGTCAGCGCCAGCCCGAGCCCGCGCTGCCCGCCGTGCTCGGCGGCCTTGGTGGTGAAGCCGTGCGCGAAAACCTCGGTGGCGATCTCCGGCGCCACCCCCGGTCCGGAATCCCGCACCACCACCTCCACCCGGGTTTTGTCCTGCCGGATGCCGATCTCGATCCAGTCGCCGGGCCGCGGCCCGGCCGCGCGCAACGCGTCGAGCGCGTTGTCCACCAGGTTGCCGACCACGGTGACCAGATCCCCGGACAGCCGTTCGTCCACCGGGTCCAGTCTGCTGTCGTCGGTCAGCCGCAGCCCGGCGCCCTGCTCGGCGGCGAGGCTGGCCTTGGCGATCAGCAGCGCGGCCACCGCGATGTCGGACACCCGGCTGGTCACCTTGTCCTGCCACTCGCCCTGCTCGTGGGCGACCAGGTCGACGTACTCGCGCACCTCGTCGTACTCGCCGAGTTCGATCAGCCCGGCGATGGTGTGCAGCCGGTTGGAGAACTCGTGCGCCTGCGCCCGGAGCGTGTCGGTGGCGCGTGAGCTGGCCGCCAGTTCCTCGCGCAGGTTGACCAGCTCGGTGCGGTCGCGCAGCGTGGCCACGGCACCCAGTTCGGCGATCGGCAACCGGTTGAGCACCAGCACCCGACCGGCCCGCAGCACGATCTGGTCCACGCCCTCGGCCCGGCCGGTGAGCACGTCCTGCAACCGCTCGTTGAGGTCCAGGTCGGCGACCGCGGTGCCGACGCAGTCGTCCGGCAGCGCCAGCAGTTCGCGCGCCTGGTCGTTGACCAGTGTGATCCGGTGCTGCTGGTCCAGCCCGAGCACACCCTCCTTGATGCCGTGCAGCAGCGCCTCGCGGTGCTCGGCCAGTCCGGCGATCTCCCTCGGCTCCATGCCCAGCGTCTGCCGCTTGACCCGCCACGCGAGCAGCGCCGAACCGGCGATGCCGAGCACGGTGGCGATGCCGAGCAGGGCCAGCGCGTCGCTCGCCGAGTTGCCGAAGCCCTCGAAGAAGCCGGGTGTGGCCTTGCCCGCCGCGACGATGCCGTCGACCGTGCCGCGATCGCTGATCACCGGAACGTGCGCGACCAGCGAGTCGCCGATCTCGCCGACCCAGGCGCGGCCGCTGGTGATCATGCTGTCACCGAGGTCGAGCGTGGTGCCGACCTGCTTGGGATCGGGTGAGGTGATGATCCGGCGGGCGCGGTCGGTGATGATCACGAAGTCGGCGCCGGACAGGCTCCGCGCGCCCTCGGCGAACACCGGCAGCGGGTCGCGGCGCAGCGGGTCGGGCAGGTTCTCGCGGACCCCCGGCGTGGCGGCGACGTTCTCCGCCACCGAGAGCAGGCGGCGGCCCTCGACGTCGCTGAAGGACTTGTTCGACTGGGCCACCGAGAACAGCGCGACGCACGCGAGCAGGGCGAACACGATCACCAGCTGCCATCCGAGCAGCTGGCGCGCCAATGACCCACGCTGCATGGCGCTCACTATCGCATCTTTTGGACAGGCGACCCTCGTGAGCAAAACGAACACAAGTACCGATAAGCGCGCAAGCGAGACAGACGGCCCAGCCGAAGGCACGATGACTCGCTAACCGGCCTCGTGTAACCGAGGTCACCCCGTGCAGGCGTACAACGGAGTGCCTGATGAAGAACCCGAAGACCTGGCTGTCGGTGCTTGCCGCCGCGCTGCTGGTCCTGCTCATCCCACCACTGGTCTCCACCGGGAGCGACGAGTCCGGCGACCAGATCCGCAACTTCCGGGTGATGGTGCCGAACGCGCCGGGCGGTGGTTACGACATCACCGCCCGCACCGCGGTCAAGGCCATCGAGGAAGCCGGGCTCAACGGCACCACCGAGGTGTTCAACCTGCCCGGTGCCGGCGGCACGGTCGGCCTCGGCAGGCTGGTCAACGAACGCGGCAACGGCAAGCTCGCGATGTCGATGGGCCTCGGGGTGGTCGGCGCGGTGTACACCAACCGCGCGCCGTCCTCGCTGCAGGACACCACCCCGATCGCGAAGCTGACCGAGGAATCCGACGTCGTGGTGGTGGGCAAGGACTCGCCGTACCAGAACATCGGCCAGCTGATCGAGGCGTGGAAGGCCAATCCCGGCGCGGTGCCGGTCGGCGGCGGCTCGGCCCCCGGCGGGCCGGACCACCTGGCCCCGATGCTGATGGCCAAGGCGGCGGGCATCGCCCCGCCCACGGTGAACTACGTGCCGTTCGACGGCGGCGGCGAGCTGATGGCGTCGGTGCTCGGCGGCAAGGTCGGCTTCGGGGTCTCCGGCATCGGTGAGACCCGCGACCAGATCGAGGCGGGCGAACTGCGCGCGCTGGCCGTGACCAGCCCGCAGCGGGTGCCCGGCATGGACGCGCCGACCCTGCGGGAGTCCGGTGTGGACGTCAGCTTCACGAACTGGCGCGGCATCGTCGCGCCGCCCGGAATCTCCAACGGCGACAAGGAAAAGCTCGTGTCGCTGTTCACCAGGCTGCAGGACACCCAGCAGTGGCAGGACGCGCTCCGGCTCAACGGCTGGACCAACGCCTTCTCCGCCGGGGACGAGTACGGCGCCTTCCTGAAGGCGGAGAACGAGCGGGTCGCTTCGGTGCTGAAGGAGCTGGGACTGGCATGACGACCACAGTGGACAACGAACCGGTCGACCGCCCGCCGGAGAAGGAGAGCTGGTGGCGCGCGCATTCCGAACTCGGCATCTGCGTGCTCCTGCTGGCCACCGGCGTGCTGGTGCTTACCGACGCGCTGAGCATTCCGACCGACTTCACCCAGCGCGGCCCGGTCGGGCCGAAGGCGGTGCCGGTGCTGGTCGGCTCGGCGCTGGTGCTGGTGGCCGCGCTGCTCGCGGTCAACGTGCTGCGCGGCGGCAAGGGCGAGGCCGAAGCCGGTGAGGACATCGATCTCGACGCGCCGACCGACTGGCGCACGGTGCTGCTGCTGGCCGGGGCGTTCCTGCTGAACGCGGCGCTGATCGACACGGTCGGCTTCCCGATCTCGTCGGCGCTGATGTTCTGGGGCGCGGCCTTCGCGCTGGGCAGCCGGAACTTCGTGCGCGACCCGCTGATCGCGGCCGGGGTCTCGGTGATCACCTGGCTGGCGTTCAACGAACTGCTCGGGGTCCCGCTGCCCGGCGGCCCGCTGATGGGAGTGCTGTGATGGACGCGCTGACCAATCTGCTGGACGGGTTCGGCACCGCGCTCACCCCACAGCACCTGCTCTTCGCCGCGATCGGCGTCATTCTCGGCACCGCGATCGGCGTGCTGCCGGGCATCGGCCCGGCGATGGCGGTGGCGCTGCTGCTGCCGGTGACCTACGGGCTGGACCCGACCGCGGCGTTCATCATGTTCGCCGGCATCTACTACGGCGGCATGTTCGGCGGGTCGACCACGTCGATCCTGCTGAACACCCCGGGTGAGAGCGCGGCGGTGGTCGCCGCGATCGAAGGAAATCCGATGGCCCGCAAGGGCCGCGGCTCGCAGGCGCTGGCCGCGGCGGCGATCGGGCACTTCATCGGCGGCATCATCGGCACCACCGCGCTGGTGCTGCTGGCGCCGATGGTGGCCAAGCTCGCCGTGGACATCGGCGCGCCGGACTACTTCGCCATCATGGTGCTCGCGTTCATCGCGGTGACCTCGGTGCTCGGGAAGTCCCGCGTCCGCGGGTTCGCGTCACTGCTGATCGGGCTGACCATCGGCCTGGTCGGGCTGGACGAGATGACCGGGCAGTCGCGGCTGACCTTCGGTTCGCTGCACCTGTCCGACGGCATCGACGTGGTGATCGTGGCGGTCGGCCTGTTCGCCGTCGGCGAGTCGCTGTGGGTGGCCGCGCACCTGCGGCAGAAGCAGGCGAAGCCGATCCCGGTCGGGCGGCCGTGGCTGTCCAAGGCGGACCTTCGCCGGACCTGGAAGCCCTGGCTGCGCGGGCCGGTGATCGGGTTCCCGTTCGGCGCGATCCCGGCCGGTGGCGCGGAGATCCCGACCTTCCTGTCCTACGTCACGGAAAAGCGGCTGTCGAAGCACAAGGACGAGTTCGGCAAGGGCGCCATCGAAGGCGTCGCCGGGCCCGAGTCCACGGCCAGCGCGTCGGCCGCCGGAACCCTGGTGTCCATGCTGACGCTGGGCCTGCCGACCACGGCGGTGGCCGCGGTGATGCTGGCGGCGTTCCAGCAGTACGGCATCCAGCCGGGCCCGCTGCTGTTCGAACGCGAGTCGGCGCTGGTGTGGGGCCTCATCGCGAGCCTGTTTGTCGGCACGGTGCTGCTGCTGGTGATCAACCTGCCGATGGCGCCGGTGTGGGCGAAGCTGCTGCGGATCCCGCGGCCGTACCTCTACGCGGGCATCCTGTTCTTCGCCAGCGTCGGGGCCTACGCCGTCGGCGGCGAGGTGATCGACCTGATTCTGCTGTTCATCATCGGGCTGATCGGTTTTGCCATGCGGCGCTACGGGCTGCCGGTGCTGCCCGCGGTGATCGGCGTGATCCTCGGGCCGAGCGCGGAACAGCAGATGCGCCGGGCGCTGCAGCTGTCCGACGGTGAGCTGACCGGACTGGTGAACTCGCCGATGGCGGTGGTGGTCTACGCGATCATCGCGGTGCTGCTGGCGTGGCCGCTGCTGCGGAAGCTGCGCCGGAAGCCGGAGCCGACCCCGGAGCACGAGCGCATCGACGCCTGAGCGAACGAGACCAGCGATCGGGGCACCCACCGGGCGGTGGTGCCCCGCTCGTTCCCGTTCGGCGGCTGTTTCACAGCCGGGCGAGATAACCGTTGTCCACCAGCCAGAGCACGTTCAGCTGGGCCGGTGCGCCCGGCACCAGCGCGGCGTTGAGCTGGTACTGCTCACCACCGCCGGGCTGCGCGAACCACGGCGCGATCGGTCCTTCGTAGACGGAGAACTCCCGCAGCACCTGGTAGGCGCGGTAGTTGCACTGCTCGGCCGGGACGCCGACGAGGTTCTGCGGCGGGATCGCGCGGGTGGAGTAGTGCGAACCCTTTGGCGCGAGGAAACCGCCGTACTCACTGCCGTAGCGGTCGATCCGCTCACCCGGCTCCAATTTCCCGACTTCGCGCTCCGGCTGGCCGTCCGGGCCGATCACGTAACCGTCGGCGGGCGGGTACCGCCAGCTGCCCGCCGCGGTGTCGTAGTACTCGGCGAGGAACCGCTGCTCCGGCAGGTGCCCGGTGCGGTCGTAGCCGAGCAACTGCCAGCCGACCACTCCCAGCTTCGGCAGGCGTTGCGGGCCGAGTCGCTTGTCACCGTGGAAGAAGCTCGACGAGCATTCGGTGAGGCGGGAATCGGTGGCCGCCGAGGCCGTCGGCGGTACCACCAGTACCGCGGAGAGCAGGGCGACCGCGGTCGCGAAACTCTTGAACCAGCGCATGTTCCGGAATTCTTCCGGCCGTACGACGGCCCGGGTACCGCCTTATCCGGGTTACTTCGAAACCACCCGAAGGGCTTGGTCGATCACTCGCTGGATGTGCAGCCCGCGCCGGACGTCGCACGGATGCTCGCGGGTGCCGCTGGCGATGAGCGCGGCGAAGTCGTCGAGCAGGGCGGTGTAGCTGTCCTGCGGGGTGCCCGGCCGCTGGTTCACGCTGCGGAACCCGTTCTCGCCGAACACCGCCAGCTCCACCACCGTCGGCAGGATCGGCAACCGCAGCGAGAGCACGGCCGTGCTGGTGATGCCACCTTCGTGTTCGAGCAGCACGGTCCACAGGTCGCCGTCGGTGCGGTGCGCGGCGAGCACGCCGGTGATCGGGCCGAGCGCCGCGTCGAGCAGGTCGAACGCGTGCGGGCCGACGTCGGCGAGCGCGCCCGCGTCCTCGTGCCGCCACGCCGAATCGCGGTAGGTCTCGTTCAGCAGCGCGCCCGAGAGCCAGCGCGCGCTGCCGCCGACCCAGCCGCCCGCTTCCTTCAGCCCGGCCAGCCACTCCTGGGTCTGGATGGCGTATCGCAGGGTGAACATGACCAGCGCCGCGACACCCGACTCGGCCACGGTCCCGGCGAGGCGTTCCGCGGTGGCGAGATCACCGGCGATCGGCTTCTCCAGGATCAGGTGCTTGCCCGCGGCCGCCGCCTTGGTCGCGATATCGGCCTGTACCGACGGCGGTACCGCGAAGGCGACCGCGTCGACCTGGTCGAGCAGCTCGTCCACGGTGTCCACGGTGGTGGCGCAGTGCGCCTCGGCCAGCTCGCGGGCGGCCTCGGGGCGGCGGGTCCAGATCGCGGTCAGATCGGTGCCGGGGTGTTCGGCCAGTCCCGGTGCGTGCACCGTCTTCGCCCAGGGACCGCCACCGACAAGACCTACCCGCAACTGCTGATCCACGGGGCACATCCTGCCTTACCGAACCGGGGTGGGTTAACGTCTGGTGCCCCAGTGTTCCCGGGAAAGGTCGTTCCATGCGCCGGTTTCGTTCGGTTATCGCGGCCGCGGCGCTCGCCGCGGCCCTTGCCCCAGTGCCCGCCGCGAGTGCGGTGGAGCAGGGCAAGGGCACGCCGGGGTACTGCCCGGACGCCACCGGGGTCACCGTGGTGGTCGACTTCCACGAACTCGGCGGGGACCCGATCGTCCGCTGCGCGCCCGGTGCGCAGGCCAGCGGCCTGAGCGCACTGCAGAACGCGGGCTTCGAGCTGACCGGCTCGCAGCGCTGGGGAATGGCTTCGCTCTGCCGGATCGAGGGGAAGCCGGCTCCGGAGGCCGAAGCCTGCATCGACACCTCGCCGCTCACCGCGTACTGGGGTTACTGGCAGGCGCCGGACGGCGGGAACTGGGGATTCGCCCAGTCCGGCGTGATGGATTCGAAGCCGCCCGCGGGCAGCTTCGAAGGCTGGTCCTTCGCCAAGGACAAGAGCGCAGACGCCGCTCCGGCGCCGCGGATCCCGCCGGTCCGGCAGGCCGGGACGTCCGGCGTCACGCCGGGCGGGGTCGCGTGGACCGGTGGTGAGGCGGTGGCGCCGGCGCGGGATTCCGGTTTCCCGTGGGGTGCGGTGCTCGGCGGGGCCGCGGTGCTTCTGGTCGGCGGGGCCGCGGGGATGGTGGCTTACCGGCGCAAGCGTGCTTCCGGCTGACGCCGGCGTGGGTTAGTGTCAAGTGCTCGTGTGGGGGAAGCCGGTGCGAATCCGGCGCTGACCCGCAACCGTGAACGCC
The DNA here is from genome assembly GCF_009429145.1 of Amycolatopsis sp. YIM 10. Taxonomy (GTDB): domain Bacteria; phylum Actinomycetota; class Actinomycetes; order Mycobacteriales; family Pseudonocardiaceae; genus Amycolatopsis. Next base: position 9,924,787 of record NZ_CP045480.1, on the reverse strand, counting down.
TCGTGGCGTGAGCCGGAATGCCCACTGAGCAGGCAAGGCTCCACTGTCGAGGATTACGGGCGGAGTCCTGGGGTTGGTGGCTTCGCGCTGCATGCGTCCCGGGCGTCCCGGGAAAGGTTTCCCATGCGCGCCGCCGTTCGTGCGCTCGCCGGGGTCGCTGGTGCGGGACTGCTCGTGGCCGGGATCGCCCTGCCCGCACCAGCCGTCGAACCGAATCCGCACGCCACCGCCGCGGTCGAAGCCGCGAAGTGGCTGGCCGGTGAGCTGAAGGACAACCGGCTGCCCGGGTTCGCCGGTACCGACTGGGGCCTGACCATCGACGCGTTGTTCGCGCTCGGCGCCACCGGGCAGCCGCAGGTGGCGGGCGTGGCCGACGCGATCGACGCCGAGGGCGCGGATTTCTACACCTTCCCGATCGACGAGACCAAGAGCGCCTGGATCGCCGGGGCCACCGCCAAAACGCTGGCCGCGGCGGTGACCGCTGGTCGTGACCCGAAGAACTTCACCGGCCGCGACCTCCGGCAAGCCGTCCTCGACCTGGTGGCGAAGGACGGCGACGTCAAGGGCCAGCTGCGCAACCGGAACACCGGCAACGACGGCACCAACACCTTCGACCAGTCGCTCGGCGTGATCGGCCTGGCCCGCAGCGGCGGCGTGCCGCCGGACGTGGTCGGCTTCCTGGTCGAGCAGCAGTGCCCGGCGGGCGGGTTCCGCCTGGACCGGAGCTTCGCCAGCGGCCCGGTGAACTGCGTCGACGACAAGGACATCGACCCGGACTCCACCGGCATGGCGGTGCAGGCGCTGCTGGAGGCGGACAAGAACGGCGTGCCGGGGGCGAAGGCCGCGGCCGACAAGGGCGCCGCCTACCTCGCGCAGATCCAGCGTGCCGATGGCTCGTTCGGCGGTTCCGGCCCGACCGTCGACTCCAACACCAACTCGACCGGCCTGATCGGGCAGGCGCTGGCCGTCACCGGCCACACCGCCGCCGCGAACCGAGCCGCCGACTGGGTGGCGACCCACCAGCTGACCGCCCAGAACGCCGGGAAAGCCGCCGGCGACCTGGGCGCAGTGGCCTACCACAAGGCGAGCTTCGACGACGCGGTGGCGAACGCGACGGGCGGCAAGATCCCGGACATGCAGCGGGACCAGTGGCGGCGCGCGGGTGCGCAGGCCCTGCTGGCACTGGCGAAACTGCCGCTCACGCATTCGCCGTCCGGACCGGGGCCCGACCCGGGCGAGCCGCCGTCGGAAACTTCGTCGTCCGCTCCGCCCACGTCCAGCTCGGCCCCCAGCTCGTCGTCGAGCCGGCCGACCAGCACCCAGCCGGGCGCCAGTTCGTCCGCGCCGGCAGGGGCGGCCAAGAGCACGAACACCGGCTTTTCCCCGCAGAAGACGCTCGCGCAGACCGGGGCCCCGGTCGCGGAGGTCGCGGTCGGGGGCGGCGCGCTGGTTGCCTTCGGCGTCGGCCTGCTGCTGGCCGGGCGAAGGAGGAACGCGCGATGAAGCTCGCCCGGATCGCCGCCGCGACGGCGCTGGTGCTGTCGATGGCGCCGCTGGCCACGGCCTCCTCCGTCGACCACGGCAAGGGCTCGCCCGGTTTCTGCCCGGACGGCAACGGCGTCACCGTTGTGGTCGACTTCCAGGAACTCGGTGGCGACCCGATCATTCGCTGCGCCCCCGGTGACCAGGCCAGCGGGCTGGCCGCGCTGCAGAACGCCGGGCTCGAACTCACCGGCGTGCAGCGCTGGGGACTGGGTTTCATCTGCCGGATCGAGGGCAAGCCGGGGCCGGACGCCGAAGCCTGCATCGACACCCCGCCCGCCACCGCGTACTGGTCCTACTGGCACGCGGCGAACGGCGGCAGCTGGACCTACAGCCAGATGGGCGTGATGAACCGGAAACCGCCGCCGGGCAGCTTCGAAGGCTGGTCGTTCGCCAAGAACAAGGCCGCCGGGAGCAATCCGGCGCCGCGGATCGGGCCGGTCCGGCCGGGTCAGGTGGTCGGGCCACCGCCACCCGCCGACCAGCAGAACGGCGCGATCCCGGGTCGTGACGGCGTGCCGATGGCGCCGCCCGCCCCGGAGGAGGCCGCGCCGCCGCCGGAAGCCGAGGCACCACCCGCGGAATCCCCGGCACCGACGAGTTCGGCCGCCCCGGCCTCCGCGCCCGCGCTGTCCGTGCTGTCCGTGACGCCCGCGCCGACCACGCCGCCGGTCGGCGGGGTCGCGCCGGGCGGGGTCGCGTGGACCGGTGGTGAGGCGCTGCCGTCGGTGCGGGACTCCGGTTTCCCGTGGGGCGCTGTGCTCGGCGGTGCCGCGGTCCTCCTGGTCGGCGGAGCCGCCGGCGTCACCGCCTACCGTCGCAAACGTGCTTCCTAGGAACCTCCACCCGGCGGCGTGGTGGCTGTGGGCCCTCGGGCTCGCGGTCGCCGCCAGCCGGACCACCAACCCGTTCCTGCTCGGCCTGATCATCGCCGTGCTCGGGTTCGTGGTGGCGAACCGCCGCAGCGACGCGCCCTGGGCGCTGGCCTTCCGGCTCTACGCCTACCTCGGGTTGTTCATCGTGGGCATGCGGGTGCTGTTCCGGATCCTGATCGGCGGGCAGGACGGCGGGCACGTGCTGCTCGACCTGCCGGAGATCCCGCTGCCGCAGCTCGCCGCCGGGATCACCCTGCTCGGCCCGGCCTCGGCCGAGGAGCTGCTCGGCGGTTTCTACGACGGCCTCCGCCTGGCCACCATGGTGCTCTGCGTCGGCGCGGCGAACGCGCTGGCCAACCCGAAACGCCTGCTCAAGGCGGTTCCGGGAGCGCTGTACGAGGTCGGCACCGCGGTCACCGTGGCGTTGTCGGTGGCGCCGCAACTCGCCGAGAGCGTGCTGCGGGTGCGGCGCGCGCGGCGGCTGCGGGCCGGTCGGCAGAAGGGCATGCGGGCGTTGAAGGGGATCATCATCCCGGTGCTCGAAGACGCGATGGACCGGTCGCTGATGCTGGCGTCCGCGATGGACTCGCGCGGGTACGGCCGCCGCGGTTACCTGCCGCGCCCGGTGCGGATCGTGGTCGGGGCGTGCGTGCTGGCCGGGCTGACCGGGGTCTGCGTCGGTGTCTACGGCGTGCTCGACGGCACGTCCACCTGGCTGGGCACGCCCCTGCTGCTGGGCGGGCTGGTCGTTTCGGTGATCGGCTTCCTGCTCGGCGGCCGCCGCGTCCGGCGCACCACCTACCGGCCCGATCCGTGGCGCCGGCCGGAGACGCTGGTGGCCGGTGCCGGGGTCGGCGCGGCCGCGCTGCTGTTCGCCACCGCGCGGATCGACGCGGCGAACCTGTACCCGTCGCTGAACCCGCTGCGCTGGCCGGAGCTTTCCCCGTGGCACGCTGGGGCGTTGCTGCTGGGCGTGCTGCCTGCCTGGCTGGCGCCGCCACCACTGCCGACCGGGGAGGGGGTCCGGGCTTGATCGAGTTCTCGCGGGTGAGCATCACCTACGCCGAAGCCACCACGCCGGTGCTGTCCGAGGTGGACCTCCTGGTCGAAGAAGGTGAGCTGTGCCTGGTCGCCGGGCGGACCGGCTCGGGCAAGTCGACCTTTCTCGGCGCGATCAACGGCCTGGTGCCGCACTTCACCGGCGGGCACCTGCGCGGCAGCGTGCGCGTCGCGGGCAAGGACACCTCGCAGCACCCGCCGCGCGAGTTCGCCGAGCTGGTCGGAGTGGTCGGGCAGGACCCGCTGGCCGGGTTCGTCACCGACACCGTCGAGGAGGAGCTGGCCTACGGCATGGAGCAACTTGCCGTGCCGCCCGAGGTGATGCGCAAACGGGTCGAGGAGACGCTGGACCTGCTGGGCATCGCGGAGCTGCGCAACCGTCCACTTCGGACACTGTCCGGCGGGCAGCAGCAGCGGGTGGCGATCGGCTCGGTGCTCACCGCGCACCCGAAGGTGCTGGTGCTGGACGAGCCGACCTCGGCGCTGGACCCGACCGCGGCCGAAGAGGTGCTGGCCGCGATCACCCGCCTGGTGCACGACCTCGGCACCACCGTGGTGGTCGCCGAGCACCGCATGGAACGCGTCGCGCAGTACGCCGACCGCCTGCTCTACGTGCCCGGTGACGGCTCGATCCGGTCCGGCACCCCGGCCGAGATCCTGGCCGACGCCGACATCGCGCCGCCGCTGGTCGAGCTGGGCAGGCTGGCCGGGTGGTCACCGCTACCGCTGTCGGTGCGGGACGCCCGTCGCCGGGCCGGGCCGCTGCGGGAGCGGCTGATCGGCCGGACGCCGGTGGTGTCCGAACGCTCCGACGGTCCCGTGAAGCTCGCGGCCGAGAAGATCGTGGTGCGCTACGGCGAACTGGTCGCCGTGCGCGAGGTCAGCCTCGACCTGCGCGGCGGGCAGATCGTGGCGCTGATGGGCCGCAACGGTTCCGGCAAGTCGTCCCTGCTGTGGGCGTTGCAGGGCAGCGGTCCGCGCAGCGGCGGCAAGGTGGACGTCGGCGGGCAGGACCCGAAGTCGCTCAAGCCGCACCGCGCCAGGAAGCTGGTCGGCCTGGTCCCGCAGACCCCCGGCGACCTGCTCTACCTCGACTCCGTGGACACCGAGTGCGCGCAGGCCGATCTCGAGTCGGAGGCCGAGCCGGGCAGTTGCCGCGCGATGCTCGACCGGCTCACCCCCGGCATCGACGGCGGCAAGCACCCGCGCGACCTGTCCGAGGGGCAGCGGCTGGCGCTGGTGCTGGCGATCCAGCTGACCGCCGCGCCCGAGGTGATGCTGCTCGACGAGCCCACCCGCGGCCTGGACTACCACGCGAAACGGCACTTCAGCGCGGTGCTGGCGGAGCTGGCCGCGAACGGCGCGGCCATCGTGCTCGCCACGCACGACGTGGAGTTCGTCGCGACCGCGGCCGACCGCGTGGTGGTGATGGCCGAAGGTGACGTGGTCGCCGACGGCCCGACCGCGGACGTGGTGGTCGCCTCGCCCGCCTTCGCGCCGCAGGTGGCGAAGGTGCTGGCACCGGCGGAATGGCTCACCGTGGACCAGGTGGCGAAGGCGCTGGCATGACCGGTTTTCTCGAGCGCCCCAAGGTCGTCCGCATCACGCCGCGCTCGGCGCTGGTGCTGACCGTCGCCGCCGTGCTCGGCCTGTCGATGTTCTTCTGGCCGCTGTTCGCCTCACCGCAGCCGACGGCGCAGGCGCACTCGGCGGACGCGCCGTTCATCTTCATGTTCACCCTGCCGGTGCTGATCCTGATCGTGCTCGCCGAGGTCACCGGCGGCGGCATCGACTCGAAGGCGCTGGCCATGCTGGGTGTGCTGTCGGCGATCAACGCCGGACTGCGGCCGCTCGGCGCGGGCACCGGCGGCGTCGAGCTGGTGTTCTTCCTGCTGATCCTGGCCGGGCGGGTGTTCGGGCCGGGCTTCGGCTTTGTGCTGGGCTCGACCTCGCTGTTCGCGTCGGCCCTGCTCACCGCGGGTGTGGGGCCGTGGCTGCCGTTCCAGATGCTGTCGTCATCGCTGCTGGGGCTGGGCGCGGGCCTGCTGCCGCAGCGGGTCCGTGGCAAGGGCGAAATCGCCATGCTGGGCGCGTACGGCGTGGTCGCGGCCTACTTCTTCGGGTTCGTGATGAACATGTGGTTCTGGCCGTTCCTGGCCGGGACCTCGATGGACCCGGCCACCGCGGGGCTGGCCTTCGTGCCCGGCGACGACGTCGGCTCGAACCTGCACCGGTTCTTCGTCTTCTCGCTGCTGACCTCGACCTTCGGCTGGGACACCGGACGCGCGATCACCAACCTGATCGCCATCGTGCTGGTCGGCCCGGCGGTGCTGGCCACCCTTCGGCGAGCCTCCCGCCGGGCCGCCTTCAGCGCCCCGGTGACCTTCCGAAGGTGACCACTCAGCCGTAGGAGTAGAAGCCCCGGCCGGTCTTCTTGCCGAGCAGGCCGGCGTCGACCATGCGCAGCAGCAGCGGCGGCGAGGAGTACAGCGGCTCCTTGAACTCGGCGTACATCGAGTCCGCGATCGCCTTGATGGTGTCCAGCCCGATCAGGTCGGACAGGCGCAGCGGGCCCATCGGGTGGGCGGTGCCCAGCTCCATGCCGCGGTCGATGTCCTCCGCCGAGGCGAAGCCCGACTCGATCATCCGGATCGCCGAGAGCAGGTACGGCACCAGCAGCGAGTTCACGATGAACCCGGCCCGGTCCTGCGACCGGATCACCGTCTTGCCCAGCGTGCCGGTCGCGTGCTCCTCGGCCGCCTTGATGGTCTCCTCGCTGGTCAGCAGCGAGGGCACCAGCTCGACCAGCGGCAGCACCGGCACCGGGTTGAAGAAGTGGATGCCGACCACCTGGGCCGGCCGCTGGGTGGCCATGCCCAGCTTCATGATCGGGATCGACGAGGTGTTGGAGGCGAAGATCGCGTCCTCGGCGTCGACCACCTTGTCCAGCGAGCTGAACACCTCGACCTTGGCCTGCTCCTGCTCGAGAATGGCCTCGACCACCAGCTGGCGGTCGGTGAAGGCGTCGAGATCGGTGCTGAAGGTCAGCCGCCCGAGCGCCGCTTCGGCGTCCTCTGTGGAGAGTTTGCCGCTGCGCGTCCCGCGCTCGAGAGACTTCTCGATGCGCTTGCGCCCGGCATCCAGCGCAGGCTGGGACACCTCGCTGACCACCACGTCGAGGCCTGCCCTCGCGTGCACCTCGGCGATACCCGAGCCCATCAGGCCCGCACCGATCACTCCGACCCGTTCAACCCGCACTGTTGCCTCCTGGTTACAGCCCTGTTCGCGGAGGCACGCGTGAGGCGAGGGTGGGTCGCCGGGTTAACCGGTCAGCCCACCCTCGTCTACTCGCGTTCAGCGGCGATACTCGTCGTACTCGTCGGCGTACGGGTCTTCGTATCGCTGATCGTCCTCGCGTGGTTCCACGTCCGAGGACCTACCAGACAGCTCGCGCTGCAAAGCGTCGAAGTCCGTTTCGTGGGAGGAGTACTTGAGCTCCCGCGCCACCTTCGTCTGCTTAGCCTTAGCCCGGCCGCGCCCCATGGCTCGACCCCCTCGCACAGGGGCGGGGCGGCCGGGGGTAGCGGCGGCCCCGCATCGTCTCGACAATTCTTTCCTGAACACACCGTACCGTGTCCGGGGGGTGGAATGCGACGCGGCACGGTGTGCAAGACGCGACATTGACCTCCGGTGGTGATCCGCGCAGGTAGCCGTGTCACGATTCACGAGTGCTTCGTCCGTTCGTGGCCTACCTCAGGGTGTACGAGCCGCTGTCCGCGTTCGGCGAAACCGTCGATCCTCGCCTGGTCGAGGCGGTGGAGAGAGCCAAGCTGACCCGGGCGGACGCCGGCGAGCGCGAACAGCGGATGTGGCTCAAGTCACAGGTCGCCACCCCGGCCCGGTTGCTGCCCGCGGAACTGGTCGACGGCCGCCCCGCGCCGAGCGCGAAGACCGACCTGCTGGTGCTCGATCCGGCCGAGGTGCCGGTGGTGCCCGACGGCGGCGCCGAGGTCGGCCCCGGCCCGCTGGTCTGCCCACTGGAGCTGCGTGCCCGCTCGGCCGCGGCACTGGTCAACTTCCTCGGTGACGCGCATCCCGCGCTGCGGTCGGCCGTGCTGACCGCCGGCGGGGTGACCGCCGAGTCCATCCGGGCCAGGACCGCCGCCGCGCTCGGTGAGCTGCGCGGCTCGGTGGTGCACGTGCTGTCCACCACCTGGACCGTGCCGCTGCCGTGGTTCGCGCTGGTCGACCCGGACCAGCGGCGGCTGGTGCTCGGCTCGTCCCGGCACGACCCCCGCCGCGAGCTGTCCTGGCGGGTGGCGATGGGCGACGCGCAGCGCCGGGTCGAGGAAGCCTACGAACTGGTCGAGCAGACCTTCGGCGACTCGGGGCCGGGCCGCGTGCTGGAAGAGACCGGGCGCTGGCTCTCGCACTTCCACCCCAACTCCGCGGTGGAGCTGGACTACGGCGGCCTCGTCCAGTTGATCGCCGACCCGATCCTGGAATCGGACAAATCCGCCGAGGACGTGCACAACATTCTCGACGCCCTGCGTGAGGGCAACGTCGAGGAACTGGCCGAGCTGTTCGGCGAACTGCGCGACTACTGGAGCGAACTCGCCGCCCGCGAGCGGTCCAACTAGAACGTCACGCGGAACTCGCCGACCTCGCGGCCGCCGCCGAGCACCCAGCCCGCGCCGCGGGCGAGACCGTCCAAAACGGACGCGGCCGCGTCGGACGCCGGGGTGTGCCCGAGCTTGCGCAACGCGGTCACCAGCACCGCCTCGCGAACGCGCTGACCGCCGTCGTCGATCTTCACGGTGATCGCGGACCCGTCCGGCAGGGCCACCGCGTGCACGCCCTCCGCGCCGCCCTTGGCGAGCAGGCCGTCGACCGCCAGCATCAGCACGGTGTCCTCGCGGCCGGTGCCGCCGATCAGCCACGGGTTGGCGCGCATGCAGCGGTCGATCCGGCGCTCGGCTTCGTCGGCCGAGGTGGTCAGCCGCGAGAACGAGCGCGCGAGCCCGGCCAGCGAGAAGGCGAACAGCGGCGCGCCGCAGCCGTCGACCCCGGTGTGCGCGATCTCCTCGCCGATCAGGTCCTCGATGGACTCGCCGATGATCCGCTGGAGCTTGTGGTCCGGTGACAGGTAGTCCTCGATCGGCCAGCCGCGCTGCACGCAGGTGACCAGCATGCCCGCGTGCTTGCCGGAGCAGTTCATCGCCAGGCGGTCCGGCTCACCGGCGCGGATCGCGGCGATCCGGCTCGGCCCGTGCAGCGGGTAGTCGGCCGGGCACTGGAGATCGGCTTCGCTCAGGCCGTGGCGCGCCAGCAGCTCGGTGACCCGGCGGACGTGCTCGGGCTCGCCGTTGTGCGAGGCGCAGACGATGGCGAGGTCCTCGTCGTCGACCTCCAGCCCGGCGCGCAGCATGCCGAGCGCCTGCAGCGGCTTGTTCGACGAGCGCGGGTACACCGGGACCCGGGTTTCGCCCAGTTCGAGCACCGGCTCGCCGCCGGGACCGGTGATCAGCAACGACCCGCGGTGGAAGCTCTCGGTGAAACCGGAGCGGACCACCTCGACGAGCGTGGGGTTCAAGAAGCGTCCTCGCGTTTCCCTCGTTCACTGGCGAGCAGTTCGTCGACCGAGGCCAGCCCTTCGGCGTAGCGGCCGGCGATCTCGCCGTTGATGGCGTCGACCACCACCTGCACCTCGCGGCGGCGCGCGGAGACGGACTCCTCGGCGCGGTGGTAGTCGGCGAGCGTGCCCGCCAGCTTCTCGTCGGTCAGCTCGGTGACGTCGGTGAGCCCGGAGTCACCGGCCAGCGCCTCGGCCTGCCGCCGGTAGTCACCCGCTCGTGAGGGCTCCAGCTGCTGGAGCCTGCCGAGCGCGGCCGGGCCGAGCGCGTTGTCCGCGAGAATGGTGGCCAGCTGGTCGACCACGCTGCCGGACAGCCCGCCGCTGGAGCGGCGCTGCTGCTCGGCGCGCACGATGTCGATGCGCGCGTGCAGCACGCGGCGCAGGTAGGACAGATCGGTCTCCTCCTGCGCGGCCTCGTTGCGGCGCTCGCGCAGGGTGTTGAGCGTGAGTTCGTCGAGCCCGCGCACGTATTCGGGGTTCAGGACGCGGTCGATGCGGCGGCGTCCACCAGGCCGGACTTCAATCACGTGATCATCCTTCGTGCTGCCCCCCGGTTCCGCGATGAGGTACCAGTGTGGCGCAAAATTTCGCATCCGGAAGGGACCACCCGCTCAGCCTCGCAGCCGAGCGGCGGCTTCGCGCCCCGGGGCCGCCTTCTCGGCGGGCACCGAATCCGGGTCGACGGTCGCCTGGATGCGCCGGTCCTCGGCACCGGCCAGCAGTTCTTCGGTGGTCGGCGCGGACCGCTTGAGCAGGGCGAGCGCGATCGGACCCAGTTCGTGGTGCTGGATGACACTGCCCACCCGGCCGACGGTCTTCTCCCCGAGTAACACCGGATCACCCGTTTCGGGCGTGATCTCCGGCGAGCCGTCCAGGTGCAGCAGCACCATCTGCCGCGGCGGGCGGCCGACGTTGTGCACCTTCGAGACCGTCTCCTGGCCGCGGTAGCAGCCCTTCGCCACGTGCGCGGCGGAGCCGATCCAGTTGACCTCGTGCGGAATCGTGCGCTCGTCGGTGTCCACGCCGACACGGGCGTGCAGCGACTCCACGCGCAGCGCGTCGTAGGTCCAGCTGCCGGCGGGCCGGGCACCGGCGTCGGTGACGCGGGTCCACCAGGCCGCGAGTTCGGCACGCGGCACCACGAGGTCGACGCTGCTGCGGCCGGGCCACGGCATCCGCCGCGCGAAGCCGCCCTCGAACTCGGTGACGCTGTACGGCGCGTCGTCCAGCGAGAGGCCCAGCGCGTCGAGGATCCGGCCCGTCTCCGGGCCGAGCAGGGTGAGCAGCGCGTGCTCGGCGGTGGTGTCGCGAATGTCCACTTGGGACCAGAACTTCATCGCCTCCAGATAGGCGATCAGCGGTTGCTGCCCGCCCTTGGGCAGCGCGCTGGTGGCCGTCGCGCCCGGATCGGTGTCCAGGTGCACGGTGTCGCCGGTGTGCGCCAGCACCATGTGCGATTCCACCCGGCCGTGGGTGTCCAGCACCAGCGCCTCGGTCCCGCTGTTCGCGGGAAGCTCGGTCACGTGCTGCGAGATCACCAGGTGCAGCCAGGACAACCGCTCGGGGCCGCTGACGCTGATGAACTCGCGGTGGGAGCGGTCGACCACGGCCACCGACCTGGCCGCGGTCCGCTGCTCGGCGAACGGATCACCCCAGTGCCAAGGCACGCCGGCCTCCGGGTGGTTGTCCGGGGTCGGTACCGCGCGCGGAAGTTCGAGCAAGGGTGAGCTGTAGGGCATACCCCCATGCTAGTGAGTAGGGTCGCCCTATGCGCGTGCTTGCTTTCCTGGACGGAACCCTGGCCGAACCCGGCGCCCCGCACATCCAGGTCGCCGACCTGGGTCTGCTCCGCGGTGACGGGGTGTTCGAGACGATCCTGGTGGCCGGCGGTGAACCGAGGGAGCTGGGACCGCACCTGGACCGCCTGGCCCGGTCGGCGGCCATGCTCGACCTGCCCGAGCCGGACGCCGCGGCCTGGGAACGCGCCGTGCGGCAGGTCATCGAAAACTGGCCCGGCGACGGCGAAATCGCGGTGAAACTGGTCTACACCAGGGGGTTGGAGGGCGATCCCGCCGCCGCGCCGACCGCGTTCGCGCTGGGGCTGGAGATCGATCCGAAGGTGTTGCGCGCGCGGGCCGAAGGCGTCGCCGCGGTGACCCTCGACCGCGGCATCGACCCCGGGCTGGCCGAGCGCGCGCCCTGGTTGCTGCTCGGCGCGAAGACCCTTTCCTACGGCGTGAACATGGCCGCGCTGCGCGAGGCCGACCGGCGCGGGGCCTCGGATGTGATTTTCACCGCTACCGACGGATCCGTGCTCGAAGGCCCGACCGCGACCGTGGTCCTGGTGCGCGGCCGGACGCTCTACACCCCGCCGGCGAACGTCGGCATCCTGCCCGGCACCACGCAGGCCGCCGTCTACCGCGGCGCCGAGCGCGCCGGGTTCACCGCCAAGATCGAGTCGCTCACCGTGGACGACCTGCACTCCGGCGACGGCCTGTTCCTCGCCTCCTCGGTGCGCAAGCTGACCAGGGTGCACACCCTCGACGGCAAGGCGCTGCCCGACGCGACCGCGCTGCACCAGGAGCTGAGCGCGGCCTACGAAGCCGTCTACGCCTGATCCAGCACCGTCAGCAGGCTGCCGAAGTCGCGGTGCGCCAGCGCCTTGTCGCTGAACGCGCCGCGCACCTCGGCGGCGGTGATCGGCGGCGCGTCCAGCCGGGAGATGCGCACGACCTGCGGCACCACCTTCTCGGCCAGGTAGGCGGCCACCTTGTGGTGCCCGTCCAGGATGAACCCGCTGTAGCGCCGTTTGCCGGCCAGGTGCAGCAGCACCGCGGTCGGCCGGTAACCGGCGCGGATGGCCGTCCGGTAGTAGCCGACCCGTGGTTCGTCGGCGGGCGGCCAGTCGTCGGTCGGCACCAGGTACCGGTCCTGTTCGTCCTCGTAGAGCCATTTCGGCTCGTCGGCTTCGACCCCCACGACGTACCAGTCGCGCTGCTCGGCGACCGCGGTGAACAGCGGCTCCGGGCCGCTCAGCTCGTAGCGCCCGTCCGCGAGCAGGTCCGTGAGCGGCCGCAGCGTCTCGGTCAGCGGCCGCCGGATCTGCCCGGTGGCCAGCGCGATCCGCAGCCGGTCGGTCATCTCCGGCCGGGCCGGTGGTTCCGGCGCCCGCGCGACCAGCCTGCCGATCGACCCCTCGTACGCCGAACTGTCCAGCATCGCCACCGACCCGCGCAGGTACAGCAGGCTCTCGACGTAGCTGTGCTCGGTGGCTCTCCCCCTGATGTCGACAACACCCTCGTTGCCGCTCACCGTCACCTCTTCCATACTCAGGTCGACGAGCGGAAGCGCAGCTTGGTTCCTGGCCGTGCCTGTGCCAGTGCGGCGAGTGATTTCGCTCCCACTACACCGAGTACCGGATATCCGCCGGTGCTCGGGTGGTCGGCGAGGAAAACCACTGGCAGGCCGCTCGGCGGCAGCTGCACGGCCCCGGTGAGGATGCCTTCGCTGGGTAGTTCCGCCCCGGCACGGTCAGCCGTTCGGCGCAACGCCGGTCCGTCGAGCCGCAGGCCCACCCGATTGGACTCCGGGGTGACCGTCCACGGCCCGGCCAGCTGCGCGGCCGCGTTGTCGAACCAGTCGTCGCGCGGGCCCAGCCGCACCGGCACGCTCAGCTCGTCGGGGAACACCGGCGGCGCCAGCACGTCCACGCCCACCGGGACCCCGGTCGGCGGGCCCACCGGCAGCAGGTCACCGGCGGCGAGTGGCGGCGGCCCGATCTCGGAGAGCACGTCCCGCGACCGGCTGCGCAGTTCCGGCTCGACCGCGATGCCGCCGGAAACCGCCAGATAGCAGCGCAAACCGCGGGTCGGCGTGCCGAGCGCGACGGTCTGACCGGTGCGCAGGTGCAGCGGCGCGTGCGAGCCGGCCGGCCTGCCGTCCACGGTGACGGTCACCGCCGCGCCGGTCACCGCGATCGTGCAGGACGCGCCCGCGCGCAGCCGCAGGCCGCCGAGCAGGGATTCGATGCCAGCCGCCGACTCGGGATTGCCGGTGAGCCGGTTCGCCAGGCGCAGCGCGGGCTGGTCCAGCGCACCGGACGGCGGCACGCCCAGATGAGCGAGCCCCGGCCTGCCCAGGTCCTGCACCAGCGCGGACGGACCGGTTTCCAGCACCTCGAGTGTCCTCAATGGACGCTCCGGAAACGCACCCGGTCACCGGGCGAGAGCAGCGCGGGCCGCTCCGCGCGCGGGTCGAACAACACGGTGCCGGTGCGCCCGATCAACCGCCAGCCGCCGGGCGAGGACCGCGGGTAGACCCCGGTGAACTCGCCCGCCAGGCCAACTGAACCGGCGGGCACCCTCGTTCGTGGACTGTCCAAACGCGACTGCTGGAGGGGTTCCGGCAGGCCGGTCAGATACCCGAATCCCGGCGCGAAACCGGTGAAGGCCACGGTGTACTCGGCGCCGGTGTGCAGCTCGACCACCGCCTCGGTGCTGATGCCAGCGGTCCGCGCCACTTCGTCGAGGTCGTCGCCGTCGTAGTGCACGTCGATGGTGACTTCCCGCGGCTCACCGGCCGGTGGATGATCGAGGTCGGCGGCTTCGACCAGGGCGCGGATCTCGGCGAGCGCCCCGGAACCCGGCGCCACGGCGACCAGCACGGTGCGCGCGCCGGGCACGATCTCGGTCACCTCGGGCAACGTCGCCGCGGCGACCACGGCACGGACCGCACCGGCTTCCTCGAGCGACGAGCACTCGATGAGCGTCGCGTCGGGGCCGTAGGGCAGCCAGCGCATGGCTCGCCGCTCAGCCCACCACGCGACGGAGGTAGGCGGAAACGTGTGGCTGCATCTCTTGACCGACCATCGCGCGCTCCTCCACGTAGCCGAGGTCGGCGTTGTTGATCAGGCCGTACAGCCGCTTCGCGCCGGTCACCTCCTTGGCCGAGGTGCTGCGGACCACCGCGTCGGTGGCCATCTCCCACGAGGTCAGGTTGCGCGGCTCGCCGTAGAACAGCTCGATGATGCCGGTGTTGTGCGCGAGCAGCAGCTCGAAGGAGTCGTCCGGCTGCGGCCGCCACCAGCCGGTCTCGCGCGCGGCCGGGCGGATGACCTCGCCGTTCTCGTCGAGCAGCCACGAGCGCGCCTCGTGGTAGAGGAACGGGCGGCCGTCGTGCGCGATGGTCAGCTGCTGGGCGAACCGGCGCGGGCCGTCGATGGTGGGGTAGCTGATCTCCCCCTCACCACGCCAGACGCCGACGAGCGGCAGCAGGGGAACGCACTGGGCGTGCAGCTCGGGGCCTTCCCGGAGGTTCGCGGTGTCCGCCGGGATCGGCAGGTCAGGGAGAGCGCCGTACGGGGGCAGGTTGAGCCCGCGCGTCTGCTCCGCGCGCTCTGCCGCGGCCTGGATCGCGTCGTCGCCGGAGGTCATGGGTCAGCGGTTGTCGGTGTAGAGGCGGTACACCACGTACGCGGCGAACCACGTCACGAGGACTCCCGACAGCACCAGCAGCACCGTGAAGAAGATATGCACGCGAGCAGGATAACCGGACACAAAACGAGGGGCCCTCCCGGCTGGGAGAGCCCCTCGCGCAAAAGCCGTGGTCAGGAGACCGCGACCGCCAGCCGGTGCAGGCCGGGGCCTTCGGCGGTGACACTCGCCTCACCGTTTCCGGTGCGGTGCAGCGCCCGCACGGTCCACTCGCCGGGCGCCGCGTAGAAGCGGAAGTCGCCGTCGGCCGAGGAGACCACCTCACCGGTGAAGTCGCCGCCCGAGTCGAGCAGGCGCACGAACGCGCCGCCGATCGGGCCGCCGTCGCCGGTCACCTTGCCGGCCAGCACGACCTGGCCGTTGGTGTCGAAATCGGCCGGGGTGGCCTCCTGCGCCGGAGCGCCGCAACCGTCGTCAGCCATCACTTCGCTCCCGTCTCGACCGGCACGCCGACCAGCGAGCCGTATTCGGTCCACGATCCGTCGTAGTTCTTCACGTTCTGGTAGCCGAGCAGCTCACGCAGGGCGAACCAGGCGATCGAGGAGCGCTCCCCGATCCGGCAGTACGCGATGGTCGGCTTCGACTCGTCGAGGCCCTCCGCGGCGTACAGCTCCTTGATCTCTTCCTCGGTCTTGAAGGTGCCGTCCTCGTTGGCCACCTTCGCCCACGGCACGTTCAGCGCGCCCGGGATGTGGCCGGGCACCTGGGACTGCTCCTGCGGCAGGTGCGCCGGGGCGAGCAGCTTGCCGGAGAACTCGTCCGGCGACCGCACGTCGACGAAGTTGTTCGCGCCGATGGCCTGGACGACCTCGTCGCGGAAGGCCCGGATCGAGTGGTCCTGCTCCTTGGCCTTGTACTCGGTGCGCTCGCGCTTGACGTCACCGGTGTCGAGCGGGCGCCCGTCCAGCTCCCACTTCTTGCGGCCGCCGTCGAGCAGCTGCACGTTGTCGTGGCCGTAGAGCTTGAAGTACCAGTAGGCGTAGGCGGCGAACCAGTTGTTGTTGCCGCCGTAGAGGATGACGCGGTCGTCGTTGCCGATGCCCTTCTCCGAGAGCAGGGCCTCGAAGCCCTCCTTGGAGACGAAGTCGCGGCGGACCGGGTCCTGCAGGTCCTTGCGCCAGTCGAACTTCACCGCGCCACGGATGTGCCCGCCGTCGTAGGCGGTGGTGTCCTCGTCGACCTCGGCGAAGACCACACCGGGGGTGTCGAGGTTCTCTTCTGCCCATGCTGTGGTGACCAGCACGTCTTCACGGCTCATGGAGCGGCACTGCCTTTCTTGGGTTCGGGACTGGGGTTTCCGGCGTTCAGGTGGGCTTCGCCGTCGGCGTGAACCGACGGATCAGCAGGTACATCTCGCAGCCGAGACAGAAGTTGAATGCCGCGTTCAGGAAGGCCGCGAACAGCGCGAACGCCGTGGCGACCACCCCGAGCGCGGTGATCTCGGTGGCGTAGCCGACCGTGCCCACCAGTGCGAACACGAAGCCGACGGCCTGCGCGAACCGCAGTGGCGCCGCGTCCTCCCGCTCGCTCGACGGCTTCAGCCGCGGGGCGACCAGGTAGCGGTAGAGCAGGGAGTACGGCGCCGGCTTGAGACCGATGAAGGCGCCGATGGCGAAGACCACCGTCTGGGCGGCCAGCAACGGCCACCAGCCGGTGACCAGCACGACGGCCAGCACGATCGTGGTGAGGATGGCCGCGAAGCGGGGGCCTCGTGGATCGACCGCTGGTCCTGCCGACATGTCACCTCCTGGGCTCGGGTAGGCGCGAACGCGCGCGAACACACATGGGATGAGCTGGGAGAAAGCGGGTCACCGCCGATGCGGTGACCGCGTCAGCGGCGACAGAGGCTGCTGCGGACCCGGCACAGGTCGACCGCGCGCCGCTGGGTCAGGAACCAGCGCCGCATGGTGGAGTCCGGCTGTGGCGAGTGCACGAGCGCCAGGGTACCCACGCTCCCTCAGAGTGGGAACAGTGCTCACCTGATGGGACGGATCCCGCTATGCGGACAGCTGGAGGTGCGGTTCGAGGGCTTTCAGCAGCTCAGGGGCCTTCGGAATGCCGCCGACGCGGAGCAGCTCACGGCCGTCGGGGGCGTAGGCCACCGTGGTCGGCGTCCGCAGCACGCCGAGGCGCTGGGCCACCTCGGGCTGGTTCGTCACGTCGAGGTCGACGTGACGCAGCCCGTCGGTCTGGCCGGCGAGATGGGTCAGCAGCGCCTTGGTCTGACGGCAGGGCGCGCAGAAGGTGGTGGAGATCTGCACCAGGGTGACGGCGGCGGCTGGGTCGAGCGCCGCGGCCACCGGCGCGGGCAGCTCACGCCCGGTCTTGCCCGCCCGAGCTGCCTCGTTCCCCGGCTCGGTCTCGGGCTCAGTCGGCCCGCTCGCCGGCTCGGCCAGCTTGATCCGGCCGTTGCGGCGTTGCAGCGCGAGACCGGCCGCGGTCGCCACGACCAGCGTGCCGAGCAGCACCCAGATGCCGACCAAGTCACCCTCCCGCGTTCGCTCCGGCTCCGGCGAAGGTGACGTTCTTCGCCTCGCCCTTCAGGATCACCGCGCCCTGCTCCACCCGGACCGCCTTCGGCGTCACCTCGAACGGCAGGCTGCCGGCGTCGATGGTGGCCTTGAAGTTGGGCAGCAGCGCCTTCTGCACCTGAGGGGGAACGACGGTGGTCTCGCCGTCATTCCCGAACTGGAGCCGCTCGGGGGTGATGTGGATCGACGCGCCGTCCAGTTCGATCATCGCGAAGCAGTACAGCTCCAGCTTCTCACCGGCCAGTTGCAGGGTGCCCGACATGCGGACCCCGGCCGAGGCGTCGTCCTCCGACTCGTCGCCCGGCTCGATGGTGGTCGGCGCGTCGGGGTCGGAACCGCCGTTGAGCACGTAGTCGTCGCTGGCCGGGTCGATCTTCAGGTTCTCGATCTTGGTCAGCGGCTCCACCCTGGCGATGTCGCTGTCCTTGATCTTGACCTGGCCCTCCAGCGTGCCGATCTTGATCGAGTCGACCTTGCCGCCGGTCAGGTCGGACAGCGGGGCGGTCACGTCGCGCAGGTCCGCCTTCAGCTCCACGTCCCGCAGGAGGTCCTGGATCGGTACCCCGGCGGCGGACAGCGAGATGTGACCGTACTCACCACCGATGGCCTGGGTGAGGAACGGGAAACCGTGCACGGTGACCGACGGGTCCTCGGTCAGCTTGAACTGCTCGCGGGCCTTCTGCGAGACCGTGTGCTCGGCGAACGCGGCGGCGCCGAAGTCGGCCGCTGTGAGGATCGCGGCCAGCACGACCACCACGATGATGATCCGCCGAGCCCGCCTCCCGCGCGGTCGCCGATCGGGCTGCGGGGCGCTCGTGTCGTACTGGGTCACCGGGCCACTCACTCGTCCGCGCTTCCTCTCACCACTGGTTCTGGATCGACGCAAGCTGCCGTGATCGGATGTGACCAAGGCGGCAGCGCTATGTCTTTCCCGTGTTCAGTCGCTATTCTCACTCAGCACCGACCCGAGCCGTTCTCCGAAGCGGCCTGCTCGCGACAACGATAAGGCGGTGTGGCGATGAGCCTGGACCTGCTGGTGCTGACCGCGGAACCTGATGCCACTTCGGTGCTTCCCGCGTTGGATCTGCTGCCGCACACCGTACGCGTCCGGCCGCCGGAGGTCACCGCCCTGCTCGACGCGGGCCACCGCGACGTGATCCTGCTGGACGCGCGCACCGACCTGGCCTCGGCGAAGAGCCTGTGCCGCCTGCTCAAGGGCGCCGGCGACGAAGACACCGCCACCCCGGTGATCGCCGTGGTCGGCGAGGGTGGCCTGGTCGCGGTCAGCTCCGAGTGGCGCACCGACGACATCATGCTCCCCACCGCCGGCCCGGCCGAGGTGGACGCGCGGCTGCGGCTGGTCAGCACCCGCGACGGCGGCAGCCAGCAGGCCGACGCCGAGGTCCGCATCGGCGACCTGGTGATCGACGAGGCCACCTACACCGCCCGCCTGCGCAAGCGCACCCTCGAGCTGACCTACAAGGAGTTCGAGCTGCTCAAGTACCTCGCGCAGCACGCCGGCCGGGTGTTCACCCGCGCCCAGCTGCTGCAGGAGGTCTGGGGCTACGACTTCTTCGGCGGCACCCGCACGGTCGACGTGCACGTCCGGCGGTTGCGCGCCAAGCTCGGCCCGGAGCACGAGCAGATGATCGGCACCGTGCGCAACGTCGGCTACAAGTTCGAGCGCCCGGTCAAGGGCGCGAGCAAGCCGATGGCCGCCGAGCCGCCGGTCGAGGTGCCGCAGCAGGAGTACACCCGCCGCTAGATTTGGCGGCATGCTGAACGCGGTGTGGTCGGAGGAACTGGACGACGCCGGCGCGGTGCGCGAGCTGCTGCTCGCCGCCCGCGCCGCGGACGGACGGCCAGAGGAGGTCGAGCCGCCGTCGGGCGGGCTGCACCTGCCGGCGTACGAGGACGGGCGACTGGTCGGTTACGCCCATCTCGACACCAGCGGGGACTCCTTCGGCCGCCAGGTCGCCGAGCTGGTCGTGCACCCGGACCACCGCCGTCGCGGTCACGGCACCGCGATGGCGCGGGAACTGCTGGCCCGTGACGGCGAACTCCGCGTGTGGGCGCACGGTGATCACCCCGGTGCCGCCCGGATCGCATCGAACCTCGGACTGCGGCGCGCGCGGGAACTCCTCGTGCTCAGCGCGCGGGTCGAGGACCAGGAGTGGCCGGAACCCGAGCTCGCCGACGGGGTCACCCTGCGCACCTTCCAGCCCGGCCGGGACGAGCAGGCCGTGATCGCGGTGAACGCGCGGGCCTTCGACTGGCATCCCGAGCAGGGCGCGCTGACCGTCGGCGAACTGGTCGCCACCGAGCGGGAGTCCTGGTTCGACGCCGACGGCTTCTTCCTCGCCGAACGCGACGGAGCGGAAGGCACCGTGATCGGCTTCCACTGGACGAAGGTGCACCCGCCGAACCCGACCCGGTTCGGCGGCGAGCCGGTCGGTGAGGTGTACGTGGTCGGCGTCGATCCCGAAGCCCAGGGCGGCGGCCTCGGCAAGGCGCTGACCCTGGCCGGCCTGCGCTATCTGCGTGAGCGCGGCCTGAAGCAGGTGATCCTGTACGTGGAAGGTGACAACGCCCCGGCCGTCGCCGTGTACACGAAACTGGGTTTCCAACGCCACGAGGTCGACGTGCAATATTCCCGTTAACCCGGAGCCAGCACCTCGTCACGGTGGGCAAACACCCAGGTCACGGGCAGGACACGAGCGGCTGTCGAGTCTAGTAGCACTGCTCACAATGGCCGCCTTGTTCACCTTCCGTTCATTTGTTGACGGTCATCCGTCCACTGTCGCTGCCTACTGTCCGGAATCGGCGCGGCCAGCCGCCGCGGCCCAAACCCCCGGACTCTCTTCCACGCGGAGGAAATGCAGTGAAGATCAAGCGGCCGCACGCGGTCATCGGCTTGGTGGCGGGCGCCGCCCTCGTGCTGACGGCCTGTGGCTCCGACCCCGCGGCGACCAACACCAACGCCCCGCAGACCGGCGCCGCGGCGGCGCCGTCGGGCACCGCCCAGGTCGAATGCGGTGGCAAGAGCACCCTCTCGGCGGAAGGTTCGTCGGCCCAGAAGGCCGCGATCGACATCTTCGCGATCAACTACCAGAAGAAGTGCTCCGGTCAGCAGGTGAACTACAACCCCAGCGGTTCCGGTGCCGGGGTCAAGCAGTTCATCGCCGGTCAGGTCGACTTCGCCGGCTCGGACTCGCCGCTGAGCGCCGAGAAGGGCGAGGTGGAGAGCGCCAAGCAGCGCTGCGCCGGTAGCGAAGCCTGGAACCTCCCGCTGGTGGTCGGCCCGGTCGCGGTCGCCTACAACCTGCAGGGCGTGGACAAGCTGGTGCTCAACCCCGAGGTCACCGCCAAGATCTTCAACGGCACCATCAAGACCTGGGACGACCCGGCGATCAAGGCGGTCAAGGGCAACGAGAACCTGGCCCTGCCCGCCAAGCCGATCCAGGTCGTCTCCCGCTCCGACGAGTCGGGCACCACCGACAACTTCCAGCTGTACCTGAAGGCCGCCGCCCCGCAGGCGTGGACCCAGGGCGCCGGCAAGCAGTTCAAGGGCGGCGTGGGCAACGGCGCGGAGAAGTCCAACGGTGTGGTCGAGGCCACCAAGGCCGCCGACGGTGCGATCACCTACGTCGAGGCCGCCTTCGCCAAGGACGGCGTCAAGCCGGCCCTGATCGACAGCGGCGCGGGTGCGGTCGAGCTGACCCCGGAGAACGTGGCCAAGACCCTGGACGCCGCCAAGTTCAAGACCGAGGGCACCAACGACCTCGCGCTCGACCTGGACGCGATCTACTCCTCGAAGGTGGCGGGCACCTACCCGCTGCTGCTGGTCACCTACGAGATCGTCTGCTCGAAGTACGCCGACCCCGAGGTGGCCAAGGCCGTTCGCGCGTTCCTGAACGTGTCCGCCACCGACGGACAGCGGCCGCTGGCCGAAAAGGGCTACGTGGCCATCCCGCAGAGCCTGCAGGACAAGGTGCTGACCGCGGTCAAGGCCATCGCCTGACCTGCTTGCGGACAGCTTGAGACGAGGGTAGAGACAGGCCAAGGCGATCATGCCGATGAACGAGCCAATCTCGACGCGGACGCCCACTGGTGACACCGGTGGGCGTCCGCCGTCCGCATCCGTGCCGGAGGGTCCGATTTCCGAGCAACCAGCCCCCGCCGACGCCCGGAAGGGCAGCAAGGTCCGGCCGGGCGACCGCATCTTCAAGAACCTGACCACCGGCAGCGGCATCTTCGTGGTCATCCTGATCGGGCTGATCGGGTTGTTCCTGCTGCTGCAAGCGATTCCCGCGCTGCAGGCCAACCAGGTCAGCTTCTTCTCCAGCGTCTGGGAGACCGGGGATTCGAAGAACCTGAAGTTCGGCATCGCCGATCTGCTGTCGGTGACCGTGGCCACCTCGCTGGTCGCGCTGGTCATCGCGATGCCCGTGTCGCTGGGCATCGCGCTGTTCCTCACCCAGTACGCGCCACCGCGGCTGGCCCGGCCGTTCGCCTACGTGATCGACCTGCTGGCCGCCGTGCCGTCGATCATCTTCGGCCTGTGGGGCCTGCTGTTCCTGGCGCCGGCGATCGAGCCGGTTTCGCAGTGGATCAACGACACCTTCGGCTGGATCCCGATCTTCAGCGACGGCAACATCGCGCCGAACATCCGCAGCACCATCTTCACCGCCGGCGTGGTGCTCGCGGTGATGCTGCTGCCGATCATCACCTCGCTCACCCGCGAGGTCTTCGAGCGCACGCCGACCGCGCAGATCGAGGGCGCGCTGGCACTGGGCGCCACCCGCTGGGAGGTCATCCGGACCACCGTGCTGCCGTTCGGCAAGGCGGGTTACATCGGCGCGTCGATGCTCGGCCTCGGCCGCGCGCTCGGCGAGACGATCGCGCTGTCGATCATCCTGTTCATCCCGGTCGGGCGGACCTTCGACTGGAGCGTGTTCGACGGCGGTGCCACCTTCGCCTCGAAGATCGCCTCGAACTACGCGGAGTTCAACGACGTGACCTCGGCCGGTGCCTACATCGCCGCCGGTCTGGTGCTGTTCCTGCTGACCTTCGTGGTCAACTTCGCGGCCCGGTCCATCATCGGCGACAAGAAGGGGGACTGAGCCATGACCGCGACGATTCCGGACGCCGAACGCCCGGCCGTCACGCCCGCGTTCCAGCAGGTCAGCCTGGCTCGCAAGACCAAGAACGGGGTGGCGACCGTTCTGGTCTGGCTGGCCTTCCTGGTCGCCGTCATCCCGCTGGTCTGGGTGCTCTGGACGGTGATCGAGAGCGGGATCACCCGCATCCCGTTCACCAACTGGTGGACCGAGGACTTCTCGCTGGTGCTCTCCGACGAGGTCGGCGGCGGTGTGCTGCACGCCATCATCGGCACCCTGCTCCAGGGCCTGGTCTGCGCGCTCATCGCGGTGCCGCTGGGCCTGCTGGTGGCCATCTACCTGGTGGAGTACGGCAGCCGGACCCGGCTGGCCAAGGTGACCACGTTCATGGTCGACATCCTGTCCGGGGTGCCGTCGATCGTGGCCGCGCTGTTCATCTACGCGCTCTGGGTCACCACGCTGGGCCTGCCGCGCAACGGCTTCGCCGTGTCACTGGCGCTGGTGCTGCTGATGGTCCCGGTGGTGGTGCGGTCTTCGGAGGAGATGCTCCGGATCGTGCCGGACGACCTGCGCGAGGCCTCCTACGCGCTGGGCGTGCCGAAGTGGAAGACGATCGTGAAGGTGGTGCTGCCGACCGCGCTGTCCGGCATCATCACCGGCATCATGATGGCGCTGGCCAGGGTGATGGGCGAGACCGCGCCGCTGCTGGTGCTGGTCGGTTACTCGTCCTTCGTGCACTGGGACATGTTCCAGGGTGAAATGGCCTCGCTGCCGCTGCTGATCAACAACGAGCGCGCGACCAACTCGATGACCGAGGGCAGTGTCGGTTTCGACCGCATCTGGGGCGCCGCGCTGACGCTGGTGCTCATCATCGCCCTGATCAACCTCGCGGCCACGCTCATCGGGCGCCTGGTCGCCCCCAAGAAGAAGTAGGAACTGATGGCCAAGCGCATCGACGTCAAGGACGTGGACATCTACTACGGCAAGTTCCACGCGGTGGACAGCGTGACGCTGTCGGTGCCGCCGCGGAACGTGACGGCGTTCATCGGGCCGTCCGGCTGTGGCAAGTCGACCGTGCTGCGGACGCTGAACCGCATGCACGAGGTGATCCCGGGGGCCAGGGTCGAGGGCCAGGTGCTGCTCGACGGCGAGGACATCTACGCGAACTCGGTGGACCCGGTGCAGGTCCGGCGCACCATCGGCATGGTTTTCCAGCGGCCGAACCCGTTTCCCACCATGTCGATCAGGGACAACGTGGTGGCCGGGCTGAAGCTGGCGGGCACGAAGAACAAGAAGCAGCTGGACGAGGTGGCCGAGCGCGCGCTGCGTGGCGCGAACCTGTGGAACGAGGTCAAGGACCGGCTCGGCAAGCCGGGCGGGGGCCTCTCCGGTGGTCAGCAGCAGCGCCTGTGCATCGCGCGGGCGATCGCCGTGCAGCCGGACGTGCTGCTGATGGACGAGCCGTGCTCGGCGCTGGACCCCATTTCGACGCTGGCGATCGAGGACCTGATCGCCGAGCTGAAGAAGGAGTTCACCATCGTCATCGTCACGCACAACATGCAGCAGGCGGCGCGCGTGTCGGACCAGACGGCCTTCTTCAACCTGGCGGGCGTCGGCCAGCCGGGGCAGCTCGTGGAGCTGAACGACACCGAGAAGATCTTCTCGAACCCCGACCAGAAGGCGACCGAGGACTACATCTCCGGTCGCTTCGGCTGAGGTCGTTCCAGGTCGTTTACCGAGGACGGCGGCCGAGGTAGCGGAGCAACTCCGCGGCCTCGCCGCCGTTTTCGCTGTTCAGGGCCGGTGCGTAGGCGCCATAGGCGCGCAGCGGCTCGACGATCGCCTCGGCCGTCGGCCGCAGGTCGCGCGCCAGCTCGTCGGAAAGCGGCGACGGCTGCCCGGTGGCGATCGCGATGTCCCAGGCGTGCACCGCGGCGTCGAGCGCGCAGGCCCCGGCCCCGATCGCCACCGGCAACCTGTTCGGCGGCACGGGCACCGGCACCTCGGTGGCGTTGTCGTCCACCGTCGCCCAGGCCTTGGCGGCCGCTTCGATGGCCGCCTCGACGACCTGTCTCGGGTCCCGGCCGTCAAGATCACCCGAAGGTGCGAACGGATCCTCGGTCGGCCCGTCACCGCCGGTGAGGAACGCGGCAAACCCGAGCTGATCCCCGGCGGCGTGCTGGAGGACCTGGGTCACGTTCCACTGCTCGCACGGCGTCGGCAACTGCCAGCCGTTGCCGGGAACCCCGTCGACGGCGGTGCGGAGGGCTTGATGGGCTGCTTCGAGCGTCTTCTTCCACATGCCATGAGTGTATCAGAACGGAACGCTCCATTCCAATAGGTTGCGGCATCCGGGACCGTCGGAGTGGATTGGTACGTTCGTACCCATGGTCAGTGCGTACATCGGCGGTGCGGGGGAACCGCTGCCCCGGCCGGGTCTCATCGCGCTCGCCGGGCGGGCGCTCGGCGCCGTGCCGCCGACCCTGCAGGTGCTCATCGGCATCGTGAGTGTGCAGGTCGGGGCCGCTTTCGCGAAGCAGTTGTTCGCGATCACCGGGCCGGCGGGCACGGTGACGCTGCGCCTGTTCTTCGCGGCCGTGGTGTTGCTGCTGATCTGGCGCCCGGCGCTGCGGATGGGGCGCCGGGCGGTGCCGGTGGTGCTCGGGTACGGCCTGGTGCTGGCCGCCATGAACATCTTCTTCTACCAGGCGATCGCCCGGATCCCGCTGGGCATCGCGGTGACCATCGAGTTCCTCGGCCCGCTGGGTGTCGCGCTGGCCGGTTCCCGTCGCTGGCGGGACGCGCTGTGGGCGCTGCTGGCGGCCGGCGGGGTGATCCTGCTGTCGGAGACGCGCGGGGACATTTCCCTGCTCGGGATGGCTTTCGCCCTGGCGGCGGGCCTCTGCTGGGGCGCCTACATCCTGCTCGGCGCGGCGCTGGGGAACCGCACGAGCGAGGGCAACGGGCTGGCGCTGGCGATGGCGTTCGGTGCGCTGGTCGCCATGCCCACCGGCGTCATCGAAAGCGGGGCGAACCTGCTGGACCCCTGGGTCCTGTTCATCGGGTTGATGGTGGCGCTGCTTTCGTCGGTGATCCCGTACTCGCTGGAGCTGGAGGCCCTGCGGAAGATCCCGCCGCGGGTGTTCGGCATCCTGATGAGCCTGGAACCCGCGGTGGCCGCGGTGGCCGGTCTGATCGTGCTCGGCGAGGCGCTCCACCTGCCCCAATGGCTCGCGATCTGCTGCGTGGTCGCCGCCTCCATCGGCGCCACCCGCTCCGCCAGGCCCGAGGTCTGATCAGGTTCGCCAGCTGAGGTCGGACCGAACACGAGCGATCCATCGTCGTTCGCTGTGGCAGATCACCAAGATTCCTCCCGGAGTAGGTGCAGTAATTCGGTCGGGCTAAGGCCGCACAGGGTGGCGGCCTCGCGGAGTGCGGCTTCGTCCAGTTCGATCTCCGGTTCCGGGCCCGGCGGCAGCAGCGCCACCCTGGCCTCCGCCCAGGCGCGGAGCGGGCGCAGCTCCGGATCCCGCGCGCGGGTGATCACCCGGAGCCGTATCCGTATGCGCGGCCCGGGTCTCCGCAGGTCTCGGTGCACGTCGGCGAGTACGTCGTGCGCGGTGGTGCCGAGCACCTCGCACAGCTCCACCAGTCGCGACACGGTCAGCCGCCGGGCGCCGGACTCGTAGCTGCCCAGCGTGCCGATCGACATGTCGTTGTGCAGCAGCGCGCACACCCGTTCCCGGCTGAGCCGCCGCCCCCGCCGGAGCAGGCGGAGGCGCGCGCCGAGCGCCTCCCGGAACGGCTGGTCGAAGTCCGGGTCCACGGCCACGCCGCTCATCGGCCCGCTCCTTCGATCCGCTCGGCGCGCTCGCGCGCCTCCTCGGCCAGGCCCGTCAGCAACTCCGCGAGCTGCCGCAACTCGGCGGCATCGAACTCGGCGTCGTCGATTTCCCTGGTCAGACGCATCATCACGGTGCCAAGCGCCCGGTTGGTCCTGATCAACCGGGCGAAGGCACGCTGGTTTCGTTGAACCATGTCCACCCCCTCCTACTGATACTGGCATATGCCACTATCGATCATGGGAAGCGGGAAGGGAACGAGCGGCGCCCGGCGAGTCCGCGGGGGCGAACCGGCTTCGTTGCGGGACAAGGGTTCTCGCGGGGCGGTGACACCGGATTTCCACCGAAAAGAGCAGTCGGATTGCACCGGGGCTACGCCGTGGATGTGGCTTTCACGGCATGGATATGGAGCCCGGGATTCGTCGGCGGGCAAAGATTGCCACGTGCCCGGGATCCGGTCGGTCGTTCGCCTCGGAACAGGTTGACAGACAACGGTTCCAGCCGATGATCAGCCAAACCCTGTTGGCAGCCAAGGGGTTCGCAGGCAAAGAGGTCAAACAGCCGACCCGGGCGATGGGACTGGATCTGCTGCGCCTCGACCGCGAAGACGAGACCTGTCTCTAGTCCTGGCCGAGTTTTCGTGCCAGTGCGCGTCGGGCGCGGGGCAGGGCTTGGGCGTCCCCGGTCAGGTGGAGTGCGTGGTTCGCGGCGAGCACGGTGCCGACCAGGTCGAACACGATCTGGTCGCCATCACCGTGGAGGTCACCGTCGGTGAGAGCCAGGCGGACGTGCATGCGCAGGTCACGCTCCCACAGGGCGCTCATCCCGGCGATCGCGTCGCGCACCGGGCCGGGGCGGCGGTCGAATTCGGCGGCGGCGGAGATGAAGAAGCTGCCGCACGGGTGGGTCAGGTGGGTCAGCCACGCCTCGCACAGGGCGCGCAGGCGTGGCAGGCCCGGCGTGGTGCCGGCGCTCGGCTCCACCACCTCCCGCCCGAACTGCTCCGCCGCCGTGTCGATCACCGCCAGTTGCAGCGCCTCCTTGGCGCCGAAATGGCCGAGCACGCCCGACTTCGACAGGCCCAGCTCCGCGGCGAGCCGCCCGATGGTGAGGCCGTCGAGACCTTCGACGGTCGCCAGTTCGACCCCGCGCACGAGGATCGCGGACCGGGTGTCGCGGGCATCGGCGACGGAACGGCGTGGGCTCACCGGCCGAGTTTAGCGTCCGACCGATCGGACGCTAAAAGCGCTATAGTGCGCACGTGATCCTTCTCCGACTGCTCTTCCGCCTGGTCTTCCGGCCGGTCGTGCGCGGCCACGAGCACCTGCCGCGCACCGGTCCGGTCATCCTCGCCAGCAACCACCTGTCCTTCATCGACAGCGTGGTCCTCCAGCTGGTCACCCGGCGCCAGGTCCACTTCCTGGCGAAGGCGGAGTACTTCCAGGGCACCGGGCTGAAGGGCCGGGTGATCCGCTGGTTCTTCACCGTCACCGGTGCGGTGCCGGTCGAACGCGGCACCCACCACGCGGCGCGGGGCGCGCTGGAGACCGCGCTCGGCGTGCTCGGCGAGGGAAAGGTGTTCGGCATCTATCCCGAGGGCACGCGCTCGCTCGACGGCAGGCTCTACCGCGGCCGCACCGGCGTCGCGTGGCTGGCGCTGACCGCGGGCGTGCCGGTGGTGCCGGTCGCGCTCACCGGCACCGATCGCCTCCAGCCGGTCGGCCGGAAGCTGCCGCGCCCGCGCCGGGTCACCGTCACCTTCGGGCCGCCGGTGCACGGCAGCGGGCAGCCGAAGTCGGGCCCGGCCCGCCGCGAGGTCACCGACGAGGTGATGCGTGCGATCCAGCGGATGTCGGGACAGGAAACCGCGCCGGAGTACAACAGCTCCCCGCTAACCTGAACGCATGCGGAAAGCGGTGGCACTGGCGCTCGCCCTGCTGGTCAGCGGCTGCGGAGTGACTCCGCTCAAGCCGCGGCAGGAGACCGACACCGACCTGATCGGCCGCTACTTCGACAACTTCAACCGCGCCGGCGACCAGGGCCCCGATGAGCAGGAGCGCTTCCTCGAAACCGTGCAGCACCCGGACTTCACCGGCCAGGACTGCGACCTCGGCGACCTCACGCTCGACGTCTACCCGGCGATGTCCACCGCCCGCCCCGACCCCGAGTGGTCACCCGACGGGGGCGAACCGCCGCGCGGCTCGGTGTACGTGGTGGCGGTTTCGCTGACGATCCGCCGCGCGGGCGCCGCCATCGGTGAGCAGATCACCTCACAACGCGTAGTTCTGCTCGATCGCCGGGTTTACGGCTTCGCTCCGTGTCCGAAATCGTGAACCGGTTACGCTTCGTCGTCCGGTTGAGCGATTTTCGCCTTCGCCGCGTCCCGATATCTCAAGCGCCGCCTCTTGCTCGACGACGAACATCAGGTGGCGGAGGTGAAAGCGGTGTCAAAGGACGGGATCGCAGTCCACACCGAGGCCGCGGATCTGCCCGCGCTGCACGAGACGATCGCGTCGCTTTTCGCGGCGCAGGGCAACTGGGAACGCGCCTACCAGCACCTTCGCTCCGCGCTCGAACGTGACGCGCTCACCGCGGGGTACAACCGCCGCTTTCTCGACCAGCAGCTGGCGCGCCTCGCCGACGGTCACCTGTCGCTCGCGATGGTCGACATCGACCTGTTCAAGCACGTGAACGACACCTTCGGGCACCTCATCGGTGACCGCGTACTCCGGAGCGTAGCCGCGCTGCTGAAGCAGGATCTGCCGCGTGGCGCCTTCTGCGCACGTTACGGTGGCGAGGAATTCGTGCTGGTCATGCCGGGTTTGGACGCCCGCGAGGCGTTGTCGGCCGTCGAGCGCGCGCGGCTCCGCGTGGCGCGGTACGCCTGGCATCGCGTGCGGCCGGGTCTCACGGTGACGGTCAGTGCGGGGCTGACGGCCCGGCCCGGACCAGCCGAGGAACGCCTTCGTGAGGCCGACGCCCTCCTTTACGCGGCCAAGCGCGCGGGCCGTAATGTGGTCGCCTATCCCGATTCGGAAATACCCGGGCAGATTCGCCACTCTGGGTAACTTGCATTGCCCCGAATTCCCACTGCGGGTGATAACCACCGGGCTGGAACCTGTCGGTAACCCGCTGAACTCACACCGTGTGTAAAAACATCACGGGATGGTGTCGTCACGAACGGCGGGTATCCGTAGGATAACGAAAGCCGTCTGGCTGGCGATGATCCACGGAGCCCGCCACCCCGAGTCAAGTCGAGGAACGTGGTCGACTCACCACCGTTGTGCTGAAGGGAGACTGAGTGCCTGACGATCACCTCCCCTCTGGCACCGGTCGTTCCCGCAGGTCGCGGCGCCGTTCCATGGATACCTACGGCGGCATCAGCGTCAACGAGGTGATGGCCAAGGCGACCGGGAAGTACCCGGTACCGCCGGTGGCCGAACCCGTACCCGAGCCGGAGCCGGAACCCGAGCCTCCGCCGCCCCCACCGGTGCGGTCGCGGCGGGCCGAGCCGGGCCACCCCAGCTCAGCCGGTTTGCCCGCGCCGAGCCACTCCGACTCGTCCGGGCTGTCCGGGCCGGGGCACCCCAGTTCATCGGGTTTGCCCGCGCCGGGCCGCGCCGATTCGTCCGGGCCGGGACACCCCAGTTCGCCGGGATTGCCCGCGCCGAGCCACTCCAATTCGGCTGGGTTGCCCGGATCGGGACATCCCAGTTCATCGGGACTGCCCGCACCGAATCGCGCCAATTCGGCTGGGGCGGGGCATCCGAGTTCATCGGGATTGCCCGCGCCGAGTCGCGCTGGGTCGGCGGGGGTGCCTGGGGCGGGACACCCGAGTTCGCCGGGGCTGCCGCGGCCGGTGCCGCCGCCGCGGAACAAGCATGAGGAGATGCCGCCGCGACGGCAGTCCGGGGTCAATCCGGCGCCCGGTGGGGTGCCGCCGCGGCGGTCGCCTGGTCGGCGTCGCCAGCCTGGGCCGCCTGCCAATGGCATGCCGCCATCGGCGCAGGCGCCATCCCCGCCCGCGCCGCCGCGTACGCCGCCCGCACCGCCGAGGCCTCCGCGTCGTCAGCCGCCGCCCCCGGTGCCACCGGCGGCCGCGGCGCCATCGGCACCGCCCGTGCCCCCGGCGCCACCCGCGCCATCGGGACCACCGGCACCGCCGGTGCCGCCCGCGCCGTCGGGACCGCCGGTGCCGCCCGCTGAGGCCAAGACCGCGGTGACGCCGCCGGTGGCCAAGCCGCGCCCGCCGCAGCAGTCGCAACAGCAGCAGCAACAGCCGCCGCGGCCCAAGCCGGTGCGTCCTGAACGGCCGTCCCCCGAGGACAGGCTGATCATGACCGACCAGATGGAGCCGGTCGACGACGCGACGATGTACCGCCGCAAGATCGACAACACGCTGGCCAGGTTCTCCGCCGCGCACGACGAGATGGCCGCCGAAGAGGCCAAGCGCAAGGAGCGCCTCACCCGCTTCACCGCGGCGCCGGTCAAGCTGATCGAGCAGACCCGCACGAAGCTGCAGCGCGTCGTGCACCCCAGCGAGAACGCGGTCAAACCGCGCCCCGAGCCGGAAGAGGAAGCCGAGCACGAGGAGAGCCCCGCGCCGCAGACCCGGCTGCAGGAGAAGAAGCAGCGCAACCAGGAACGCGCGGCGAAAGCGGGCCGGATCACCGCGATCGTGATGGCCTGCCTGATGTTCGTGCTCAGCGCCACCGGCTGGGGCATGAAGACCTGGTTCAACAGCAAGTTCAACCAGATCGTCGCGCTCGACGAGGACTCGTCGGACATCCAGAACGCGGCCGGCCAGCTCGGCGACGAGAACTTCCTCATCGCCGGTTCGGACACCCGGGCGGGTGCGGAGGCCGAGGAGGGCGTCGGCACCGCGGACTCGGTCGGCGGTGCCCGGTCGGACTCGCTGATGATCGCCCACATCCCGGCGGACCGGAAGCGCGCGATCGTGGTCGGCTTCCCGCGCGACCTGGAGGTGACCCGGCCGGACTGCAAGCGCTGGGACTCCGCCACCGGCCAGTACTCCGACGAGATCGTGCCGGGCAAGGCGAAGGCCAAGCTCAACGAGGCCTACGCGCTCGGTGGCCCGCAATGCACCACCAAGCAGATCCAGCAGCTGACCGGGATGAAGATCAACCACTTCGTCGGCATCGACTTCCACGGCTTCAAGGACATGATCAACGTGGTCGGCGGGGTGCCGGTGCACATCGAGGAACCGGTGATCGACGAGGTGCTCGGCGTGGTCGTTCCCCAGGCGGGCGACCAGGTGATCAGCGGTGACCAGGCGCTGAACTTCGTCCGGGCGCGGAAGGTGAAGGGCGACGTCACCTCCGACTACGGCCGGATCAAGCGCCAGCAACTGGTGATCGGCTCGCTGCTGAAGAAGACCATGTCGAAGGACGTCCTGTTCGACGGGGCCAAGCTGACCGGGTTCATCAACGCGTTCACCGCGGCCACCTTCGGCGACAACATCGGCGTGGACCAGATGCTGACGCTGGCGCAGTCGATGAAGGGCCTCGACCCGAACACGGTGAAGTTCATCACCGTGCCGACCGTCGGCGAGGCGAACGAGCGCGGCAACGAGGTACTGCTCCAGGCGAAGTCGAAGGAGCTGTTCGCGGCGCTGATCGAGAACGGTCCGCTGCCGGACGAGAAACCGGCCGCGCCCCCGCCGTCGAGTACGGGCGGCACCCAGAAAGGCCAAGCGAAGCCCGGAAACTAGCCCTGGCGAGATTCGTTAGGCCGGGTTCACGCCGGGTTCACCCAGCGATGCGGCGTTTGCGTGGTCGTGGCCGTATGGTTGGCCGCATGCGCGAGGCTTACCACGTCGAACTCGAACAACTGGCCGACAAACTGGCGGCCATGTCCGTGCAGGTGGCGGATGCCATGGAGCGGGCAACCACAGCCCTGCTCGACGTCGACCTCGCGATCGCCGAGCAGGTGATCAGCGACGACGCGAAGGTCGACGACGCCAGGGCGGCCTGCGAGGAGCAGGCGTACGCCCTGCTGGCGTTGCAGGCCCCGGTGGCGACCGACCTGCGAACCGTGCTCGCGGCGATCCACGCGGCGGAGAGCCTGGAGCGGATGGGCGACCTGGCACTGCACGTGGCCAAGGCGGCCCGTCGGCGGCACCCGGAGCCGGTGCTGCCGGAGCAGGTTCGCGGCTACTTCGCCGAAATGGGCCAGATCGCCGTGCGGCTGGCGCGACAGGCGGAGCAGGTGATCAAGACCAAGGACGTCAGCGCGGCCAAGGAGCTGGAGGCCGACGACGACCAGGTGGACGACATCCACCGCCACCTGTTCACCGTGCTGATGGACCGCGAGTGGCCGCACGGTGTGGCCGCCGCGGTGGACGTCACCCTGCTGGGCCGGTTCTACGAGCGCTTCGCCGACCACGCGGTTTCCGTGGCGCGCCGGATGATCTTCGTGGTCACCGGCCGCATGCCCGGCTACGGCCCGGGCGACGACGACCTCTGATCGGCCGGCTCCGGTAACGAATGTGGCTTTCGGGACGCACACCGTCCCGGAAGCCACATTTTTCATGTCCGCCTCCTGCGCCCCCTGATTCTCGATTGCGGAATATGGGCGCGCACCCCTGGCGGTACGGGGCGCGATCCGAGGTACGGCGCCCGGTTAGGGGCCGACCGGACTGATAGGGGTGGGCGGTATCCCCGCCTGGCCGGATGCTGGTTCCGCGAGCGAGATCGAGCCGTTCTCACGGAGGGCCGCGGAATGAGCGACAGGATCGACAACGCGCTGGACTGCTGGCGGCACCGCCTCGACTGGCGGCGGGTGTCGGGCACCCCGGCGCTGTCCGGCCGCTGGGCGATCGTGGTGGCCGACCTCGACGACGGCGACCGGTTCGCCGCGGTGCTCCGCCGCTACGGCGCCGAGCCGATCCTCATCCCGGCGGGCGATCGCAACGCGATGGCCGACTGCTTCCGGATCTTCCGCGAGCTGTCCGGGGTGATCTCCCTGCTGGCACTGGCGGAATCGCCGGAAAAGGACCTGCCGCCCGGCGTCGCGTCCACTGTGTACCTGATGCAGGCGCTCGGCGACGCGGGCCAGTCCGTGCCGCTCTGGTGCGTCACCCGCGGCGCGATGACCGACGGCGGCGACCCGGTGCAGGCGCTGCTCTGGGGCCTCGGCCGCGCCGCCGTGCTGGAGAATCCCCACCGCTGGGGCGGCATCATCGACCTGCCCGCCGACTTCGACGCGGTGACCGCGCGCCTGTTCGCCACCGCGTTGTCCCATCGCGGTGGTGACAACCGCTTCGCCATCCAGAACGGCGAACTCCGCGCGGCCCGTACCGTGCGCGAGCCGGGGCACGACTGGGTTCCGCGCGGCACCGTGCTGATCACCGGCGGCACCGGTGCGCTCGGCACCCGCGTCGCCCGGTGGGCCGCCGAGCAGGGCGCGCAGCACCTCGTGCTCGTCAGCCGTCGTGGTCCGGCGGCCACCGAAGCGGCGGAGCTGCGCAAGCTGCTGGCCGGCACCCGGGTCACCATGGCCGCCGCCGACGTCACCGACGAAGCCTCGCTGGCCAGGGTCAAGCGGGAGTTCGGGCCGATCGACGCGGTGGTGCACACCGCCGGGCACGACGCCGTCGGCCCGTTGCCCGAACTGCGCCCGGCCGATCTGCGCACCAGGGTCGTCGGCGCACGCAACCTCGACCGCGTCTTCGCCGCCACCGAACTCGACGCCTTCGTGCTGATGTCCACTTTGGACGGGGTGCAGGGGCGCACCGGACAGGGCGCGGCGGCGGCGACGAGCGCCTACCTGGCCGCGCTCGCCGAGCGCCGCCGCGCTCGCGGTGGCCGCGCCCACGCGCTGGCCTACGACTGCCGCGGCACCGACGACCTGCGGATCTTCGTTTTCCCGGACCGGCTCGACCAGCCGGGACTGGCCGCGGAGCTGTGCGACCGCTCGCCCGACTTCGCCGCCACCTACGCCGAATGCGAGCAGCGGCTGGCCAAGTACACCGATCCGCGGCACGGGCGGGACTGGGCGACGATGGTCGCGCTCGCCGCGATGTGGCAGGCACACGGCGTGCGCCCGGCGCGGGTGCTCGGCCACGGGGCGGGTGAGATCGCGGCGGCGGTGGTCGGCGGTTCGCTCACCCTGGAGGAGGGCGCGAAGGCGATCGCCGTGCGCTCGCAGGAGATGGTCGCGGTGTCCCTGCCGGAGAGCGAGGTGGCCGACCGGATCGCCCGCTGGCAGGGCCGGATCGGGGTGCTCGCGGTCGACGGCCCGGAGTCGGTGGTGGTTTCCGGGGACCCGGCCGCGATCGACGAGCTGACCTTCCGCTTCCGCGCCGGCCGCATCACCGTGCGCCGGCTTGTCCGGGCGTCGGCGGGCAACGCCGAGGCGTTCGAGCGGAACCTGGCCGCCTACCGCCGGCACGGCTATCGGCTGATCGAGATCAGCGGCCCGCCGGTGCCCGCGCGACCGTCGCGCTCGCTCGAGGTGGGCTGATGGTTTTCGATCTGGTCGAGCCGATCGCCGGTACCGGCGCGCTCCTGTGTTGTGGGGACCTCCGCGCGGAAACCCACCCGTGGCTGGCGGGCAAGCCGTTGCCCCGCGAACTGCTGGCCGAACTGCTTTCGCTCGCCGGTGCCGAAGTCGGCTGCGCGCACGTGCGTGAACTACGCGTCGAGGCGGAACTGCTGCTGCCCGCGAGATTCCAGGTGCGCGTCGGCGCGCTGGAGAACGGCATGCGCGCGGTCCACCTGTACACGCGCCGCGGTGAGGACTGGACCGAGCACGCGACCGGCATCGTCGAACCGGCGGTAGTCGCCGAAACCACCGACGACGGCTGGCATCCGCTTCCACCGGCTCCCCGGGCGGACGGGCCGGAGCCGCAGGTGGTGCCGTTCACCACCACCGAGCACGCCAGGGAACTGGCGCGCGGCGGGGAGCGCCTGGTGTTCGCCGACGAGCACGAGGCCACCGCCGTGGTGCTGCCCGAGGTGCTCGGCTCGGCGACACCACCGCTGATCGTGCGTGCCGGGGTCGCCTATGCCTTGGACGGCAACGAAAACGCGGTCGACGAGCCGATCGCGGTGATCGGGGTGAGCGGGCGCTTCCCCGGTGAGATCGGGCCGGTGCCCGAGGATCGCGGCTGGGACGTCTCGCCGCGCGGTGCTTTCCTGCGCGCGCCGGGAGACTTCGACGCGGCGTTCTTCGGCATGTCCGGTGAACAGGCGCTGGTGGTCGACCCGCAGCATCGGCTGCTGCTGGAAACCGCTTGGGAGGCCTTCGAAAACGCCGGGATCGACCCGGAGCGGATGCGCGGCGAGAAGGTCGGCGTGTTCACCGGCGTGCACGGCAGGCACTACGAATCACTGGTGTGGGCGGCATCGATGGACGCGCGGCCGATGCCCGCCGCGGTGCGGGTGGCGCAGGCGTTCGGTCTCGCCGGGCCCGCGGTGGAGACCGGCGAGGCCTGCCGGACGGCCGTCGAATCGCTGCGCCGTGGTGAGTCGGCGATGGCGCTGGCCGGGTGGGCGAGCGTGCTGGCCACCCCGGACGCGGTGGACTCGGTGGACGCTGATCCGGCGGAAGGCGCCGGAGTTCTTTTGCTGCAAAGACTTTCCGAGGCGGAACGGCTCGGGCACCCGGTGCTGGCGATCGTGCCGGAACGGCCGGGCCCGGTGGCCGAGCTGATCGAGTCGGTGCGGCGGACGGTCCGGCCGGAGCCGGCCGAGCCGATCGCCGACCTGCCGATGGCGTGGCCGCTCTCGGCGAAGTCCGAAGCCGCACTGCGTGCCCGCGCGACCCAGCTTCTGTCCTGTTTGGATACCGATGCGCCGGCGGACATCGGGCTCTCACTGGCCGAGCGAACCGAATTCACCCATCGTGCCGTGGTGATCGGCGAGAACCCCGACGAGTTCCGCGCCGCGCTGACCGCGCTCGCCGATGGCCGCACCGCGCCGAACCTGGTGCTCGGCTCGGCTGCCGAGACCACCGCGCCGGTACTGGTCTTTCCCGGTGGGGAACTGGACTGGTCGAGCAACGAACTGCTGGAGCACCCGGTGTTCGCCGACCGGATCGCCGACTGCGAGCGGGCGCTGGCCGCGCACGTCGACTGGTCGCTGACCGAGTTGCTGCACAACGAACTGGTGCCGGACCGGGTGGACGTGGTGCTGCCGGTGCGCTGGGCGGTGCAGGTCGCGGTCGCGGCGCTGTGGGAGTCGTTCGGCGTGCGGCCGTCCGCGGTGCTCGGCCACGGCGACGGCGAGATCGCGGCAGCCGTCGTCTGCGGTGCCTTGTCCATTGAGGATGGTGCGAAGGTGGCCGCGCTGCGCGCGCGGGCGTTGCGGGGCATCGTCGGCCGCGGTGGTGCGGTCTCGGTCGCCCTGCCGGAGCACGAGGTGGTGGACCGGATCGGGTTCTGGCCCGGCCGGGTGGGCGTGGCGGCCATCGACGCGCCGGATTCGGTGCTGGTCACCGGCGACGCCACCGCGCTGGACGAGCTGATGTACCGGTTCAAGGCGGACCGGATCCGGGTGCGGCGGCTGCCGGTCGGCCACGCCGCGCACTCGTCCCACGTGGAGGAGATCGAGCAGCTGGTCAAGGACCTGCTCGCCGGCATCACGCCGGTTCCGGCCGCGGTGCCGTTCTTCTCCACGGTCACCGGCGACTGGTTCGACACCACCGAGCTGACCGCCGACTACTGGTACTGGAACCTGCGTCAGCCGGTCCTGTTCGCGCACGCGCTCAAGGCGCTCG
The DNA here is from genome assembly GCF_009429145.1 of Amycolatopsis sp. YIM 10. Taxonomy (GTDB): domain Bacteria; phylum Actinomycetota; class Actinomycetes; order Mycobacteriales; family Pseudonocardiaceae; genus Amycolatopsis. The sequence goes on along the minus strand of NZ_CP045480.1, from coordinate 9,887,951 downwards.
CCGACCAGGGCTGCGTGTTCGCCGAGGCGGGCGAGCCCGGTGGGCCGCGGCAGTTCCTCGCCGAGGTGGCCAGGGCGCACCTTCGCGGGGTCGCGGTGGACTGGCGCGCCTGCTTTCCCGGTGCCCGCCGCGTCGCGCTGCCCACCTACCCCTTCCAGCGCGAGCGGTACTGGATCGACCTCACGCACTCCGGATCGCCAGCGTCTGCAGCTCGATCGGCAGATCACACCGCCGCTTGATGCCCAGTTTCCGGTACGCCCTGGTCAAGTGCTGCTCCACTGTGGACACCGTGATGTAGAGCTTCCCGGCGATCTCCCGGTTCGAGCAGCCGCACACCGCGAGCGCGGCGACCCGGCTCTCCGACTCGCTGAGCTTTTCCAGCCCGCGCACCACTTCCCCGGCCGGGCGCACCGGCTTTGGCTTGACCCGCGGTGCCTGCGGACGCCGTTCACCGGCCAGCAGCTGCAGCGCCTTGGCCCGCTCGAGCCGGTCACCGGCGGCTTCCAGCAGCTTGACCGCCTCGGCGACCAGCTGCGGCCGCTGCCCCGGTTCGCTCGCCGCGGCCAGCACCCGCAGCGAAATCCCGCGCACCCGCGGCTGCTCCAGACCGGTCAGCGCGAGCTGGGCGTCGACCAGCTTGCGCGCCTGCCCGCGATTGCCCAGTTCGAGCCAGGCCTGCGCGGCACCGGTCCGCCACGGCACCACCGACGGCTGGTCCATGCCCCAGTTCTGCATCAGCTCACCGCAGAACAGGAAGTCGGCGAGCGCGGCCTGGTGCCTGCCGATGGTCATGCTGTACTGCCCGCGCGCGTAGGCGTAGTGCAGGCCGAACCGGGTGTCGAACATGGCCTGCGGCACCGGCCGCTCGGCCACCTCGGCGGCCTCGTCCAGCCGTCCCATGCCGATCAGCGCCAGTAGCAGGTTCGCCAGCGGCAAGCCGATGCCGACACCCCATCCGCGTTCGGACAGCACCCGCAGCGCCTCGCTCGCCTCGCGGTGCGCGACGGTCAGTTCTCCTTGGCGCATCGCGATTTCCGCACGGACGGCGGCCAGCAGCGCCTGGCCGGTGCGGCTGGTGGTGCGCAGCCGGAGGTGGTGCAGCCGTCCCCAGTGCGCGGCGGCGTCCAGCCTGCCCGCGTAGATCAGCGTGAGCAGCGCGCCGAACTCCTCCTGCGGGGAGATCTGGTCGCGTTCTCCGAACTGCGAGCGTTGCAGCAGGTGCTCGGCGCCGAGCACGGTCGGTCTCGGCACGGCGCCCGTCTGCCCGCCGGGCAGTAGCTGGTCGAACCGGATCCGCCGCTTCAGGCCGGGATAGGTGGTGCTGAGCCAGAGTTCGGCCTGTGCCAGCTGGTGCGCGTCCCCGGCCAGGCCGCGGATACCGGTCAGCGCTTCGTCGTGCTTTCCCTGCCAGAGCAGGTAACCGACGAGTTCGGTGGTGTCGCGGCCGGCGAGTCTGCCGTCACGGGCGGCGGTCACCAGCGGTTCGAGGTGCCGGGCGGACTGCCCGGGGTCGAGCCGCCAGGTGATCCTGGCCAGCAGTGCGGCCAGGTCGAGCCGGTGCGCGGGATCGGTGGTGATGGTGCGCGCGAGTTCCAGGTAGCGGACGGCGTCGGCGGGGCGCTGGTCGCGCAGCGCGGCGTCGGCCGCGTCGCTCAGCACGGCGACCGCCCAGTCCGGGCGCAGGCGCGGGGCCCGCAGCAGGTGCCCGGCCACCACCTCCGGCGCCGCACCCGCGGTGTGGGTCAGCACGGCCGCGCGTTCGTGCAGGTCGGCCGCGGCCTCCGGGGAGAACGTGCCCAGCGCGGCGGCCGCGACATCCGGATGGGCCTGGTCGCCGGGGTTGAGCAGACCGCTCGCCCGCAGTGCCAGCAGGTCGGCGTCGACCTCGCGCCCGAGCAGTTCGGCCACGTCCTCGGCCGAGCCGACCACGGCGATACCGCCCAGCACCTCGACCGTCGACGGCGCGGCCCGGTGCAGGCAGCCGAGCAGCGCCTCGGTGAACCGGCCCTCGGTCAGCCCGCGCATCAACTGCGGGTTGCCGCCGGTGAGCGGGAGGTCGTTCCCGGCGGGCAGCGGGTCCACCGGCAGCGCCTCGAAGTGCGGCTGGCGCGAAAGCTCCGCACGCACCGCCGGGTCGAGCGCCAGCGGACCGGCACCCTCGGTGAGCACCACGGTCACGCGCTGTCCGCCGAGCCGCCGCACCAGGTAGAGCAGGCAGCTCATCGACGGCGCGTCGCAGTACTGGGCGTCGTCGAGCAGGATGGCCAGCGGCCGGTCCTCCGCCAGCGCGAACAGCGTGGCGCCGACCGCGCGCGACACCCGCAGCAGCTCGTTCTCGGCCACCATCCGGTCGGGATCGTGGTCGAGTGCCTTGGCGATCCGCTCGTCGGCGAGCGCGGGCGCGGGCAGCAACTGGGCGAGCGCGCCGAAGGGCAGGCGCTGCTCAGCGCGGGCGCAACCGGCTCGAAGAACCAGCGCGCCGGAGTCCTCGGCGAGTTCGGCGAACTGGCTCAGCAGCGTGGTCTTCCCACAGGTGACACCCCCGGTCAGCACCGTCGCGGTCCCGGTGCCCGACTCCGCGCCGGCCAGCCGTGCCTTGAGCACCGCGATCTGCTCGTCCCGTGCGATCAGCATGATGTCCCCTTTGCGTCGTGTGCGGGGTTCGAGGCGAAATTAGCCGAGAAAAAGGGGTCACTCCGGGGAATCGAGGTCGGCTCGAGTGGGATCCGACAAGCTGTCGAGGTCGGCGCGACGGTCAAGATCGGCAGCTTCCGGCCGATTCGCCCGGTTTCGCCCGGCTTCGTGCGTAAGGTGGGAGGGGTCGACCGCTTGACGAAAAAACCGACCGACCGGTACCGAAACCGTTGACAAAACCGACCGCCCGGTTTTGAATTTCGGGTATCGGGCCGCTGGCAGGGGTGACCACCGGCTCGCCGACGAGCTGAGGGAGCTGTCATGGACATCCGGGTGCTGGGTCCGCTTGAAGTCCAGTTTTGCGGCAGAACGGTCGCGCCGACGGCGGCCAAGGAGCGGAAGCTGCTGGCCATGCTCACCGTGCACGCCGGCGAGCTGGTTCCCGACTCGGCGCTGTTCGAGGAGTTGTGGGGTGGCAAGATCCCTCGCAGCGCCCGGACCACCCTGCAGACCTACGTGCTCCACCTGCGGTCCATGATCGGCGCGGCGGGCGCGGGCGCCGAGGACGGCCGCGACCGCGACCCGAAGGCGATCCTGGCGCGGGAGGTAGGGGGCTATGTTCTCCGTGATGAGGGGTTCACGATCGACGTCAAGGAGTTCGACCGGCTCGCCGAGGCGGGCCACCGCGCCCGCGAGGGCGGTGACTTCGCCGGCGCGTCGGAGAAGTTCGGGCGCGCGCTGGCGCTGTGGCGCGGTCGCGCGCTGGCCGACGTGATGCCGGGCGGGTTGCTCGAAGTCGAGGTGCACCGCCTGGAGGAGGCCAGGTTGTGCGTGCTCGACCGCCGGATCGACGCCGATCTCCGGCTCGGCAGGCACCACGAGCTGCTCGGTGAACTCACCGCGCTGGTCGCTCGCAACCCGACGCACGAAGGACTGCACGGGCACCTCATGCTCGCGCTGCAGCGGGCCGGCCGCCGGGGGGACGCCATCGACGTCTACCTGCGGTTGCGCACCCGCCTGGTCGAGGGACTGGGACTCGAGCCGTCCTTGACCCTGCGCCGACTGCACCGGTGCATCCTCACCTCCGATCAGGAGCCGACCCGGCCCGGGGAAGCGCTTTTCCCCGCGCTCACCGCATGAGGCGGGCCGGGATGAGCTGTCACATCGTTCGTCCCAGCAGTCGAGGAGCCCCCTGTGGCCAAGCAGCACCGGTCGGAGCAGACGAGGAACGAGATAGTGAGGTGCGCCGCCAGGCTGTTCGACCGTGACGGCTTCCCGACCGCCAGCATGTCCGAGATCAGCCAGGCGGCCGGGGTGACCAAGGGGGCGGTCTACTTCCACTTCGCGTCGAAGGACGAGCTCGTCGGCGCGGTGCAGGAGCTTGGCTGCGTGATGCTGGAGTCCCACGCCGCCAAGCTCGCGTCCAACGAGAACTCCCCGCTGCAGACCGTGATCGACCTGACCCACACGCTCGCCGCCTGGCTGGACGCCAGCCCGGTGGTCCGCGCCTGCATGCGCACCGCCCGCGAGTGCGCCGACCGCGGCGCCCCGTTCAACGACTTCTACCAGGCCTTTCTCAAGGCGATCAGGGACGCGCTCGCGCGCGCGGACGCCGCCGGCGAACTCAAGTCGGGCGTGGCGCAGGACGCCGTGCTGACCCAGGTGGTCGCCGCCAGCACCGGCCTCGAAGTGCTGTGGTGGGCGGGCACGCTGCCGCGCCCGCGCACGCTCGCGGTGACCAAGGTCTGGGAGGTGCTGCTGCCCGGCATCGCCGTGCCCGCGCGCACCACCCGGCTGGAACGCGCCGGCAGCTCGGCCGCCGCGGCCCGGCCACCGGTCAGCTTCGGCTGACCCCGTTCGCCGGCTCGGGGACCTCGCCGGCTGTACCGACTTCACCGGCCTCGCCGATTTCGCTGCCCTCCGGCCGGAACTTGTGCAGCCGCCGCGTCGGCACGATGCCGGGCAGCGTGATGCGCCACATCATGGTCACCCGCTCGGTGATGTCCTCACGCTGGGTGAGCACCTCCGAGCTGATCTGCACGCCGGTGAACGAGGCGATGACAAAGGTGGCGATGTCCACCGGATCCAGCTCGGGACGCAGATCTCCTTGGCGCGCGGCGCTTTCCAGGCAGGTCTGCACCAGCCCGATCCAGTTCCGGTAGGCGTCCGGGGTGGGCGTGGAGAAGGTGCCCTGCTCGATCACCAGCCGGATACCCGCCCGCACGCGCGGATTGTTCCGCAGGCTGATCGCCATGCCGTGGGACAGGTCGATGGCGGTCTGCAGGGTCACCAGGTCCGGGTCCTCCGGTGGGGTCCAGATGGTGAACTGCTCCGAGATGATCGCCTTGGCGATCTCCTCCTTCGAGGAGAAGTGGAAGTACAGCGCTCCCTTGGTGACACCGGCGCCCGCGATGATGTCGGTCAGCGTGCCGCCCTGGAAACCTCGCTCGTCGAACACCATCGCCGCCGCATCCAGGATGGCCGTTCGCGTGAGCTCGGCCCGTTCCTGCTTGGGCACGTACAACTCCCTGGGGTTCTCGGGGGATCCAGTCGCCATTCCTACGGCTGTTCGGAGGACTCAGGTGCCGGTTCCCTGGTCTGTTCGGACGACTCAGCGGCCGAGATCCTACGGCCTGTAAGCGGTTAACCGAGAATTTATCATCCGAAGGGGTTGTAAAAAAAACCGGGCAGTCAGTATGTTCAAAACGGTCATAACGTGAGCTTCCACACAAGGAGTGCTGATGACAGCGATGATGACCCGGCCGGGTGGGGATGTGGTCACGGCAGCGCCGGAGTTCGGTAACGCGGTGGTCTCGCAGCGGTCCGATGTCCTCTTCGACCAGACGATCCCGCGGGCGCTGGTGCACCGCGCGGCCGTCTCCGAGGTGTTCCTGACCGACCTGTGCACCCTCGGCGACACCGAGTTCCAGGTGGGCGCGCAGTGGCCGCGCGGCCACAGCTTCTTCAGCCTGCTGAGACCCGACTTCCACGACCCGATGCTGATGGCGGAGACGATCCGGCAGGCCGGGCTGCTGATCGCGCACGCCGAGTTCGGCGTCCCGCTGGACTGGAAGTTCATCGTCCACCGGCAGACCTTCTCGCTCGGTTCGGACGGCCTCCGGCTGGGCGCGCGCCCAGCCGACATCGTGCTCGCGGTGACCTGCCACGACCTCAAGCGGCGCGGCAAGCGAGTGGCCGGTGGGCGCCTGGAAATCGGCTGCTACCGCGACGGCGAGCTCATCGGCTCCGGTGGCGCGCTGTGGAGCGCGGTGTCGACGTCGGCCTACCGGCGGCTGCGCGGGGAGCGCGCCGACGCGGTGATCGAGGTCGAGCCGCCCGTCGGGGTCGCGCCGCTGGCCGTCGGCCGGGACCGCGCCCGCGACGTCGCGCTGGCACCCGGTGGCCGCGACCGCGAATGGGTGCTGCGGGTGGACCAGTCCCACCCGGTGATGTTCGACCACCCGGTGGACCACGTGCCGGGCATGGTCACCATGGAAGCCGCCCGCCAGGCGGCGAACCTGGTCGCCGGCCGTCCCGGCGCGCTGCCGGTCGGCTGCGACTTCCACTTCGAGCACTACATCGAGCTGGACGCGCCGGTGCGGGTCAACGCCACCGAGGTGACCGCGGTCCGCTCGGGCGTGCGCTCGGTGGAGGTGGTGTTCGGCCAGGCCGGGCGCACCGCCGCCTTCGGCACCGTCGACCTGCTGGTGCACGGCTGAAGCATGGCAAGAGCTGTTGGGGGAACTGGGGGAAGACCGGTCCTGCTGACCGGGGCGACCGGGTTCATCGGCACCGCCGTGATCCGGGAACTGCACCGGGTGGGCTGGTTCGACTGGGGTCCACCGCTGGTGGTGCTCACCCGATCCCCGCCGGAGTGGCTGAGCGAGTCCGGCGTCGAGGTGGTCAAGGGTGATCTGTCCGAACCGGACGGTCTGCGCGGGATCGCGAACGGGGTCTCCACGATCATCCACATCGCCGCGCAGATCGGCGGCGACGCCGAGCTGTGCCGCCGGGTGAACCGGGACGGCACGAAGTTCTTGCTGGCAGAGGCGGAAAAAGCCGGTACGCAACGGTTTCTGTACATGAGCACGACGGCGGTCTACGGGCACGGGCCGCACCGCGGGATCAGCGAGTCGCTGCTGGCGCCGGAGCCGGTGTCGGCGACCAGCCTGAGCCGCGCGCAGGCGGAGCGGGAGGTGCGGCGGTTCGGCGGGACCGTGCTCCGGCCGCACCTGGTCTACGGGCACGGCGACACCTGGTTCGTGCCCGCGTTGTGCCGGTTGGTCAGGGCGGTTCCGGCGTGGATCGAGCGCGGTGCCGCCCGCACCAGCGTGATCGAGGTGAACGACCTGGCCGCGCTGGTGGTGCGGTTGATGGGGTTGTCGTGGGGGAAGAGCCGGGGCGCGGTGTTCCACGCGAACGATCCCCGGCCGGTGCGGATGCGGGAGGTGATCGGCACGGTGTGCCGGGAGCTGGGTGTCCGGCCGCCGTCGCGAAACCTGGGGTGTGCGGCGCATCGGGAGCGCACCAGGAAGGTGCTCCCCGGACTGACGGACCACCAGTTCGCCTTGCTGGCGAAGGATCACTGGTACGAAAGCGACCGACTGTGGCGGCGGACGGAACTGACACCGAGCGGTGGTTTCGCGGAGAAGTTCGCGCGCTCCGCCGAGTGGTACCGGACCCACCTGACCGCCGACACCACGGCACCGGTGGACATCGGCTACTCGGAGACGTGATGCTCAGCTCGCCATCGCGTCGAGATCGGCCAGGTCCTTGGGGCGTGCCAGCAAACGTTGTAGGCAAGCACTTCGGCCGGCGCGGCGAAGCGGACGCCGTCGACGACCGCCGCTTCGTCGATCAGCCGGTCGACGTCCCAGTGGGGGGTGAGCCACGACCGGAAGAACTGGATGCGGCCGTTCCAGAACTGCACGCAGGGATCACCGGTGATGGCGCCGCGCGCTGGCGTGCCCGACTCGACGGCCCGCGCCCACGCGGCGCCGCGGGCGACCACGTCGAGATCCCGGATCTTCCGCCGGATGCCGTACGCGAGCAGCGGTCCGCTGCCGAAGACGACGAAGTCGGCGGGGTCGAGGCTCAGCGCCTTCAGCCGTCGGATCAGTGGATTCCTGGCGACGGCCCGTACCTCCGCGGTCATTCGCCCGGCCGCTCGAGCTGCCCGAAGGCCTGGATTATCTTCGGACGCTCGCCGGGGCTCGCGCCGTCGATGGCCCGGAACAGCCGGTCGTTGCGCAGGCGTTCGCTCACCACCGTCGTCCGGTGGGAGAGCCAGTGGCGGGCGATCGACATCGCCGCCAGCGCGACGATGGCGAGCGCGGCGATGAGCCAGTTCTGGCTGGTGAACAACTGCACCGGCATGGCAGGTCCTCAGCTCGCGGCCGTGCGGTGGCCGTCGGCGATCTCGCGCAGCTTCGCCGGGTCCCGCAGCAGCAGGATCTGCCTGCCGGTGCCGACCAGCCCGGCGGTCTTGAAGTTGCGGACGATCTTCTTCACCGAGTCCAGCGAGGCGCCGGTGAGGTTGGCCAGGTCCTGCTGGCTGAACCGGAGGCCGATCCCGTTCGGGGCCGGAGTCCCGATCCCGCTGTCGGCCAGCTCGATGATCGACTTCGCCAGTCGCTGTTCGATGGCCGGTTCCGATTCGGCGATCTTGCGCGTGGCCTGCTCGAGCTGGCAGGCCAGCTGGGCGTGCATGGCCCGCGGGTGCTCGTAGAGGAAGTTCAGCCATTCGACCGCGGGCAGGTGGAGCATCTCGACCTCGGCGAGCGCGATGACGCTCGCCGAGCGCGGCATCCGGCGGATCGCGGCCATCTTGACGTGGCCCTTCCGGATCAGCAGCGCGAAGTCGGTCTCCCCGCCTTCGCTGATGAAAACGTGGCCCGCTTCGCGGTGCAGGGTCGATCAGCCGCCGGAGTGCATGTCTTCGGCTTCGGGGACGCAGTTGTCGTCGGGGTCGTCGAGCCAGCCGTGCGGCAGGGTGACCTTGCCGGGCGAGCCCTGGCGGCCGCGCGGGCCCTCGGCGTCGGCGGGGAACGGCGCGTCGTGGTCGAGGCGGGCGATGAGGTCGTCGAGCTGGTCCATGCTCGACACCATCGCGAAGCCGCGGCGGAGTTCGGAGCCGACCGGGAAGCCCATCAGGTACCAGGCCATGTGCTTGCGCAGGTCGCGCAGGGCCTTGTCGGGGCCGTCGTGCTCGACGAGCAGTTCGGCGTGGCGGCGCAGGACCTTCGCGACCTCGCCGAGGTTCGGCGGGGTCGGGATTTCGGTCCCCCGGAAGGCGGCCTCCAGCTCGCCGAACAACCACGGCCTGCCGAGGCAGCCGCGTCCGACGACGACGCCGTCGCAGCCGGTCTCGTCGACCATGCGCAGTGCGTCGGCGGCGGAGAAGATGTCGCCGTTGCCGAGCACGGGGATGGAGGTGACGGCTTCCTTGAGCGCGGCGATCCTGGTCCAGTCGGCCTGGCCGGAGTAGCGCTGCGCGGCGGTGCGCGCGTGCAGGCTGACCGCCGCCGCGCCCTCGGCCTCGGCGATGCGCCCGGCGTCGAGATAGGTGTGGTGGTCGTCGTCGATGCCGACGCGGAACTTGACCGTGAACGGCACCCCGCCCTCGGCGGCGGCTTTCGCCGACTCACGCACGATGGCGGCGAAGAGCTTGCGCTTGAACGGCAGGGCGGCGCCGCCGCCCTTGCGCGTCACCTTGGCGACGGGGCAGCCGAAGTTGCTGTCGACGTGGTCGGCGAGCCCCTCGCCGACGATGATCTTGACGGCTTCGCGCATGGTCTTCGGGTCGACCCCGTAGAGCTGCATGGACCTGGGCTTCTCGTGCTCGCCGAAGGTCATCATGTGCATCGTGCCGGGGTGCCGCTCGACGATCGCGCGGGCGGTGATCATCTCGCAGACGTAGATGCCGGCGCCGTACTCCTGGCAGAGCCTGCGGAAGGCGACGTTGGTGATGCCGGCCATCGGCGCGAGCACCACCGGCGGATCGACCTCGTAGGGTCCGATCTTCAACGCGGGCTTGCTCAGGGTGGCGGTCACACCCTTCATTGTCGCCTGTGGTGTCGATCACGTCGACGAGGGCGGTCGATTCAGGATTTGACCAGCTGGCTGGCGCGCCGGGGCGAGACGTGCAGCACCTTGGTGACGTCCTGCTTGGACAGCCCGCTGTTCAGCAGGCGGTGCACCACCTCGCGGCCATGCGCTGAGCCTCGGCGGTCGAGCGGCCCTGGGGCGCCCCGACCCCTTCCACCTCGACCACCCACCACTTCTCCTGCTTGCCGATGCTCTGCGGCGCCGTTTTCCGCGTGGTTCGCGCGGCTTCGCGGTCATGAACGGTCTGCCGTCCGCAAAAGGACAGCAGACCGTTCATGACACCCGCGCCGCGCCAGGGGGTCAGAAGGGGACGGTCAGGCAGGCGAGCCTGGCGCCCGCGGTGCCGGCGTGTCCCGGGTGGGTGTGCGTGTGGGTTTCGTGCAGGACCACCGAGCCCGCACGTCGGGCGGCGTCGAACTGCCAGGGGACTCGCGTGGTGCTGAAGCCGGTGCCGAAGCGGTCGGTGGTCAGGTCCAGCCAGATCTCGTTCGACGGGTTCGCGTAAGCCGGGTCCACCGACGGCGAGACCGGGTCCACGCGCTTCTGGTAGTGCGGGCCCGCGGCCGCGCCGTCCGGGCCGCAGGGCTTCGTGTGCGCGTGCGCGCCGTAGTCGCGACCAGGGACGAGGCCGTGCACGACCAGCGTCACCCCGGTCCCGTACGCCGGCGCGGACAGCGAGAACACGCTCGCCCGCGCGCCAACCGGGACCAGCGAAGGCTGGTACGTGAAAGCCGTCGAGCCGAACTCGCCGCGGGCGGTGACCACCCCGAATTCTGCGGGGGCGGCCGCGGCCGGGGTGGCCAGCACAGCCGAACAGCACAGCGTCAACAAGGCGGGGACCAGACGTCGCATGGACACTGCCTATCGCTCCGCCAGGCGATCGCGCCACCGGACCTGCCTGATGAGGTGAATCCCACGGAAAGCCTTGACAGCTCCATCTATTCGATAACCGTCGTACTATCGGCGACGTGACAACGGAACGAACTCCGGCTGACCGGACCTGGCTGGTGGCCATCGCCGCCGCGCTCTGGGGCACCGACGGCCTGCTGCGCCTCCCACTGGCCAACGCCCTGCCCCCGGCCACCGTGGTGTTCTGGGAGCACCTCCTCGTGGTGCTCGTGCTCTCCCCACTCGTCCCCCGCGCGCTGCGGGCGCTGCGCGGCTGCGGCCCCCGCGAGTGGACCGCGGTGCTGGTCATCGGCGGCGGCTCGTCGGCACTGGCGACGGCCCTGTTCACCGCGGCTTTCCGCACCGGAGACGCGGTCACGCCACTGGTGCTGCAGAAGCTGCAACCGGTGTTCGTGGTGCTCGCCGCCTTCTTCCTGCTCCGCGAGCGCATCCGCCCCGGATACGCGCTCTTCGCCGCGCCCGCGCTGCTCGGCGCCTGGCTGCTGGCGTTCAAGAACCCGCTCGAAATCGAACTCAACGCGCTGCGCGCCGCCCTGCTCGCGATCGGCGCCGCGGTTCTGTGGGCGGCGGGCACCGTGCTCGGCAGGCTGGTCTCGAACAGCCTGCCCGCCAGGGACGTCACCGTGCTGCGGTTCACCGTCGGCCTGCCGGTTTCCGCGGTGATCGTGGCCGTGCAGGGCGTTTCCTTCGTACCTGGTTGGGCGAACGCGCCCGGACTGCTGCTGCTCGCGTTCATCCCGGGCCTGCTCGCGCTCAGCCTCTACTACGCGGGCCTGCGAACCACCCCGGCTTCGCGCGCGACGCTGGCGGAACTCGCCTTCCCGGCGACGGCCGCGATCATCGGCGTCGCCTTCCTGAACACGACGCTGACCGTCACGCAGTGGCTCGGCCTGCTCATCGTGGTCGCCGCGGTGACCACGCTCGGCTGGCACGAGAAGGTGCGCGCGAAGCCGATGGTGCTCGAGCCCGCAGTCGTCTAGCCCAGGTCGCGAGCCAGCAGGTCCTCTTCGGTTTCGCGGCGGACGAGCAGGGACGCGACACCGTCGCGCACGCCGACCAGTGGTGGGCGTCCGACCTGGTTGTAGTTCGAGGCCAGCGAGTGGTGGTACGCCCCCGTGCCCGGCACGGCGATCAGGTCACCGGCGCGCACGTCCGCGGGCAGCGGCACGTCGTGGGCGAGGACGTCACCGGCTTCGCAGTGCCGCCCGACCACCATCATCGGCTGCCGTTCCGCGCGCGAGTACCGGTTCGCCAGCCGTGCGGTGTAGCGGGCGCCGTACAGCGCGGGGCGCGGGTTGTCGCTCATGCCGCCGTCGACCGCGACGAACGTGCGGCTGCCGCGCTTCACCGCGCACACCCGGTACACCGTGATGCCCGCGCGCGCGACGATCGCGCGTCCGGGTTCGACGGTCAGCCGCGGCATCGGGAAGTCGTGCACCGAGCACTCGTACGCCAGTGCGACGCGCAGTCGACGGGCGTATCCGGCGAGGTCGAAGTCGACGGCGTGCCCACCACCGAGGTCGAGGTGGGGCAGCTCCAGCCCGTAGGTCGCGCGGACGTGCGCCAGCGCCTCGACCATGCGCCGCGCCGCCTGCTCGTAAGCGTCCACTCTGGACACTTGCGAGCCGATGTGGCAGTGCAGCCCGGTCAGCCGCAGCGACGGCTGGGCGAGCACGGCGGCGACCGCGCGGTCGAGGTTGTCGGTGACCCTCGGCAGCAGCGAAAAGCCGAACTTCTGCCCCTCGGTGCCGGTGGTGACCGCGGCGTGCGTGCCGCCGTCGACGCCGGGCACCACGCGGAGCAGCACCTCCTGGCGGCCGTGCGCCAGCGCGCCGAGCTGCTCGATCTCGTCGAGCGAGTCGAGCACGATCCGGCCGACACCGTAACCGAGTGCGGTCTTCAGGTCCTCCGGGGTTTTCACGTTGCCGTGCAACAGGATTCGCGAGGCGGGAAAGCCGGCGGCGCGCGCCACGGCGATCTCACCGCCCGAGCAGGTGTCCAGCGAAAGACCTTCTTCGGCGACCCAGCGGAGCACGGACCTGGTGCACAACGCCTTGCCCGCGAAGGCGATTTCCGCCTCCGGCAGGGCTTCACGGTACGCCCGCGCCTGGTCGCGCACGTGCGCCTCGTCCAGCAGGTACGCGGGCGTGCCGAAGCGGGCGGCGAGCTGGGTGACGGGCACACCGGCGAAAACGAGTTCACCGTCGCGCCCGATCCGGGTGCCGGGCGGCCATTCGGCCGCATCCAGCCGGTCCGCGACGGCGCAACCCAGGCTGGGCAACAGCTCGGCGAGTGTCACGACTACCTCCGGGGGTCGGGAGTGCTACCCCCTCAGCACAACCCCGTCCGGTCCGGAATGGACGGACCGGCTACGGCTCGCTGACGCCCCGGCTGGTGATGTTGACGCGTTGTTGACGGCGTCAGAGCGCGTGCCCGCCCGCCACCTGCACCACCTGGCCGGTGATCCACCTGGCCTGGTGCGAGGCGAGGAAAACCACCGCGTCGGCGATGTCCTCCGGGGTGCCCTCGCGGCCGAGCGGCACGATCCGGCGCACCTCGCCGAGCAGCTCCTCGTCCATCCAGCCGGTCTGCACCGGGCCGGGCGCGACCGCGTTGACGCGGATCCCGGAGGCGGCGAGGTCGAGCGCGGCGGCCCTGGTGAACGCCTCCAGCGCGGCCTTCGACGTGCCGTAACCGAGTTGACCGGGAAAGGCGCGGGCGGCGTCGGTGGAGATGTTGACCACGCACGGCGGCCTGCCGTCGCGGTGGCGGCGGGCGAGTTCGGCGGTGAGCAGCGCGGGCGCGATGGCGTTGACCCAGTAGTGCCTGCTCAGGCTGCCGCCGTTGATGGTCTCGATGGTGTCCGGCGTTTCGCAGTGCGCGGCGTTGTTGACCAGCACTTCGACCGGGCCGAGCTTTGCCTCGATTCGATCGAGGAGGCGCACCGGGGCTTCGTCGTCGGCGAGATCGGCCTCGAACGCGTCACCGTCGGCGGGTCCCACGGTGTGTGACCACTGCACCCCTTCGGGTGGTTCCCCCTGATGGCCCAGGTAGTGGACGGCGACACGGGCGCCCTCGGCGGTGAAGGAGCGGGCGATCGCCGCGCCGATTCCGCTGGACGCCCCGGTCACCAGCACCACCCGGTCGGCGAGTCCGGTGTCGATCATGGGGCTGGACGATAGGACAGATCGGGCATTTCCCGCACGCCGAATTCGCGGCGCAGGGCTGAGCGCGCGGCGAAGTAACCGCACATGCCGTGCACGCCGGGGCCGGGCGGGGTGGCGGCCGAGCAGAGGTAGACGCCGCCGAGCGGGGTGCGGTACGGGTCCCAGCCCGGGAACGGGCCGCTGACCAGCCGAAACGGGGTGATCGCGCCCGCGCCGATATCGCCGCCGACGTAGTTCGGGTTGTACTCGCCGAGGTCGTGGGCGCTGACGCCGCGGGCGGCGAGCACGGTGTCGGCGAAGCCGGGCGCGTACCGCTCGATGCGGCGCGTGACGATCTCGACCGGGTCGGCGCGGTCGTTGTTGGGCACGTGGCAGTAGGCCCAGACCGGCCGCCGGTCAGGACGGCCGCGACCGGGATCGGTGACCATCGGCTCGGCGACGAGGGTGAACGGCTCGGCCGCCCGGCGCCCGCGGGCGACGTCGGTCTCGGCGGCGTACACCTGCTCGCGCGTGCCGCCGATGTGCACGGTCCCGGCACGCGCCAGCTCGGGGTCCAGCCACGGGATGGGCGCCGACACCAGGAAGTCCACCTTGGCCGCGCCAGGACCGTCTTCTGCCCGCGAAAGCCGCCGACCTGCTTTTGCGGGCAGAAGACGGTCGCCGAGGTCGAGGAGGGATTTCGGGTGGAGGTCCAGCAGGATCGCGGGCGTTTTGCGCAGTTCGCGAAGATCGGTGACCGGAGCCCCCGTGAGCACCGAACCGCCGTGCGCGCGGAGGTCGGCGACCAGTGCGTCGGCGATGCGCCGGCTGCCGCCGACCGGGACGGGCCAGCCGGTCGAATGCGCCAGGTGCCCGAGCAGCAGGGAGGCGCCACCGGCGGCGAGGCTGGGCAGCGCGGTCACCGAATGCGCGGCCACCCCGCTGAGCAGCGCGGGCGCTCTTTTGCCCGCAAAAGCATGTTTGGCGAGGAGGGTGCCGTGGGTGAGGACGCGCGAAGGCAGTCGGGCGGCGACGGGGTCGAGCGCGAAGTGCCTGCCGTCGCCGAGCAGTAGGTCGACCAGTTGACGACTTCGCGAGGCGAGCGGGCCCATCAGCCGTCGCCAGAGCGGGGCGTCGACGCCGAGGCGGGCGCACGTCTCGTCCAGGCCGGAGTAGGCGATGGCGGATTCGGCGCCGTCGATCGGGTGCCCGTAGGCGACCGGCGGCACCCGCAGTTCGACGCCGCGCGCGGCCAGGTCGAACTCGCGGAAGAACCGGGACGCCCGCGCCATCGGGTGAACGGCCGAGCAGATGTCGTGCACGACCCCCGGTTCGAACAGGGGGAGCGAGCGCAGGCCGCCACCGATCTCCGCGGCCGCCTCCCGGACCTGTACCCGCAGGCCGGCCCGCGCCAGCACCACCGCCGCGGTCAGTCCGTTGGGCCCCGAACCGACCACCACGGCGTCCGGATCAACGCTCATACCACCGGCACGCTACCGGAGCTGGTAGTTCGTTTTGTAAACTAAGGGCGTCTTCAACTAGTCTGCGCGCGTGAGCACCTTCGACGAGCTGACCGCGGTCCTGCTCGCGGTCGCCGACCACACCAGCTCGCGGATGGAGCGCACGCTCACCGAGTTGTCCCTGACCGCCCCGCTCGCACAGGCGCTCTACGCGATCGACCCGGAACAGCCGCCGCCCGCCATGAAAACCCTCGCCGAGCGGCTGCGCTGCGACCGCTCCAGCGTCACCTTCCTGGCCGACCGGCTGACCGAACGCGGGCTCGCCGAGCGCGTCCCCGGCCACCGCGACCGCCGTTCGAAGGCGCTCCAGCTCACCCCGGAAGGTGTGCGCGTGCGCGCCGCGATGCTCTACGCGGTGACCGAGGCGTCCCCGCTGGCGCGGCTGAGCGAGGCCGACCAGGAGACGCTGCTGCTCCTGCTGCGCCGGGCGCTAGCCGCGGCAGAGTGACAGCGCGACCGGCCGGAAGTCCAGGTTCAACCTAGGGCGGACCAGGTCGCCGATCACCTGGCCGAGGCTGGCCGACCAGTTCTGCCCGGCCGAGATCAGCAGGTGCCCCGGCTGCCCCAGCGCCAGGTTCAGCGCGTTCATCGCCGACCACGACCAGGTCCGGTCCGCACTCCACAGCAGCGAGACCGGCAGCTCGCGCCGCCGCAGGGCCTCGAGCGCCGGGCGCAGCGCCGAGGCGCCGGTCGAATCGAGCAGCACCAGCCGCCGCACCGTGTGCAGGGTGGCGTGCGCGGTCCGGACGGCGACCGCGCCGCAGAGCCCGTGCCCGACGAGCGTGACCGGTTCACGGAGCCCCGCCGAATGTAAAAATTCGGTCACCCATTCCGGGTCGCTGCCCGGTCGCTCGGGAGCGAACACCCGAATACGCCGCGTAGTCATCGCTTCGAGCGCCGGCCGGAACGCGGCGCCCTGGTCGTGCAGAAACACCACCGGCGTTCCGATGCCGCCCGTGGTGTAGCGAACCTGGCGACCACGGACCGTGGTTGTGAGTTCTTCCAGTCCCATCAGACGTCCCCCTCGTATCGCTTAGAGGAGGCGCGAAAGCGGCCGCAGATACCACCAGGAAATAACCCCGACGGGTGACACCGAGTGGGTGAGCTGGCATTATGCCGTCACCGTGGTCGGGGACGAAGGGAGCACGGTGAGCACACAAGCCGCCCAAATCGACGACATCCGATTGGTCGCACTGCCGAGTGCGGTCAGCTGTTCGGCGATGTTCGTCCGGTTCACCCTCGGGGAATGGTCACTCGATCCGTTGATCGATCGTGCCGAGGAACTGGTCGCCCAGCTCGTCACCGCTTCCGTCGAGGGCGCCGCCCCGGAGAGGCCCGGCTTTGTGCTGGTGCGGCTCCAGGTACGCGGCGACTGCCTGGTCATCGAGGTCGAGGACGGGCAACCGCCGGAGACCGCGCCCGAACTGGACGGCGATCACGCCGGCGTCGAACCGCTGCGCGGTGGTGGCAAGCGCATCTGGTGCGAGCTGCCGCTGCCGATCGGCATCACCGCCGGCGCGGTGGCGCTGCCCCGTCGCAACGTCCACCGCTCGTCGGTGCCGGAACCGCTGATGACCGGCGAGCCGATCGGCGCGGATTCCGACTTCCTCGGCCGCATCCTCACCGGGCTGACCCGGACCGAGGCCTGATCCCGAGCACCACGCACGCGGCCGCGACCGCTCCGGCCGCCGCCGCGCCCAGCGCGAACAACGGCGACGGTTCGTGCTCCAGCAGCACCGAGGCGAACAGCCACGCCGTCACGCCGAACACCGCGCCCAGCACCGGTGCGGCGAGCTTCGCCGCACGCCACCGGCGTCCCTGCCGCAGCGTGCGCAGCCCGGATTCGAGGTAGGCGGCGGCGAACAACGCGATGAGCAGGCTGCCCGCGCCCAGCGCGCTGGCCAGCGGGTGCTGCTCGGTGCGCAGGGTGAAGCGCCGCACCTCGACCGGCTCGCCAGGCCGGGACAACCGCAGCTCACCGGTCACCGCGCCGCCGACGATCCATCTCGACAGGCCCGGTTGCTCGACCTCGGTGACCAGGCGCCCGCCGTCCGTGGTCTGCGCGGGCGCGGTGGCCGAGCCGAGCGGCACGTTCGCCACCGACATGCCGAGCGTGACGTCCACCGGCCCGTCACCGGCGTCGCCGGCCTCGATGGTGATCGGGCGGCTCAGGTTCACCGTGGCCGGTCCCGGCAACGGCACACCGGCGACCACGGTCGCGTCGTGGGGCACGTGCGGCAACCGGCTCGGGGAGAGGAACGCGAGCGCGGCGAGCGCCAGCAACGCCGCCGCCGCACCGAAAACCGGCCACCGCGGGCCGCGCGTGATCGGCCGGGGTGTGGTCAGCGTCGGCGATTTCGGCACCAGGTGCGGGGTGGCCAGCGCCGCGAGGACCCGCGGTGTCAGGTGCAGCACCGGCACCCCGGACCGCTCCAGCCAACTCGGTCCGTAGACCGCCGTCGCCGCCGAGGCGAGGTCCGCCGCAAACGTTTCCGCCTCGCGATATCGCCCGGGCAGCTCCCGCGCGATGCTGCGCATGACCACCGACGCCAGCGGCTCCGGCACACCCTTGATCGGCTTGGGATCGGTGAACATGTGCTGGCGCATCATGCTCAGCGCGCCTCGCGTGTTGTCGAACGGGATTTCGCCGCTGAGCAGTTCGTAGAGCACGGTTCCGGCCGAGTAGACGTCCGCCGCCGGGCTCAGCGCGTTGCCCATCGCCTGCTCGGGCGCGATGTAGGCCGGGGTGCCCTGCACCTCACCGCCGTGCGTCACCAGGGTGGCGCCCTCGCTGATCACCTGCGCGATGCCGAAGTCCGCCACCTTCAGCACACCGCCCGCGCTGAACAGCAGGTTCTTCGGCTTGACGTCGAGGTGCAGTACCCCGGCGGTGTGCGCGGCGTGCAGCCCGGCGAGCGTGGCCAGCAGGATCGCGCACGCCTGCTCGCCGGTGACCCGCCCGGCCGCGAAGCGGTGGTAGACCGTGCCGCCGTCGAGCTTCTCCATCACCAGCAGGCTGCCGCGACCGGCACGCACGTAGTCGTAGACCGGCACGATGTGCGGGTGGTCCAGGCTCGCCAGCACGCGTGCCTCGTGGTCGAACCGGTCGTTCAGCCCCGGCTTGCCGGCGATCTCGGCGGGCAGCTGCTTGATCGCCACCTGGCGCCCCAGCGAGCGGTGGATCCCGGCGTAGACCACGCCCATGCCCCCGGAGCCGATTTCCGCGCCGATCCGGTACTGCGGCAGCGCCGCGCTCAGTGCGGCCGGGGCGGTCATCCGGCGTAGCCCTCGGTCGCCGAGTCGATCGGCCTGGTGGTGAGGGGGATGGTGTCGGTGTCGTTGTCTGGCTGGGTGTGCGGGGTCAGGTATCCGAGCAGCAACGCGATCGCGGCCGCGCCGAGCACCACCGGCACCTCCAGCGCGGGTTCCGGCGGCATCACCCGCAGCACGGAGAGCGTCACGACCGCGGTCAGCCCGGTGCCGAACCCGGCGGGCAGGAAGCGCAGGGCCCGGCGGGCGCGACTGCGCGGGAGCCGGTGCCTGGCCAGCGCGAGCAGCGCGGTGGCCCAGGCGAGCGCGGTCAGCGACAGCACGGCGAGGCCGAAGATGCCGTACACCGACCAGAACGAGCCGCGGATGTCGGTGACCAGCGCGGCGCTCGCGGCTAGTTCGCGGTCGGCGTCGAGCAGTTCGACCGAGCCGGGCAGCAGGCCCATCGCCTGGCCGTCCAGCTCGGCGAGGTCGAGCACGAGCGTCCTGGTGACGCGGGCACCGGCGGGGACTTCGAACGGGATGGTGGTGTCGTAGGAGAAGAAGGTCAGCGCCAGCGCCACGCCGGAGACCCGGACGCTGCGCACGCGCACCGGCGCGGTGCCCCGGTTGATCGCGGTGAGCCCCAGTTCCACCGGTTTCGCCGGGTCGATGGTGACTGTGCGGCCCGCGATGTCCTGGCCGTCGACGGTCACCGCCACGGCCAGCGGCTCGTCCTGCGCGGCCGCGGGAATTGTTCCGATGAGTGAAAAAACCGCGGCGGAGACAACCGCGGCGGTGATGATGCGTCTCATCCGGTGGTCCCAGCCTCAGGTTTGCCGACAGTGCCGAAAATGCTACAACACAAAAGGAACGCGGTATGCGGAAGCTCCTTGCCTCATCAGCGCTTTTTGGCCTCGTTGCGGGGTTTTGGCTGACCGGGACGGCGTATGCGCAGGCCCCTTCGGTGAGTTTGAAACCGTCCAGCGGAATGGCAGGTAGTCAATTCACCATCGGCTGGTCAGGATTTGGAAAATGTCGCACAATAACGTTTTCCTGGGACGGTGCCGCGCTGGCTTCGGTGGTCGCTCCGGCGTCGAGCGGTTCGGTCGGCGCGGCCGTGCCCGCCGGGGCCGCGCCCGGTCCGCACACCGTTCAGGGCGTGTGCGCGTCACAGGAGTTGAGCGCCTCCGCCGTGTTCACCGTGCTGGGGCCGACCACGACCAAACCGCCGGTGACCACGACGAAGCCGCCGGTGGTGACCACCAAACCTCCTGTGGTGACGACAAAACCGCCGGTGACGACAACAACCACGACCACCCCGACGACAACCACGACCACCACCACGCCGGTGGAGATCGAGACGCCGGAATCGGTGACTGAGGAGCCACCGCCACCCGCCGACGGTGTGCTCCAGCTCGACCGGGCCAGCATCAATCCGGGTGATCCGCTGGTCGCTTCCGGCATCGGCTGCGATCCGGGCGCGAACGTGGAACTGACCTCGGAGGGCGAGCGGGTGGGGCGCGCGGTCGCCGACGGCGCGGGCGCTTTCGGCACCCTCATCGAGTTCACCCGGATCGAGCCGGGGAAGCACTGGGTGCTGGCCGACTGCGGCATCCGGCTGGCCGGCGCGGTAGAGCAGACGCTGACGAGTTCGACCGGCGGTGGCAGCGCCGCGTTGGTGGTGCTGGTGTTCTTCGTGCTGGCCGGGATCACCCTGGTGCGGGTGCGCTGATCAGCCGATCGGGTGAGGTCCGGTTGACTGCTCGGGTGATTCGCCGTGTGCCCGTGGCGGCGAAGCTGGGTTCCTCAGCAACGAGGGAGGGGCCCGATGGGGAAAAGAACGGCCGTGTTCGCCGGACTGCTGGCACTGTCCACAGTGGCCGGTTTGGGCACGTCGGCGGTCGCGGCGGGGGATCCGGCGGTGGTCCGCACGGACGCGGGGGCGTTGCGCGGCACGGTGACCGAGCAGGTGCGCACGTTCCAGGGGGTGCCGTACGCGGCTCCGCCGGTCGGTGAGCTGCGGTGGCGCGCGCCGCAGCGGGTCCAGCCGTGGACCGGCGTCCGCGATGCCACCGCGCCGGGCAGCGTCTGCCCGCAGGAGGCGAATCCCGAGGCGCCGAACGGGAGCACGAACGAGGACTGCCTGTACCTCGACGTGACCACGCCGACCGGGGGCGCGAAGCGGAAGCCGGTGGTGGTCTGGACGCCCGGCGGCGGATTTTTCATGGGCGCCGGGAGCAACTACGGCGCCGCGCGCATGGCCGAGCGCGGGGACGCGGTGGTGGTGACGATCAACTATCGCCTCGGCATCTTCGGTTTCTACGGTCAGCACGGCCTGCCCGGCTCCGGCACCTTCGGCCTGCAGGACCAACAGGCTGCGTTGCGCTGGGTGCAGCGCAACATCGCCGCTTTCGGCGGTGATCCCGGCAACGTGACGATGGCCGGGGAGTCGGCGGGCGGGATGAGCACCTGCGCGCAGCTGACCTCGCCGTTGTCGGCCGGGCTGTTCCACCGCGCGATCATGCAGAGCGGTTCGTGCGATTTCGACTGGGCGGACGCGAGCCAGTACCCGGGCCAGAAGGCGGGCTCGTACTGGGTTCCGCGGGACCGGATCCAGGCCGACGGCGACGCGATGGCCGCCGAACTCGGCTGCGCGTCGGTCGACTGCCTGCGGGCGCGGCCCGCGGCCGACCTGATGAGCCAGTTCACCCGGTTCACCAGCTCGGCGACGGGCACGCCGGTGCTGCCGACGGACCCGGGCGAGGCGTTGCGCGACGGACGGTTCCACCGCGTGCCGGTCATCTCCGGCAACAACCACGACGAGGCGCGGAGCTACCTGACCGCGTTCGACGGCGGGAAGATCGACGCGGCGAAGTACCAGGAGCTGCTGGTCGACATGGCCGGGCCGGAGCAGGCGGCACGGATCGCGGCGGAGTACCCGCTGTCGGCCTACGAATCCCCGGCGCACGCCTGGGCCGCGGTGACCACCGACCGGATCTGGTCGTGCACGCAGCTTTCGGCGGGCCGGAAGCTGGCGCGCGAGGTGCCGGTGTACGCCTACGAGTTCGCCGACCGGCACTCACCGCTGGCCGAGATGACGCCGGGCCCGATCCCGCTGGGGGCCGCGCACGCGATGGAGCTGCCGTACCTGTTCGCGCTCGGCGGCATCGAGTTCCCGCTCCAGCCGGACCAGCGGCGCCTGTCCGACCAGATGATCGACTACTGGACGGCGTTCGCCCGAAGCGGTGACCCGAACGGCCCTGGTCGTCCACAGTGGACGCCGGAGCGGGCGCTGTCGCTGGCACCGAGCGGGCAGGGGGACATCCGCCCGGTCGACCTGGCCGCCGAGCACCACTGCGGCTTCTGGAAGCCTTGACTTATATAAGCGGCAGCTGAGATAGTCGGGCGGTGCACGCGTTCGACGTTCTCGGCGACCCGGTGCGGCGCCGCATCCTGGAGCTGCTCGCCACCGGCGAGCAGACTTCGGGTGCGGTGACCGCGGTGATCAGCGCGGAGTTCGGGATCTCCCAGCCGGGGGTGTCGCAGCACCTGAAGGTGTTGCGGGAGAACGGGTTCGCGACCGTCCGTGCCGAGGGCACGCGCCGCCTCTACGCCGTCGACGCGACACCGATGCGCGAGGTCGACGAGTGGCTGGCGCACTTCCGCCGGTTCTGGAACCAGCACCTCGACGCGCTGGGCACCGAACTGGCACGAGGCAAACGAGAGCGGCGAAAGGGCCAGTCCAGTGATTGACATCGTCAACGAGATCAACGCGGTGCGCCGCGAAGTCGCCAACCGGCCGGCTGCCGAGGGGGCCGAGGTGCGGGCGCTGCGCCTGACCCGCACCTACAACGCCGAGGTCGAGGACGTCTGGGACGCGCTGACCAGCGAAGAACGCATCGCGCGCTGGTTCCTGCCGATCACCGGTGAGCTGAAAGCCGGTGGCAGCTACCAGTTGGAGGGCAACGCGGGCGGTGAGATCCTCCGGTGCGAGCCGCCGTCGATGTTCGAGGTGACCTTCGGTGACGAGAACAGCATCGTGAAGGTGGAGCTGTCCGCCGGGGAGAACGAGACCACGGTGCTCGTGCTGGAGCACACCGTGCCCGCCGGGCTCTTCCCCGATTCGGGCTCGCTTTCCGTGGGCCCCGGCTGGGACCAGGCGGTGCTCGGCCTCGCCCGGCACCTCGGTGGCGAGTCCTTCGACGACCCCGCCGCCGAGCACGACACCCCGGAGTCGCGCGAGTACGCGGGCGCGTCCGTGAACGCGTGGGTCGCTGTGCTCGAAGGCGAAGGCCGCGTCGAGGCGGATGAACTCAAAACCGCCGCCGCCGCGGCCATGGAGCACTACAACCCGTCGTCCTGAGTGGTGACCACTAAGTCTCGGCGAGGCGTTTGAGGCGGGCGAGCCGGCTGTCCCACGTCTCCGCGAGCCGGGCGAGGCGGCGCGCCGCGGCGGCCAGTCGTTCCGGCCGCACGGCGTACCGCACCTCCCGTGCCCGCCGCCGCCCGGTGACCAGGCCCGCGTTCTCCAGCACGGCGAGGTGCTTCGCCACCGCCTGCCTGGTCACCGGCAACTCGTCCCGCAGCTGCGTGGCGGTCGCCTCGCCGCGGGCGGCCAGTGCGTCCAGGATCGCGCGGCGTGTGGGGTCGGCGAGCGCGGCGTGCACCTCGGCGTCGGGAAAGGCGGTCATGCGAAGGCGGGGGAAGCCAGGGTGTCGAAGCCGCCTTCCCAGCCGGCGGCCTGGTTTTCGGCGTGTTCGGCGCGCTCGGCGTCGCTCAGGGCCAGGTCGCGGAAGCCGCTTTCCACCACGCGCACCCGGGTTCCGCCGGGTTCGGCGGTCAGCGTGAACTCGACCAATGTGGACCCACCTGCCGACGGCGGCTGCCCAGGGGCCACCGCGAGCCGGAAGGAGAACCGGTTGCCGGGCTCGACCGTCTCCACCACCGCGTGGAACTCGCCGTGTTCGGCCCAGCGGAACACCAGCGCGCCACCCGGTCGCAGGTCGACTTCGGCGCCGTCGAAGGCGTACCAGGCCCGCAGGTGCTCGGGTTCGGTGAGCAGCGCCCACACGCGTTCGGCGGGTGCTTCGACGAACACTTCGCGCTCGATCTGTCGCGGGACCACGTCCGCACCTCCGGCGTCGACTATGTGCAACTCCAGAGTTGCACGAGAGTCATCGCAGGCGCAACCCCCGGGTTGCTTAATCCACAGTGGACGTACGGGCGCCGTTGAGCGAGTCGAGGCCGGCCAGGGTGAGGTCGGCGGCGCGGCGCACGGCCTCCTGGGTTGCCTGTCGGTCGTCGCCGCGGCCCCGGCTCGCCGCGATGGCCAGCTTGATCGCGCCGACCAGTGCCCCGACCGTGGCGGCGGCGTCGACCAGGTCCAGTTCGGCCGGGCAGGCGCGGTGCAGTGCCTGCGCGATCCGCCGCTGCGTGTCGAACAGCAGGTGCAGTTCCCGCGCCTGCAGCGCGGGGACCGACGCGATCAGCTGCGCCCGGTCGTAGTCGGTTTCGTCGGCGACGCCGAAGACGCTCTCCTCCAGCACACGCCGCAGCAGCTGGCCGATGCCTTCGCCGGGGTGCCGCTGGTTCAGCAGGTCCAGCGACCGTGCGAGCCGCGCGCGCTCGTCGTAGAAGACGATGTCGTCCTTGCTGTCGAAGTAGCTGAAGAACGTGCGCGTGGAGATGTCGGCCGTCGCGGCGATCTCGGCGACGGTGGTCTCGTCGAACCCCTTGTCGTGGAAGAGCCGGAGGGCGCCCCCGATGAGCGCCTTGCGGGTGCGCAGCTTCTTGCGCTCGCGCATCCCCAGCTCCAGCTCGTTCTCCACCCGCGCGAGCCTAGTGGGCAATCCCGATTAATCGTACCGACCGTGATTGCGGCGTGACTTCCGATCTCCGGGCCGGGGTCGGTGATCATCCCGATGTGCCGCGGCGGCACGGCTCATAGCTTCGGCCCATGAGAAAACGAACCATGGCGGCGGGCGTGCTGGCCGCCTGCACCGCACTCGCCGCACTCGCCGCACCGGCCGCCACCACCGCCGCCGCGACCGAGGCCGGAACCGAGTCCGCGTTGCCGGAACCGGGTGGCCGGTACCCGGTCGGCGTCACCGAACTGCATCTCGTCGACCACGCGCGCCAGGACCCGTGGGTGCCGGGCGCGGTCCGGGAGCTGATGGTCACCGTCCGCTACCCGGCCCTGCCCAGTGGAAAGCCGTTCGCTCCGTACATGCCGCCCGGCGTCGCCACCGCGGCGGCCGAAGAGGACGGTGGCCTGATCGGCGTCGACCCCGCGCGGTTCGACTACGAGTTCGCCACCCACTCCCGCACCGGCGCCGCCGCCTTCGGGCACCAGCCCGTGCTGCTCTATTCGCCGGGCGCCAAGCAGTCGCGCGCGCTCGGCACCGCGCAGGCCGAACACCTGGCAGGCAAGGGTTACGTGGTGGTCGCCATCGACCACACGCACGAGGCGGTGGCGGTGGAGTTCCCCGGCGGCCGGGTGGCCGAACACGCCATGCCGCCGCGTACCATCGAGGTCTCGAAGCAGATGATGGCGACCCGGGCGCAGGACAGCAGCTTCGTGCTGGACCAGCTGGAAGTGCTGGCACGCGGCGGAAATCCGGACGCCGGGCAGCGGCGGTTGCCGCCGGGGCTCGGCCGGGCGCTGGACCTCGATCGGGTCGGCGCGTTCGGCCATTCGGCGGGCGGGTTCACCGCCGGGGAGACCATGGTGGCCGACCGGCGCGTCGACGCGGGCGTCAATCTCGACGGCAGCATGGCCTACCACCAGGGGAACAGGGACTTCGGCCGCGTGGCGAACGAAGGTCTGGACCGGCCCTTCCTGCTGATGAGCGCGGGTGACCACAGCGCGGCGTCGGACCTGTCGTGGCAGGAGTTCCTGCGCCACCATCGCGCCTGGGTGCGTCAACTGCACCTGCCCGCCGGGGAGCACTTCAGTTACACCGATCAGCAGGTGCTCGTGCAGCGGCTCGGCGTGGACGCCACTCCGTTCCTCGGCACGGTCGACCCGGCACGCAGCATGGCTTCGCAGCGCGCCTACCTGACCGCGTTCTTCGACGAGCACCTGAAGGGCCGGCCGCAGTCGCTGTTCGACGGGCCGTCGCCGCGGCATCCCGACTTCGAGTTCAGGGGCTGAGCACGGGGTCCGGTGGAATCCGGTCCCGGTCGATGGTGAAGGTGGCGAGGAAGTGGTTCGCGGTGACGCAGTTCGTGCCCTCGCCACCGGTCGCCTTCGCGGTCAGCGCGGTGCGGTCGACGACCAGCACCGCGGCCAGTTCGGCACAGCCGGTCAGCACGAACGCGAACCCCCGGCGACGCTGCGGTGGGGAGCTTTCCAGCGTGGCGCCCGCGCGCACCAGGTTCGTGCTGCCCGCGCGTTCCAGTGCCCGGTACAGCTCCTGCGCCTGGTCGGTGCCGAGTTCCGCGTGCCGGAGGTCGACCGGACGGCTGCCGAGCGGGATGAACTCCTCCAGCGTGCCCGGCCCGTCGGGCGCCAGTGGCGGCTTGCCGCCGATGGTGCGCACCCCGCGCACGGCGTCGGCGCTGACGGTGAACTGCGCGATCCAGCCGTCGGCCTGGGCGCAGTCGACCTCGTCCTCTTCGGTGAAGCGGGCGTGGAGATCGTCGCCGGTCCGGACCAGTTCGGACCGCTCCGGCAGCGTGCAACCGGCGCCGGAGACCACCACGTAGTTGCTGCCGGGCCGGGCGGTGACCTGGTGCCCGAGCGCCGAGCCCTGGCCGTACCAGCCCTGGAACACCCCGGTGTCGATCGGCCGGTCGCTGATCGCGCCGCCGGCCTCGGGCACCCCGGGCACCAGCGCGACGTCGGCCCGCAGCGCATCGCCGTCGGCACCGCACCCCGGCAGGACAAAAAGCACCAGCGACAGCAGCACCCGAGCGGTTTTCATGCCACCAGGACGGAAACAGCCGACTACGCGGTTGCCTGCTCGGACAGGTCGGCCAGATCGAGCACGAACCGGTAGCGGACGTCGTTGCGCCGCAAGCGGTCGAGTGCCTCGTTCACCTCGGCCGACGGCAGGAGTTCGATGTCGGCGGTGATGCCGTGTTCGGCGCAGAAGGCCAGCATTTCGGCGGTCGCGGGCAGGCCGCCGCTGCCCGCGGAGCTGAGCTTCTTGCGCCCCACCAGCAGATCCAGCGTTTCCACGGTGACCGGGCCGAGGTAGCCGACCTGGCTGAGCGTGCCGTCCATGGCGACGAGCTTCAGGTAGGGCGCGAGGTCGTGCGGGGCCGAAATCGTGTCGATCACCACGTCGAACCGGTTCCCCGCCGTGGCCATTTCCGCCGCGTCCGTGGAAACGAGGAGATCGCGGGCACCGAGTCCGGCGGCGTCCTCGGCCTTGTCCGCCGAGCGGCTGATGACCGTGGTTTCGGCGCCCAGCGCCACGGCGAACTTGACCGCGAGGTGCCCGAGGCCGCCCAGTCCGGCCACGGCGACCCGGCTGCCCGGCCCCACTCCGAGGTGGCGCAACGGTTCCCACACGGTGATCCCGGCGCAGAGCAGCGGTGCCGTCGCCGCGGGATCGAGGCCGGCGGGCAGCGGATGGGCGAACCGCTCGCGGACGACGTACTCGCGGGAGAAGCCGCCCAAGGTGGTCGAACCATCGTGGCGATCGGTACCGCCGTAGGTCAGCGTGGGGAACTCGTGGCAGAAGTTCTCCTGCCCCGCCCGGCACATCGCGCATTCGCCGCACGAGTCGACGATGTTGCCGACCGCGACCGGGTCACCGGCGGCGAACCGGGTGACTTCGGAGCCGACCGCGGTGACCACGCCGGTGAACTCGTGCCCCGGCACCAGCGGCGCGGTCCCGGTGTGCGCGCCGAGGCTGTGCAGGTCGGTGTGGCAGACCCCGCAGTAGTCCACGCGGATGGCGAGGTCGCCGGGACGCAGGTCGCGCCGTTCGAGCCGGACGCGGCGCAGGACCTGGCCGTCAGCCTGCCAGCCGAGGGTGGGGCGCATGGCGACTCCTTTAAACAGACTGTTCGGTCTATTTAACCGTAGCGAGCCGGTCACCACTAAGCAAACCAACTGTTCTGTTTGGTAGGTTGACCAGCATGGATGAGCCCTCCCTGACCGCGCGCGGGGCAGCCACCCGGCAGCGCATCCTCGACGCGGCCACCCGGGAGTTCGCCGAGCACGGCATCGCCGGTGCCCGCGTCGAGCGCATCGTGGCCGCGGCACGCACCAACAAGGCGCAGCTCTACGGCTACTTCGGCAGCAAGGACGGCCTGTTCGACGCGATCTTCTTCGGCTCGCTGGAGCGGATCACGAACGTGGTCCCGATCGACGCCACCGACCTGGCGGACTGGGCGGTCCGGCTCTACGACGAGTACCTGCGGCGTCCCGACCTGATCCGCCTGGCCACCTGGGCCCGCCTGGAGCGGCGCCCGGCGGGCCATCTCGTCGCGGACGTGGACCGCCTCGATCGGGTCAAGCTCGACGCCATCGCCGACGCCCAGGCCGCGGGCCTGGTCCGGGACGGCGATCCGTTCGACCTGATGGCGATGGTCATCGCGATGTCGATGGCGTGGTCGCCGGTCAGCAACGTCTACGCGGCCACCGCGGACGAACCCGGGGAGGTCCACGACCGGCGTCGCGCGCTGCTCCGGGAAAGCGTCCGGCTCGCGACGCGACCAGGCTGAGCGGGGTTTCCCGAAGCCAGGACCTCGCCCATCCGAAGCTGTAGCATCAGCGGGGCCAGCGCGGTCGCCGTCGTCGACCGGATCGCTGTCCTGCTATTGGGAGGTAGCTGATGCACACCCCGTCCGCACAGTCCGCTCCGCAGTCGCTGGAGCCCGGCGACCCGGTCCGGGAAGCGGTGCTCCGGGCCGCCACCGCGCCGCTCGGCGAGGTGTTCGGTGATCGCGTCCAGGTGGTGGCGGACCGCCTCACCCGGGTCGGACCGTGGGTTTTCCTGCAGGGCAGCATGCACGGCCCGGACGGTGGCAGGCCGAACTTCGCCGGCACCGCCTACGCGGCGCGCCAGGCCGACGGTGTGGTGTCCGACGTCTACGTGGCACTGCTCCGCAAGGAAGCGAACGCCGTCACCGACGCGCGGTCGTGGCAGCTGGTCGCGCACGCCATCGGCCCGACCGACGTGGCCTGGCTGACCTGGCCGGACGAGTACGAGGCCCCGCGCGCGGTGTTCGGGTTCTGATCCCGCTTCCGCTGTCCGGCGAGCCGACTCGCCGGACAGCGTTCAGCCGACTCAGCCCGGCGGGGTGAGGACCTTCACCAGTCCGCCGCCGCCGCCCATGCTGATCTGCTGCGAACCGTCCGGGTTGATGTTGTTCGAGCCGATGAACTGACCGTCGCCCGCGTACAGCACGACGTGCCCGCCGCCGTTCGAGATCACCACGTCGCCGGGCTTCGCCTCGGACAGTGGCACCGACTTCCAGCCGTCCGCCTCGAGATTGGCGGTCAGTCCGGCGACCGAGGCGCTGGCCTGGCCCTTGTCGATCAGGCCAGCCGCTTCAAGGCAACCGGAAACGAAGTTCGCGCAGTTGACGTTGTTGGGCACCCACGACTGCATCGCGGGGAGTTCGCCGCTGCCCTTGAGGTCGCCCGCGTTGCGGCCGAGGAACTGCTCGGCGATCTTGGCCGGGTTGTCGCCGCGCGCGTCGATCGGCTTCGCGGGCCGGCCGTCACCCGGCACCCCGGCGGGTGACCCGCCGCCGCCACCGTAATCCCCGCCGCCACCGCTGCTGCTCCCGCCACCGCTGTAGGACGGCGCGTTGCCGCCGTTGCCGACGGGGGTGGAGCCCGCGCTGGACGCGGTGGTGGTGCTGCCGGTGTCGG
This sequence comes from Amycolatopsis sp. YIM 10, assembly GCF_009429145.1. Classification (GTDB taxonomy): domain Bacteria; phylum Actinomycetota; class Actinomycetes; order Mycobacteriales; family Pseudonocardiaceae; genus Amycolatopsis. The sequence continues at coordinate 9,858,549 of NZ_CP045480.1, read as the reverse complement.
CGGGCACCAGCGACACGAAACCGTCTTCGATTTCCAGGCCGAGCGGCTTGAGAAGCTCGTCGATCTCCTTCTCGGCGGCGTCGAGCGCCTGCTCGATCTCGTCCTTCTTGCCGTTGGAGTCTTTTTCGTTGAGCTGCCGGAGCCGTTCGATGTCGGACGCGGCCGCCTCGATCTCGCTCTCGTCGGTCGCGCTGTTCTTGCGCTTCCGCGCGGCGTCGATCAGGTTGCGGTTGTCCGCGTCCTTGTCGTTGGCTTCCTGGGCGAGCTGGGCGACCTTCTGCTTGACGTCGTCCAGGATCTCGGACACGCGCTGGAGGATGTTCTTGGCCGCTTCGGCCTTGTCGCTGACCTTGTAGCTGGCCTTGCCGAGCTGTTCGAGGTGGTCGGCGACGGCCTCGGCGTCCTTGCCCTCCCACTGGCGCAGCACGTCGTCGCGGAAGATCTTGAGGTCGTCGCCGAGATCGCTGGCGCTGGTGGCGGCGCCGCCGACCTTCTGCGCCTGGTCGTTGACCGCTCTCGCGTTGAGCTTTTCGGCCTGCTGGGCGTGCTGGTCGATGGCGTCCATGGATTTCGGACGGTCCTGCGCCGGGTCGTCGAGCGGGCTCAACTGCTGTCCTGCGGTGGTCATCGGTTATCCCCTGGTTCCCGTCCTGATCCGATCAAGCCTGCTCGCGGCCGCTGCCGAGGGTGTGGATGACCGCGTCCTCGTCGTTCCGCATGCGCTCGGCGGCGATGGACAGGGCCTGGGAGGCGGACTCGACGAGGTTCTGGGCGGCGGTGAACTCGCTGTTCACGCCGCTGTAGAAGCTCTGCGTCGTCTTGCCGGCGTTGGCCGCGTTCTTCAGCGAGCCGTACGCTCCACCGGGGTCGCCGTCGCCGAGGTCGGTGCCCGCCGTGGCGAAGCGGTCCTTGAGCGCGCCGACCTTCTTGGCCAGCTCGGCGATCTGCTCCGGGTCGAATCGGCGGCTCATCAGTGTCCCTCCAGTGGCTGCTTTGCCGCTTAGTCTAGGAACTCGCCCCCGCCCGCGCGCGCGTTTCGGCAAACGTGACAACAAAGGCGGCGCGGGGTGATTACCGAACGTGAAGTTCGCATGACGCTATGGCGTCAACGGTGGTGGGCCGCCTGGGGCTCGAACCCAGAACCTACGGATTAAAAGTCCGCAGCTCTACCAATTGAGCTAACGGCCCGTACCGGTGAGTCTAGCGGGCCGGGGCCGGGTGCCGAGCAGGGTGGGTCCGGCCGCCGCCGTTCGGGTGTCTACAAAGGACGAACGGGTCGGGTTGACGGTGCCGCGGGGTGGGGCCAGGGTGGGGCGATGAGCGGCGTGGGGGACACCATGGACATGGCCGTGCGCGAGCGCGCCGACTTCGCGGACTTCCTCGCCACCCTCACCCCCGAGCAGTGGGAAGTGCCCAGCCTGTGTGCACAGTGGACCGTGCGTGAGCTGGTCGCGCACACCGTCAGCTACGACGAGCTGAGCTGGCCGGACACGCTCCGCCGGTTCGCCAGGGGCCGCTTCCGGCCCGGCCGGGTCAACGCCCTCGGCGTCGCGGAGTACCTGCGGTCGCCGGATCAGCTCCTCGCCCTGCTCCGCGCGCACCCGCGTCCGCGCGGGCTCAGCGCGGGCTTCGGCGGCATGATCGCGCTGGTCGACACCACCATCCACCACCAGGACATCCGCCGCCCGCTCGGCCTGCCCCGCGAGATCCCGCCCGAGCGGCTCCGCGCCGCGCTGCGTCTCGCGCTCAGGGCCCCGCCGGTCGGCGCGTTCCTGCGTTCCCGCGGCCTCACCATGGTGGCCACCGACGTCGACTGGCGCCACGGCCGCGGCCCCGAAGTCCGCGGGCCCGGCGAGGCGGTGCTGATGGCGATGGCCGGTCGCGGGCACGCCCTGCCCGAGCTGACCGGCCCCGGGCTGCCCGTGCTCACCGCCCGGGTCTGACCCCCGCGAGCCATTCGACCCGGTCCCAGTGCCGGAGGGTGTAACCGGCCTCGGCCAGTGCGTCGACGAAGACCTCACCGGCCTGTTCGAGGGCCGGGTAGACCGACAGCAGGCTCCGCCCGGCCACGCCGAAGTGCGCGCCGTCGACCAGCACGTCCAGCAGGTGCTCGCCGTGCACGCGCTCGGCCACGGCGCGGGCCGTCTCGGCGTCGATCGGCCGGTCCAGGGTGCCGGCCACGACGGTCACGTTCCAGGTCGTCGATTCCGCCGCTCCCGCCGAGGTGTCGAGGTGCGGCCAGTCTTCGGTTCGCGTGCGGGCTCGCGTCATGGTTCCACTTCCCCAGGGGGTGCTCGCCCGTCATCGTGCCACACGGGCGACCCTACGAAAGTCCACAATGGACGTATACCGCATGTCTACAGTGGCTGAACCGGAATCTCCAAGGCCCGCCGGGAAAGATAACGCCGTTCCGGCGGGCCGGGCCGCCGGTCAGCCCTTCGTCGCGTTCACCGGGACGTAGCTGAGGATGAGCAGTCCGGTGTCGTGCGCCTCGACGCCGTTGAAGGTGAACTTCGCCTGCGGCGTGTCGCGGTAGAGCAGCTCCGAGGCCTGCGCCTTGCCCGAGAGCACCGGGTGCAGCCACAGCCGCAGCTCGTCGAGCAGGCCGTTCTCCAGCATCAGCCTGCTGACGTCGCCGAAGCCGTACTGCAGCAGGTTCGTGCCGGACTCCTTGATCTCGCGGATCTTCTCGACCACGTTCTCGCTGATCACCTCGGTGTTCGACCACTCGGGCTCGGTCAGCGTGGACGAGACCACGTACTTCTTGATGTTGTTCATCCGGTCGGCGAACTCGTCGGCCCCGGCGCGCGAGGACCAGGCCGCGGAGAAGCCGTCGTAGGTCTCGCGGCCCATGATCAGCGCGTCGGCCTCGGCGAGCTGGGTGGTGGCGGCCTTCTGGGCTTCCTCGCCGAAGTAGTCGAAGTGCCAGTCCATCATGTTGCTGATGTCGCCGTCGAGGGTCATGTAGGTGGCGTTGACGATCTTGCTCATCGGATGCTCCCGTGGCTCGGTGTCTCGGTGCGTTCGGTGATGCGTCGAGCGGGCCCGCGCCACATCGACAGACTCGACGAACTTTTTCCGTGACTTCCCGGTGACTTTCCGATGACCCTGAGCTACGGCTGATAGCAGAACGTACGTGTGCTTGCCGTTAGGCCATTTGGCCCTTAACTTTTGCCACTAGTCAACATAAGTTGTTCTCATTTCGTCGGAAGAACGATGTCCGTGCGCCGCTAGAGGGACGCCCGGGTCGAAAGGCGAGGCACGTGGCAATGGTGTCAACGATGTCAACGATGTCGCCGCCGGGGCGATACGGCCGCGGGGCGGCCCGAGCCCCGGCATTTCCACTCGACGCCGCCGGGGCCGAACCCCCGGACCGGCCCTGACGAACTCCGCTACCCCGAGCCTCCCCTCGAAGCCTCGAAGCCTCGAAGCCTCGAAGCCCGAATGCCCCGATGTCCCCGAAACGGAGATCCGCCATGGACAAAGCCGCCCAGCCCGCCCGCTCCGGGCTGTCGCGCCGCTCGATGCTGGCCACCGCCGCGGCGGGGGTGCTGATCCCGGGCATGGTGGCCGGTGCCGCCGCCCCGCACGCCGCCGCCGCGGCCGGGGTGACCCGCAAGCTCACCATCTACGCCGAGCCGCTGCCCGGCGGTCAGTTCGGCTACGGCCTCGAACCCGGCAAGGCCTCCATCCCCGGCCCGCTGCTGGAGATCTACGAGGGCGACACCCTGGAGATCGAGCTGGTCAACAACACCGACCAGCGGCTGTCCATCCACCCGCACGGGGTCAACTACGACACCGACTCCGACGGCTCCCCGCTGAACAACTCGTTCAACAAGCCCGGCGAGACGCGGACCTACATCTGGCGCACCCGCACGCAGTACAAGGCGGCCAACGGGTTCTGGATGCCGGGCAGCGCGGGCTACTGGCAGTACCACGACCACGCCATGGGCACCGACCACGGCACCGTCGGCCTGCAGAAGGGCCTCTACGGCGGGCTGATCGTGCGCAAGCGGGGCGACCTGCTGCCGAGCAGGCAGTACACGGTGGTCTTCAACGACATGCTGATCAACAACAAGGTCGCCCCGGACACCCCGATGTTCGAGGCCAACCAGGGCGAGCGCGTCGAGTGGATCTGCATCGGCCACGGCATCTTCCCGCACACCTTCCACCTGCACGCGCACCGCTGGGCGGACACCCGCACCGGGATGCTCAACGGCGAGAACGACCACGCCAACGTGATCGACAACAAGAACCTCGACCCCGGCGCCTCCTTCGGCTTCCAGGTGATCGCCGGTGAGGGCGTCGGCCCCGGTGCCTGGATGTACCACTGCCACGTCCAGAACCACTCGGACATGGGCATGGCCGGCATCTTCCTGGTCCGCAACCCCGACGGCAGCATGCCCGCCGGCGCGCAGGAGGCGATCGACCGGTTCAAGAACCACGACCACTCGGGCCACACCGCCGAGTCCAGTGCGACCGCGCACAACCACTAGTTCCCAACACCAAATAAGGAGTCAGGGATGGGACGAAGAGTTTCGACAGGCTGGTCGAAACGGCGACGATCGGCGGCCATGCTGGCCGTCGGGGCGGTGGTCTCGCTCGCGGCGCCACTGGCCACGTCGGTCGTCGCGCAGGCACAACCCGCCGCGACCGCGGCGGCACCGGTCTCCGTGCTGGTGTTCCACGGTCCGGTGGCGGACCAGAAGGACCCGGTGCAGCGGGCCAGCGACGCGATCGCCCGGCTCGGGCAGGACAACGGCATCGCCGTGACGTCCAGCTCGGACCCCGGCGTGTTCACCGCGGCGAACCTGGCCAACTACCGGGGTGTGGTGTTCCTGTCCGCGCAGGGCGTGACCCTGTCCACGGAGCAGGAAACCGCGCTGCGGAACTACATGAAGGCGGGCGGTGGTTTTGTCGGCCTGTCCGACGCGGCCAAGGCGCAGCCCAACTCGGACTGGTTCACCGGCCTGATCGGCGCGCGCCCGGCCGGCGCCCGCACGGCGATCACCGCCAGCGGCGAGAACCCGCCCAACGAGACCAAGGAAAAGCTGAACGACCGCGACCAGAACACCAAGTGGCTCGCGTTCGCCAAGACCGCCTGGGTCAGCTACCAGCTGCCCGCTCCGGCCAAGCTGACCAAGTACTCGATGACCTCGGCCAACGACTTCGACGGCCGCGACCCGAAGGACTGGACCCTGCAGGGTTCGGCCGACGGCCAGACCTGGACCGACCTGGACAAGCGCACCGGCGAGGACTTCCCCCAGCGCTTCCAGAGCCGGACCTTCGAGTTCACCAACACCACCAGCTACGCGCACTACCGGCTGAACATCACCGCGAACGCCGGTGACACGGCCACCCAGCTGGCCGAGTTCGACGTGCACTACGACAACTCGCAGAACCCGCCGCCGCCGGAGCCCGCGCCGGCCGAGGCCACGGTCAACGTGCTCGACCGCCAGCACCCGGCGAACGAGGGCCTGCCGCTGAACTGGAAGCGGACCGACCGCTGGCTGAACTGGGAAGCCAACCCGGTCGGCCAGGTCCACACCATCGCCCAGGTCGAGGAGAAGGGCTACAACCCCGGTCCGACCGCCAACGGGCCGTTCCACCCGATCTCCTGGTGCCGCGACTACGACGGTGGCCGCTCCTTCTACACCGGGATGGGACGCACCGAAGGCAGCTACGGCGAGGACCAGTTCCGCGGCCACCTGCTCGGTGCGCTGAAGTGGACCACCGGCATGGTGCGCGGTGACTGCAAGGCCACCATCGCCTCGAACTACAAGATCGAGAAGCTGTCCGGGCAGAACGCCGCCGGGCAGATGGACCAGATCGGCGAGCCGCACGGGCTGACCATCGCGCCGAACGGGCGCGTGTTCTACATCGGCAAGGCCGCCTGCGCGACCGGCCCGGTGCCCAGCTGGGACAACCCGAACGTCGGTCTCGGCTGCGGCACGATCCACCAGTGGGACCCGGCCACCAAGCAGGTCAAGCTGCTCACCACGCTCAAGGTGATGGGCAACCGGGGTTCCGGGGACGAGCTGGTGAAGAACGAAGAGGGTCTGGTCGGCATGACGCTGGACCCGAAGTTCGCCGAGAACGGCTGGTTCTACGTCTACTGGATGCCGTACGAGTCCATCGACAAGGACAAGCGGATCGGCAAGCGCACGGTTTCGCGGTTCACCTACGACGCCGCGAAGTCCACCATCGACCAGGCCACCCGCAAGGACCTGCTGTCCTGGGACACGCAGATCCACAGCTGCTGCCACGCCGGTGGCGGCATGGCCTTCGACAAGGACGGCAACCTCTACATCGGGTCCGGTGACAGCAACTCGTCGCAGGGCTCGAACGGCTACTCCGGCAACAACTGGACTGCCGACTACAAGGGCGTCTCCTTCCAGGACGCGCGCCGCACCTCGGGCAACACGAACGACCTGAACGGCAAGATCATCCGGATCCACCCGGAGGCCGACGGCACCTACACCGTGCCGGCCGGCAACCTGTTCCCGCCGGGCACGGACAAGGCGCGCCCGGAGATCTACGTGATGGGCGTGCGGAACATCTCGCGCCTGCAGGTGGACCCGGTCACCAACTGGGTCACCGCCGGCTGGGTCGGGCCCGACGCCGGCTCACCGAGCCCGGAACTCGGCCCGGCGAAGTACGAGACGGCGACCGTGATCACCGAAGCGGGCAACCACGGCTGGCCGTACTGCATGGGCAACCGGCAGCCGTACCGCGACCGCAGCAGCTCCGACGCCGCGGTGCTGACCGGCTGGTACGACTGCAACAACCCGGTGAACACCTCGCCGCGCAACACCGGCCTGGTGAACCTGCCGCCGATCAAGGACAACATGATCTGGTACTCGCCGGACGGCGGCGGCCCGATCTTCCCGAACCGCCCGAACAGCTCCGTGCCGACCTACAACGCCGCGGACGCGACCTACACCCAGCCCTACCTCCGGGGTGGCGGTCAGGCGGTCATGTCCGGCCCGACCTACCACCACGAACTGGTGAACGCCAACAGCGGTGTGGCCTGGCCGGAGTACTGGGACAACAAGTGGTTCATCGGTGACCAGTCCAACTCGCAGAACCGCGTCGCGGTGACGGTGGACCCCAACGGGGTGCCCACGCAGCAGCCGCCCGCCTTCGCCGAGACGCTCCGCCAGATCATTCCCGGCGGCAGCGGCGACTCGAAGCTGCTCAGCTGGATGGACGCCAAGTTCGGCCCGGACGGCGCGCTGTACCTGCTGGACTACGGCAACGGCTTCTTCAGCCTCGACGCCAACCAGAAGCTGATCCGGATCACCTACACCGGCGGGGCGGCCACCCCGGCGCCCGCGGCGACGAACACCAACGTGCAGAGCAAGCCGCTGACGGTGGCGTTCAACGGGCTCAAGTCCGGTGGCGTGGCCTGGGAGTGGGACTTCGGCGACGGCACCATGTCGACCGAGGCCAACCCCCGGCACACCTACACCCGCACCGGTCCGTTCACCGCGAAGCTGACCACCACCTACGCCGACGGCGAGAAGGTGGTCTCGCGGACCACGGCGAACGTCGGCTGCCTGGTACCCGATCCCGGGGCCACGGTGACCGTCGGAGACACCGACACCGGTGTGCCGAACCAGAACGCCGGTGGCGGCTGCAAGGTCGACGACATGATCGACGACGAGAGCACGTGGCCGACCAAGGCCGGCTTCATGGACCACGTCAAGAACGCGACGCGGAACCTGAAGCAGCTCGGCATCATCAACGACAAGCAGCGGGACAAGATCAACCAGGTCGCGCAGGACTCGCCGATCGGAACGCCCGGCCACGTCGGGTACATGTCGATCTACGACGGGACTTCGCTCAAGGGCTGGGAGATGGCACCGTCCGGGGAGTTCAAGATCCAGCCGGACGGTTCGTTGCGGCCCAGCGGCGGGCTGGGCATGCTCTGGTACGCCGGGCAGCAGTTCGGCAACTACTCGCTGAAGCTGAAGTTCAAGGACATCGCACCGCAGGGCAACGCCAACAGCGGGGTCTTCGTGCGGTTCCCCGACCCCCGGATCCCGCTGGACCAGCGGCCGCCGGGCAGCTGCGGCACCACCGGTTCCGCGGCCACGTCACAGGCGTGGGTGGCCATCTACTGCGGTCACGAGATCCAGCTCTACGACGGGACCACCGGCGAACCGCAGAAGACGGGCTCGGTCTACAACTTCGACCCGAACCCGCTGGACGCCGCCGGTGTCACGCCGAAGGGGCAGTGGAACGAGTACGAGATCAAGGTTGTCGGCCAGCACTACACGATCATCCGCAACGGCAAGGTGATCAACGAGTTCGACAACAACCCGGGACTGCAGTCGTCGCGTCCGGGCGACCCGCCGACGGACCTGCGGCAGTTCGCCGACGGGTTCATCGGCCTGCAGAACCACGGTGACAACGACCTGATGGAGTTCCGCGACATCAGGGTGCGGCCGCTGTAACCCCCGGTTGACCAGCCGGCCGGCGCGCGGTGCGCGCCGGCCGGCCCTTCAGGAAGGTTTTCCCGCTATGTCCCGACGAATGCTCGCCGCGCTGGCCGCGGCGCTGACCATGCTGGGGCTGGTGGTGATGCCGGCGTCGGCGTCGTCGCCAGTGGCCGCCGCGGCCCAAACGCTGACCTGGACTTCGGACGAGAACGTCACCAAGTACACCTCCGCCCCCACCACCGCGGTGGCCGGTGAGACCACCATCGTCTTCGAGAACAGCGTGGCGACCGGGAACGACACCGGCATGCTCCACACGCTGACCTTCGACAACTCCACACCTGGCTACAACCACGACGCGCAGGTGAACATCACGGCCAGCCCGACCGACGCCAACAAGGGCCGCCACGAGCTGACTGTCACCCTGACGCCGGGCAAGTACCGCTACTTCTGCGCGCTGCCGGGCCACAGCTCGATGCAGGGCGAGTTCGTGGTCACCGAAGGCGGTGGCGGGGAGGACACCACGCCGCCGGTGGTCACCGCGAAGGTGACCGGCACGCAGAACTCGGACGGCAACTACGTCGGTTCCGCCGCGGTCGAACTGACCGCCACCGACGACAACTCCGGCGTCGACAAGGTCGAGTACCAGCTCGACGGTGGTGCGTGGACCGCTTACACCGCACCGGTCCAGGTGACCGCGGTCGGCGCGCACATGGTCCACTACCGCGCCACGGACAAGGCGGGCAACGCCTCCCAGGAGGGCATGGCGTCGTTCACCATCGTCGAGGGCGGTGGCGCGGACACCACGCCGCCGGTGGTCACCGCGAAGGTGACCGGCACGCAGGACCCGGACGGCAACTACGTCGGCTCGGCTTCGGTCGAGCTGACCGCCACGGATGAGGGTTCGGGCGTCGACAAGGTCGAGTACCAGCTCGACGGTGGTGCGTGGACCGCTTACACCGCACCGGTTGTGGTCTCGACGCCGGGCGCGCACATGTTGCACCACCGCGCGACCGACAAGGCGGGCAACACCTCGCAGGAGGGCATGTCGCACTTCACCGTGGTCGAGGAGGGCGGTGGCGAAGACACCACCCCGCCGGTGGTGGCCGCGGTCATCGACGGCACGCAGAACTCCGACGGTGCCTACGTCGGCTCGGCGTCGATCCGGCTGAACGCGACCGACGAGGCTTCGGGCGTGGACAAGGTCGAGTACCAGCTCGACGGCGGGGCGTGGACCGCTTACACCGCACCGGTTCCGGTGACCGCGCTCGGTGCGCACACGGTGAAGTTCCGCGCCACGGACAAGGCGGGCAACGCTTCCGCCGAGGGTTCGTCCGCGTTCACCATCGTCGAGGGCAGTGGTGACGTCGAGCCGCCCAAGACCTCGATGACGGTGACCGGCACGCAGAACTCGAACTGGGCCTACGTGGACAAGGCGACGGTGACGCTGACCGCCACCGACACCGGCTCCGGCGTGGACAAGATCGAGTACCAGCTGAACGGCGCGGCCTGGGCGGCCTACTCGGCCCCGGTCGAGGTGACCGCGGTCGGCACGCACACGGTCAAGTACCGGGCGTCGGACAAGGAAGGCAACGTCGCCGACGAGCGCACCGGCACGTTCTCCGTGGTCAAGGGCGGTTCCGGGCCGGGGCAGGACGTTTGCCCGGATTCGGACCTGCGCTCGACGGTGATCATCGGCGGCATCGACAGCCAGGTGAAGAACGTGGACATCGGCAACGGCTGCACGATCAACGACGTCATCGCCGAGAACGCCGAGTACGCGACGCACACCAAGTTCGTGCGCCACGTCAAGGCGGTGACCAAGGAACTCGTCGGCTACGGCGTGCTGACCAGTGACCAGCGGGACCGGATCATCACCGCCGCGATCAACTCCGACATCGGCATGCAGACCAGCAACGCGGTCTGATCCCTCAGGCGGTTTTCGTGGGTGCGTAGGGCTTTCCTACGCACCCACGACTGTTTCCCAGGCCTGGTGGACTTCGGACATCGGCGGGTTCTGGTCGGTGCTCGCGCCGAAGAAGGCGCACAGCGTGTTCGTGTCGGTGTACCAGAGCACGTTGTTCCCGCTGGTCGCGGCGACGTCGTGCGACTTCCCGCGCAGGTCGCCACCCGTCCAGGGATCTTCGCTCAGCCACTGCGCGCCGGGCAGTTCGAGGAACTCCTCGTTGAGCTGGCCGCAGGTCTGCGGGCCGTCCGCCGACAGGTAGTTCGCGAAGTAGGCGATGCCGTCGATCTCGAACCGGCAGCGCACGTGGTTTCGCGCCGAGTACTGGTCGCCCTGGCTGGCGGTGCCCATGACGTTCACGCACTCGTCGGCCTTCCCGGCGGCCGGTCCGGCGAACGCGATCAGTGGCTCGTCCCCGCGGAAGGCCGGGTTGTCCGGGGGCGCGGACGGCGTCGGTCCCACCACCGCGGTGCCGACGGTGTCCGGGCGCAGCAGCGCGGCCGCGATCACGCCACCGGCGGCCAGCAGGGTCACCACGATCGCCGTGGTGATGGCGGCGACCGGCGGTTTCTTCCGCTCCTCCGGCGGAGGCGGGGGCATCGGCGTGGACCGGGGCAGCGGTGGCGGGGGAAATGGTGTCCTTTGTGGACGTGGCGGCGGGCCCAGTGCGCCCAGCGCGACGCTGGTTTCCGGTGATTCGACGATCGTCGGCACCAGGCCAAGCCGTTCGCTGATCAGCCGGGCCACCAGCGGCATGCGCGTGGCGCCGCCGACCAGGTGGACGGCGGTGAGCGAGGTGGTGCCGACGGTTTCCGCGAGCAGGTCGACCGCCCGTCGCAGTGCCGCTTCGACCAGGGTTTCCAGCTCCTGCCGGGTCAGGTGCGCGTCGGGTCGCGGCGCGGGGAGCGGGATGTCGGTCTGCGGATACTGCGACAGCGCTTCCTTGCCCGCCCGCACGTCCTCGGCGAGCACGCGGGCCGCGCGCCGCCCCGCCGCGTCGGCCGTCGGGTCCACTTCGACGCCGAGGTGGTCCAGCAGCAACTGGTCGAGGTCGCGGCCGCCGAAGTCCGGCAGGCCCGCCTCGGCGAGCACGTCCCAGCCGGTGCTCGTGCGCCGCAGGACCGCGACGTCGGTGGTGCCGCCGCCCATGTCGAACACCGCGACCGCCTGCCCGGGCGGCACGTCGGCGGCCTGCGAGGCGGCGGCGACCGGTTCGGCGACGAGCTGGACTTCCCCTTGCCATCCCGCTTCGCGCGCCGCCGCCAGCAGCACCGCGCGGCGTGAGCTGTACCAGTCGGCGGGGTGGGTGAGCACGACACGATCGGGCGCGGGCGCCTCCGCGGCGACCCGGCGCAGCACCGCCGCGATCAGCGAGACCACCGGCACGGCGGCGTCACCGAGCAGGACCTCGCCCTCGTCGATGCGTTCCTTGGGGTGCGGTTCGAAGCGCGCCGGGTCCAGCCGCGCGCCACGCAGCGCCTCCCGGCCGACGACCAGACCGCCGTCGCGCCCGCGCAGCACCGCGGACGGAAGCACCGGCCAGCCGTCGAACAGCAGCAGGCGGGACGGACCGCCGTTGGCCCGCAACGCGGCGACCGTGTTGGAGGTCCCGAAGTCGACAGCGAGTTCACGCACGGCCAGACCGTACTTTTGTGATCGCGTTCAGGAGGCCGTTGTGGCCGAATAGCGATGTGCCACTTCGGTGAAGGCTTCCTTGGGCACGCGCTTGCCGTCGGCGGTCACCTTCACCACGCCGAAGCCGGCCATGTCGAGGTCCAGCGCCGGGTCGGGGTGGTGCGGGAAGTCCGGCATCCAGTAGGTGAAGACAAAGGCGCCGTGCACGTCCTCGCGTTCGTACAGCTCGATGAGTTCGCCGAGGTAGGCCGCCTGTGTTCGCTCGTCGCGCACGTGGCCGTCGCGGATGCGCGGCGGGCTGGTGAACCAGTTGACGATCAGGAACGACGCGGGACCGCGCCGGTCGGCGCCGGTGAACGCGCCGCAGCCGAACTCGGTGATGACCACCGGTTTGTCCGTGCTCCGGACGAGTTCGCGCAGCCGGTCCTCGTAGGCTTCGCGGTTGTCGCCCATCCGGTAGAGATTGACGCCGACCAGGTCGAACGGCGACCAGTCGACCTGCTCCCAGTAGCCGGCCGCGTAGGTGATCGGGCCGTGGAAGGCGCCGCGCGCGACGGCCACCGAACGGGCGAGGCGGCGGTTGAGCACCCGCGTGATCCGGCGGTCGAATAGCCCGCCCGCCAGCCCACCACCACCCTCAACGGAGCTGCGCGCTCTCCACTTGCGGGGCCAGCGGATCAGCACCTGGAGCCGGATGAACTCGCGCGGACCGGGGATCATGCCGGAGAGCCGGAGCGAGTACTCGCAGCCGACGACCAGGGTGACCCGGCCCGGATAGCGGGCGCGGAGTTCCTCGGCGCCCGCGGCCGCCTCGGCGATCCAGGCCAGCACGTCGTCGAAGGGGCGGTCGCCGATCTGCGGCTCGATCCAGACGTCGAGGCCGAGCGCGAGAGCTTTCTCCGCCGCTCTGAGCTGCTTCGCGGCGTCGGTACCGGCGAGCAGGACCGTGGTGCAGTGCAGTTCCTCGCGGATCGTCCGCAGGTCTTCGGCCGGGTCGGTGTCGGCCACGGTGTACGAAATGCCGCGCACGTCCATGATTAGCAGAGTACCCGCTCTGGTAATGGGTTATCCTGGATCTTGATGCGTACCGTCAATCCCGAACAGCACGCCCGCAGGCGCGCCGAGATCCTGGCGGCCGCCGCCCAGGAGTTCGCCGCGGCCGGGGTCGACGGCACGTCCACCGCGGACATCTGCCGCCGCGCGGGCATCGGCTCGGGCACGCTGTTCCACTACTTCCCGACCAAGCGGGAGATCTTCCACGCGTTGTTCCGCGACGACCAGGTGCGCGACGCCGAGGTGTGCGAGCGCGCGCTGGCGGCCGACGACCCGGCGACCGGGGTGCGGCAGGTGGCAGAGCACCTGATGGCCGATCTCGCCGATCCGCTGATACCCGGCCTGATGGCGGCGGCGTTGCTGCAGATCAACCAGGACCAGGAGTTCGCCGAGATGATCGAGGCGAACGAGTTGCGTATCCGGGCCACCCTCACCGAACTGCTGGGGCGGCTGGATTCCGCGCGCCTGGCCTTCGCGCCGGAGCGGGTGGCCGTGTGGATCCAGCGCGTCGCGGACGCCGCCTTCCTGGCCGCCGACGAAGAGGGCTTCAACCCGGCTGAGCAGCTGGCGGAGTTCCGCACTTTCCTGACCTGGCTCCTCGGCGACTGACGTCACCTGATCAGGGGTAACTGGATGACGTTCCGGTCACGCGCCGGGGGCGGCCGTAACGGAACGCAGTCGGGCGGCGAATTGGTGGACAATTGCCCGCGCACTTTTCCGGAGCCGCCGCCATGACCGCTCAGCCCACTCTGCCCCCGCCGATGATGCCCCAGGCCAAACCGGCGAAATTCGCCGCGCTCGCCTGGAGTTCGCTCATTCTCGGAATTGTCGGCGTGCTCGGTTCGCCGATCATCTTCCTGAACAACCTGACCGCGGTGGTCGCCGGAGTGGGGTTCATCCTCGGTGCGATCGCGCTTTTCGGCAGCAAGAAGATCCTCGCCGGGATCGGGGTCGCGTTGTGCGTGGCCGGCATCGTGTTCACCGTGATCGCCCAGCAGGCGGCGGTGGAGAAGCTGGACGAGATCCTCAACGGCACCACCGATCAGGGCCGCGTCGCCGACGCCGGGCGAGGTGAGGGCGGGGTGCCCGCGGACGCTCCGACCTGGGGAAAGCGGTACACCTGGGAGAGCGGTCTCGCGGTGGACGTCGCCGCCCCGGCCGCGTGCAAGCCGAGCGACACCGCCGCGCCGCCGAACATCGAGCGCGCGGTCAAGATCACCGTCACGGTGACCAACGGAACCAGCGAACCCTTCGACGCCACCCTGCTCTCCCTCGGCGGCGACGCCCAATTCGGCGGTGCCAAAGCGGACCAGATCCACGACTTCGGCGGTGAATGCGGCGGCGGCCTGGAATCGGCGACCGTGCTGCCCGGGAAAACCTTCACCTATTCGGTCGCCTACGCCGTCGGCCCGCAACCCGGCGAAATGCAAATCGCCTTCCAGCCCACCTTCGGCGCGGACAAAGCCATCTACGTCGGTGACGCCTGATCCACCCGATCTCGTCGCCGTGCGTAGTGACGGCGGCCGAGTTCGACCAGGCCGACCGTGGCCAGGCCGATGCCGAACGCGACCAGCAGGCCCATCGCCGGGTTGCCGGCGAAGCTCGCGCCGCCCAGGTAGCCGACCAGCACGCTGTACACCGCCCAGATCGAGGCACCGAGCGCGTCCAGTGCGACGAACCGCCGCAGGGGATAGCGCAGGCTGCCGGTGGCCAGGCCGACCGCGACCCGGCCACCCGGCAGGTACCGCCCGGCGATGATCAGCGTGGGACCGTGCCTGGCCAGCTTGTCCCGCACCCACTCGTACCGCCGCTGCCCGCGCTCGCCGCGTTGCAGGCGCGCCAGCGCCCGCGGGCCCGCCCGGCGGCCGATGGCGTGGCTCAGGCAGTCCCCGGCCAGCGCCCCGGCCGCCGCCAGCACGGCCAGCGCCACCAGGCTCCCGGCCGCCTGCCCCAGCAGCACCGCGACGGTGATCACCGTGGTCTCACTGGGCATGAACGGCAGCAGAGCGTCCAAAGCGGACACGAAGAACACCACCACCCACAGCCACGGCGAACCCAGCGCGCCGGACACCAGCTCGGCGAACGAGTTCAGGAGATCAAGCATGGGTGCTGGGCCAGAGCGGCGAGGCGGCGCCGGTCACCGAAGGGTTCCAACAGCGGACTCGAGCTGACGCGCACCCGCAGCTCGCGGGCGCGCAGCACTCGCCGCACCGAGGTCAGCAGAGTGTCGTCGCCGAGGAACGCGGGCACGGTGCTCGGTGCATCGCCCTGGTGGTAGGAAATCCGCACCGGCTGGATCGGCGCGCCCGCGTCCAGTGCGGCCTGGAAAGCCGCCCGGCGGAACGGCGCCGAGTGCACCCCGCAGCACGTGGTGGCCTCCGGAAAGACCACCACCGAACGCCCGGAACGCAAGGTGCGAGCCAGTTCCGCCACGGTCCGCGGCAACCCGCGATAACTGTGCCGATCGATGAACAACGTGCCCGACCGCATCGCCAGCCCACCGACGAACGGCCACCGTGCCACTTCGCGCTTGGCAAGGAACACCGCGGAATCCAGCGCCAGCATCACCGGGATGTCCAGCCACGAGATGTGGTTCGCCACCACCAGCGTGCCGGGTTCACTTGGCGTGTAAGCGGAATGCTCGACGTCGACGTCCAGTGCGCGCAACGCCCGCCACGCCCGCTCGCGCAGACTTCCGCTCGTGCAAGCGGAAAGCAGTGCCGAAGCCCGGCGGGCGGCTGTCGCCGAGTCGACCGGTGGCCATGGCTCAGTTATGCACAAGGGTGTGCACGGGCTGTGGATCATTGCGCCGCCCCGAGGAAGTAACGGAGGTAACGATCGTCGATCCGGTCCAGCGGCAGCAGGATGAAGAAGTCGGCGACGTCGAAATCCGGGTCGTGCGCGGGTTTTCCACAGATCCACGCGCCCAGCCGGAGATACCCACGCAGCAGCGGCGGCACCTGTGCATAACTCGGACGCCCTGCCACCGAAGGAATCCACGGCAGATGCGGCGTCACTTCGTACGGACCGGCGTGCTTCTCGGACAGGGCCAGTGTCGACGCCGCCGCCATGCCACCGTCGCCGAGGGGGACCGAGGCACAGCCGGCCAAGTACCGGTTGCCGGACAGGTGCGCGTACCGCGCGACCGCTGTCCACATCAGACCGATCACCGCGCCACCCCGGTGGTCCGGGTGCACGCAGGAACGGCCGAGCTCCACCAGCGACGAGCGCAACGGGTCCAGCGCGCCGAGTTCGAATTCACCCTGCGAGTACAGGAAATCGCTGCGGCCGGGCGGCAGCAGCCGGTAGGTGCCGACCACCTCGCCGGTGGGTTCGTGCTCGACGATCAGGTGGTCGCAGAACCGGTCGAACTCGTCGGCGTCGAGTTCGCCGTCGAGCCGGGCGCCCAGCTCACCGGCGAAAACCCGGTGCCGCAGCCGCTGGGCGGCGCGGAGCTGTTCGGCGGTGTGCGCGATGGACGTGGTGTAGACCCCGGCGCGCGCGGGTAGCATCGACAAGGAGGACATGCGTGCCTCTCTCGGTAACACACGCGCGGATCGTGGTCAGCGGACGCGCGTGCGGTGTCTTCGTCCGGGGTCGCCGAGTTCCCGCTCGGCGATCCCCTTCACTGCACGGAAAAATCCCTAGTAGTCGACTTCGCGCACCCTCCGTTCCGTTTCCTCGACGATGCGGCGGATCTCGGCGACTTCGGCGCTGAGGTGGTCCTGCCCGGCACGCAGCTCGACGGCCAGTTCGCGCAGCACCCGCTCGCGCCGGGCCGACGCCACGGTGCTGATGATCTTGCTCAGCTGGAGCACCACCACGATGACCAGCGCCATGCCGAAGATGATGGAGACCATCGTGATCGTGGTTTCCTGCCAGGTCATCGATCCTCCCCCGGCCGCTCGGACAGGGTCGGCACCGCCGCGGCGATCGTCGCGGGACTGAGCGAAAGCGCGAATTCCGTTGCCTCGAAGTACTTCATGAGTTTTCCGTCCTCACCGGTTTCCAGCGTGCCCACGACAAGCCCCGCCGCTTCCAGCCGCTGGAGGTGCATGTGCAGCAGCGGTCTGCTGATGCCGAGTTCCCTGGCCAGCTTGCTGACGTACTGGCGGCCACCGGCCAGTGCGCCGATCACGCGCAGCCGGTGGGGGTTCGCCAGCGCGGTCAGCGTGCGCAGGAGCGCGTCCCCGGTCTCGGGCATCGAGCTCATCCCCTTAGAGGGGGCGCGAATAGGGCATGGCGGCGCCCGTCGCGCCGAGGCGGCCCCTGGCGGCACCGCGCCGACATCGAAGTACGGTCCAGTACGCCGATGCCGGCGCGGTACCGCCAGGAACCACCACCTCGATCACGACGGCCATCCACCTGCTCTATTCGCGTGCCCTCTTACGTGTAAGGAAATGCTGACAGGTGCGCGGCGCCGCGGCCATGGTCCGCGAGCGATCTCCGGGAGAACTCAGGGTTGAGCCCTGACCGCTAGTATTGGAGAGTAGTCTCTAGAAACGGAGGTGCCGTCATGCCCGCTTTGCCCCCAGGTCAGTGGCCTGCCGCACGTCAGCGGTTCGGCCTGCCCGAGTTCCACCGCGTGCGGCCGGAGGTGCCCGCGCGCCCGGTGGTCACGGTGACCGGCGTGGTCCGGCGTCCCGTGCAGCTCGAACTGGCCGAACTGCTCGGCGGGCCGGGGCGGGAGCAGATCAGCGATCTGCACTGCGTCACCACTTGGAGCGCTCTCTCGCTGCGCTGGGGCGGCGTCCCGTTCCGCGAGGTGCACGAAGTGCTCCGCCGGCGCGTCGAACCGCACCCGAAGTGCCGCTGGGTGGTTTTCGCCGGACTGGACGGGTTTCGCAGCTGCCTCGCGCTCGACGACGCGCTGGCGGCGGATGTGCTGCTCGCCGACTCCCTTGCCGGGCAACCGCTCGACGCCGACGCCGGTGCTCCGCTGCGGCTGGTCGCCCCGGCGCACTACGGCTACAAGAGCGTGCGCCACGTCTGCGCCATCGAATACGTGACCAGCTACGACGGGGGATCCGCGGGCTGGAAGGCGCACCGGCGCGGCCGGGTCGAACTGGAGGAGCGCAGTGCCCTGCTGCGGGGCCGGATCTGGCGCCCGCTCTTCCGCCGTTTCGTGCCTGTGGGTACTTCTGCCGCCACCGGGGATTGACCCCGGCTACGGCGATCGTACGATACGAGCGGAAAACCGATCACCAAAACGAGCGTTCTCGTTAGAATGAATTAGTGCACATTCCTTAAGCGGTCCTACCAGCACCTTTGTCGATGACCTTGCTCGTTACGCACCGACCGGGTGAACCAACTTTCGGTGATGTTGACCCACTGTTGACTTACTCGTCAGTAAGCTCAGTGTCGATGGTCCGGTCGGCTCGGCCGAAACGCCGAAATGGCGGATTGGCCGCCGGCCCCCCGGCGTGCGGAAATATTGCGGCATCCCAAAACGCCGAGCGGCGGCGGGAAATCTCCCCTTGAGAAAGGTCTCTGCTGGATGGACCTCCGATACGAAGCATTCTGCTTCGCGGATCCGCTGTTCTTCGACGAACAGCGCGACGACGGCCAGGCGAAGGACGATTTCGCCGCCGTGCTGCCGTCGCTGGGCTCCGAGTGGCGGTCCGGCGAGCGCGGGATCTGGCGCTCGCTGTCCCCGGCGGACGCGGTTTTGCCTGCTCAGGGCTGGAAGATCCACGTTTCGGCCGGTATGGCGAACGCCGAGCGGGTCCTGCTCGCGGTGGCCGCGTACTGCGTCGAGCAGCGCATCGCCTTCAAGCACCTGCGCAGCCGGTCGATCCTGCTGGCGCGGAATTCGAAATATGCGCCACGGGATGGCAGCGGTAAGCTGATAACAATTTATCCGCCGGATGAAGAGAGCCTCCAGCGGGTGCTGAGCGACCTTTCCGCCGAGCTGCAGGGCGAGGTGGGTCCGTACATTCTCAGCGACCTGCGTTACGGCGAAGGGCCACTCTACGCCCGTTACGGTGGTTTTGCCGAGCAGTGGGTGGAAGCCGACGGCACGCGGGTGCTGGCCATCAGCAAGCCGGACGGCACGCTGGTGCCGGACAAGCGCGGGCCGAGTTTCCACGTGCCCGACTGGGTCGAGTTGCCCGAATGCCTCGAGCCGCACCTGGCGGCCCGCAAGGGCGGCGACCCGGCGCAGTTCCCGTACAAGGTGACCAAATCGCTGCACTTCTCCAACGGCGGCGGGGTCTACCTGGCCAACCGGCTGGCCGACGACCGCGAAGTGGTGCTCAAGGAGGCCCGGCCGCACGCCGGCCTGGACCGCGACCTGGTGGACGCGGTGGCCAGGCTCGAACGCGAGCACCGGATCCTCGAGCGGCTGGCGGGCATTCCCGGCATTCCCGAGGTCTACGACCGCTTCCAGGTGTGGGAGCACCACTTCCTGGCGATGCAGTTCGTGCCGGGCAAGCCGGTCGGCGCCTGGCTCGCCCGCAACTACCCGCTGACCAGGCGGGACGCCACCGAACAGGACGTCGCCGAGTACACCGAGCGCGCCCTGGCGCTGATCGGCCGGGTCGAGCGGCTGGTCGCCGCGGTGCACGAGCGCGGGGTGGTCTTCGGTGACCTGCACGCGCTGAACATCCTGGTGGACGACAACAACGACGACACGGTCTCCCTGATCGATTTCGAACTCGCGGCGGGAATCGAAGAGGAGACCAAGCCGGCGCTCGGCGCGCCCGGCTTCCGCGCGCAGCGGGATCGCACCGGTTTCGAGATCGACGAGTACGCGCTGGCGGCTCTGCGGCTGTGGTTGTTCCTGCCGCTCAACACGATCCTCGAACTGGCGCCGGCCAAACTCGCCTCGCTCGTGGACTTCGCCGAGCGCCGGTTCCCTTTGCCCGAGGGGTATGGCCGGCGCATCCTCGACGTGCTCTCCCCGCGTGGGGACGCCGAGGTGCGTCCGGCCGTCACCCAGCTCGACGAGCCCAAGCCGGATTGGGCGGTGGTGCGCAAGTCGATCGCGACGGCGATCCTCGCCAGCGCCACGCCCGATCGGCAGGACCGGCTCTTCCCCGGCGACATCCAGCAGTTCGAGGTCGGCGGGCTCGGCTTCGGTTACGGCGCCGCCGGTGTGCTGCACGCGTTGCACGCCGCCGGTGAGGGCCGCTATCCCGAGCACGAGCAGTGGCTGCTCGACGCGGTCCGCCGGACCCCGCCCAGCCGCCCCGGTTTCTACGACGGCACCCACGGCATCGCCTACGTGCTGGAGAACTTCGGCCACCACGACCGGGCCGACGAGCTGATCGCGGCTTCGCGGCACCTGGTCGAGATCACCACCGACCACAATCTCGAAGGCGGGCTGGCCGGGATCGGCCTGAACTACCTGCACTTCGCCGGGACCCGGCGGGACGCCGACTTCGAGCGGACCGCGGTCACCATCGGCGAGCGGCTGGGCAACGCGCTGGCCACCGACGCCGGACCGCTGAAGTTCGCCAGGGCCGGGCTGATGAGCGGCTGGTCGGGGCCGGCCCTGCTGTTCGTGCGGCTGTTCGAGGCCACCGGCGACCAGGCATGGCTGGACCTCGCGGCGAAGGCCGTCGAACGCGATCTCGAGGAGTGCGTGCCCGCCGACGACGGCTCGTTGCAGGTGCGCGACGGCGAATCCCGGACCCTGCCGTACGTCGGCATGGGCAGCGCCGGGGTGGCGCTGGCCGCCGAGGAGCTGGCCGCGCACCGGCCGGACGCGGACTGCCTGGAGAAGCTGCCGCGGCTGCTGGACGCCTGCCGTGGTGAGTTCGTCATCCACCCCGGCCTGATGCTCGGCCGCGCCGGGCTGATGGCCACGCTTTCCGCCGAGGCGCGGCGCACCGGTGACCCGGTCGCGCTGGCCGCGGTGGACCTGCACCTTTCGCGGTTCGCCTGGTACGCGCTGCCGTACCGGGACGGGCTCGCCTTCCCCGGCAACCAGCTGCTGCGGTTGTCGATGGATCTCTACACCGGCGGTGCCGGGGTGCTCCTCGCCCTGGCCGCCACCCTCGACGGGCACGGCGCAGTGCTGCCGTTCCTGTCCCCCGGACCCCGGTCGAGCACGGCCGGTGGATGAACACCCGACGAAAGGAACACCCATGGAGCTCGTTCTGGACCTGCAGGCCATGGAAGACACCGAGGGCCCCCAGTTCGGCGGCGGCAGCGGTGGCGGTGGCGGCGGCTCG
The DNA here is from genome assembly GCF_009429145.1 of Amycolatopsis sp. YIM 10. Lineage (GTDB taxonomy): Bacteria > Actinomycetota > Actinomycetes > Mycobacteriales > Pseudonocardiaceae > Amycolatopsis. The sequence continues at coordinate 9,837,277 of NZ_CP045480.1, read as the reverse complement.
AACCTGAGCCTGCTGGCCTCCTGCAACAACAGCACCGTTTCCCTGCTGACCTGCCACTGAGCTAGTCGCGGCTAGGCGAGACGCGGGAGCGGCACAGGCCAAGTGCGCCGCTCCCGCGTTCCTATTCAACCCCGAGGGGGCCGGTGCGCGACAGTTCGTTCGGAAGGTGGGACACGCCGATGCGGGGTGACCGGTTGCTGGCCGAGGTGGCCGGTGGGGACCGCGCCCGGCTGGGCCTGGTGCTGCTGACCGCGCTCACCGCCACCACCGCGGGTCTCCTGCTGCCCGGCGCGCTCGCCGGCGCGGTGGACGCCGCGATCTCCGGTCAGCGCAGCTGGCCCCAGGTGCTGCTGCTGCTCGGGCTCGGCGCACTCGACATCACCGCCGACGTGCTCGGCGGACTGCTCACCGTCGCCGTGACCAGCACGGCCACCGCGGCACTGCGGCGACGGCTCACCCGGCACCTGCTCGGCCTCGGCACCCGCTCCCGGTTCGCCGACGGCGACGCGATCAGCCGGCTCACCGGCGACTGCGTGAGCGCCGGTTCGGTCGCCTCCATCCTGGTGCAGCTGGGTTCGGCGGCCTGCCTGTCCGTCGGCGCCATCGTGCTGCTGGCGGTGCTCGACTGGCGGCTCGCCCTGGTTTTCCTCGGCAGCGTGCCGATCGCACTCTGGCTGGCCCGCTCCCACCTGCGCAACACCGCCGACGACGTGCTGACCTACCAGCGCGTGTCCGGCGAGATCTCCGCACGCCTGCTCGACGCCGTGCGCGGGCTGCGGACCATCGCCGCCTCCGGCACGGCCGATCGGGAGACGCGCCGGGTGCTGCGCCCGCTGCCCGAACTCGGCAAGGCCGGTTCCGGTATGTGGCAGACCCAGGCGCGGATGATCTGGCGTGCCGCGCTCCTGCTGCCCGCGGTCGAGGTCGCGGTGCTGATCGCCGCCGGGTTCGGCGTGCTGAACGGCAGGCTGAGCGTCGGTGACGTGCTCGCCGCGCTCGGGTACGTCGCGCTCGGCATGGGGCTGGTCGGCCAGATCCCGTTGCTCACCACGCTGGCCAGGGCCCGTTCGTGCGCCCAGCGGATCAGCGAGGTGCTCGACGAACCGCTGCCGCACCGCGGTCGTGCCGACGTGCGGCCCGGTCCCGGTTCGGTGGAACTGCGCCGGGTCACCGTGCCCGGCGCGCTGTCCGAAGTGGACTTGACGATTCCGGGCGGGACCTTTCTCGCCGTGGTGGGGAAATCCGGGTCCGGCAAGTCCGCGCTGGTCGGTGTGGTCGGCGGGCTGATCCGGCCGGAGGAGGGCCGCGTGCTGCTCGACGGCGTGTCCACCGGCCGCCTGCGACCCGAGGTGCTGCGGTACTACGTGGCCTACGCGTTCGAACGGCCCGCGCTGCTCGGCGGCACGGTCGCCGAAGCGGTTTCGTACGGGACGTGGGCCGGTGAGATCGCCGTCCGCAACGCGTGCCGGGCCGCGCAGGTGCACGATCTGGTGGTGCGCCTGCCCGACGGATACCGCACGCCGCTGGCGGAAACCCCGTTGTCCGGCGGGGAAGCCCAGCGCCTCGGCCTGGCGCGCGCGATCGTGCGAAACCCGCGTGTGCTGGTGCTCGACGACGCGACCGCCAGCCTCGACACGGTCACCGAAGTGCGGGTCGACGAAGCCATCGAAACCGCGTTGCCGGGTCGTACGCGGCTGGTGGTCACCCATCGGGCCGGGACCGCGGCGCGGGCGGATCTGGTGGCCTGGCTGGAAAACGGCCGGGTGCGTGCGGTCGGTCCGCACGACGTGCTGTGGCGGGAACCCGGCTACCGCGCGGTTTTCACCGAGGAAGCCGAGCAATGAGCATTACCAAACTGTATTGGGGCTCGCTCGGCAGGCAGTGGCGTGGCGGGCTGGTCCTGTTCGGCTGCTCGGTGCTGGAAAGCGTGCCCGCGTTCCTGTCCGGGCGGCTGGTCGCGCTCGCGGTCGACCGCGGGTTCGCCGCGGGCGACCCGCTGACCGGCGTGCTGTGGTTGCTGGTCTTCGCACTGGTCGCGGTGATCGGCGCGCTGGGGTCGCGGCTGGTGTGGCGGCAGCTCGGCATGGTGATCGAACCGATTCGCGACGCGCTGGTGACCGCGGTGGTCAGCGGGATCCTGCGCAACGGCGCCACCAGCCGGAACGCGCCCGACGCCAGCGGGGTCGCGCGCATCACCCAGCACGTGGAGGTCATCCGCGACGCCACCGCCGGACTCCTGGTGCAGGCACGAGGAATGCTGGTGACCACGGTTGCCGCGCTCGCCGGCTTGTTCACCGTGGCGGGCGGGCTGGCCTGGCTGGTGGCGGTTCCGGTGCTGACCGCGCTCGTGCTCTTCGCCTGCCTGCTGCCCGCGCTCGCGGCGCGTCAGCGCGCGGTGGCCATCGCGGACGAACGCACCGCCGAGGTGGCCGGTGGGGTGCTCGTCGGCATGCGGGACGTGGTCGCCTGCGGTGCCGAGCAGACCGCGGGCATGGCGGTCTTCGACGCGGTCGACGACCAGGCCCGCGCCGCGGTGCGGATGGCACAGGCGACCGCGATGCGCACGCTGGTCATCGCGATCGGCGGCTTTTCCCCGTTGGTTCTGGTTCTGCTCAACGCGCCGGGCATGGTGGCGGCCGGTGAGCTGACCGCCGGGGCCGCGCTCGGCTCGCTGGTCTATCTCGCCACCACCATGCAACCCGCTTTGCAGGGCCTGGCGTCCACCGCGAGCACGGTGGTGCTGCGCCTGCTGGTCGCCGTCCGCCGACTGTCCGAAGTGGCCGGTGAGCCCCCGGAAGCCGGCGGCGGCGCCGAACCGGCGGGCGCGGCGATTTCCGTACGCGGGCTGACCTTCGGCTGGGGTGAGCACGCGGAACCGGTGGTGCGCGGGCTGGATCTGGACCTGGTCCCCGGTGACCACCTCGCGGTGGTCGGCCCGAGCGGGATCGGCAAGTCGACCCTGGCCGGACTGCTCACCGGGCAACTCGAACCGCAGGACGGACTGGTGCGGCTCGGTGGAGTGCCGGTGCGCTCGGTGCGGCCGGAGGTGGTGCACCGGATGGTCGCGCTGATTCCGCAGGAGGCCTACGTTTTCGCCGGGACCGTGCGGGAGAACCTGGCGCTGCTGGCGCCGGAGGCGACCGACGAGCGGTTGTACGAAGCCGCCCGCGCGGTCGGTGCGGGCGACCTGGTGGACCGGCTTGGTGGGCTGTACGGCGAAATCGGCCATGCCGCCGAAGGGCTTTCCGCCGGTCAGGCCCAGCTGCTCGGGCTCGCCAGGGTGTACGCCAGTCAGGCCGAAGTGATCATCCTGGACGAGGCGACCGCGCACCTCGACCCGGCCGCCGAGGCCCACGCGGAACGCGCTTTCGCGGCCAGGGGCGGGATTCTGGTGGTCATCGCCCACCGGCTCAGCTCGGCGCTGCGGGCAAACCGCCTACTGGTGATGGACGGCGACCACACCCTGCTCGGCACGCACGAAGGACTGCTGGCCGAGTCTGCCAGGTACGCCGAGATGATGCGTGCCTGGACCGGCACCCCCGAGCGGGTGCGGGCCTCGTAACCTACCGCCGTGACTGCGGAAACGGATGGGAATCCCTTCGACGGCGGGGTCAGCTGGGACCGGCGCGGCGAGCACTGGGTCGGCGTGTTCCACCCCGGCTACCTCAGCCTCTTCCGCGAGCACATCGCCACCCTGCGCGGGATCATCCGGCGCCGCCTCGACCAGCACGCGGCCGGTTTGCCGGAACTCGAACCGGATCCGCGGGTGGCGGCGATCCTGCGGTTGCGCGACGGCGCCGGGCTGTCCGAACTGGAAATCCTCTTCCCGGTGGTGAACCGGCTCGCCGAGGTGGAGGCCGAGGTGCCGGAGACCGGCGGCGTGGTGGAACTGCGCGGCTGGGAGGACCGGTACCGCTGGGGCTCGGCCGCGCTCGACGTCTGCATCGCCATCACCGAGTGGGTGCAGCGCTGGTCGCGCGGGGAGCAGGTGGACGGCGCGCACTGCCCCGACCCGGCCGCGCTGGTGCTGTGGAGCAGGCAGTGCGAATGGCTCAACGAGCACATCGTGGTGCCGCTGCGGCCGTTGGTGGACCCGGCACCCGAGGGCTGACCGACTTCCGACCCTTGTTACTCACCAGTAAGACTGGCACAATTTTCCTGATCGTCTCCGGCCGGAACCGGGTACGATAACCCGCGCTCGGGCGGACCGAAGGGTGGCACGCCGCATGGGGTTGACCGTTGCGCGCACCGTGGTGCGCCTCCTGGCCGAGGCCGGGGTGCGGCGCGCGTACGCGATTCCCGGTGAATCCGTGGTGGACCTGCTGGAAGCGCTCCAGGTGGAGCCCCGGCTCAACCTGATCTCCGCGCGCCACGAAGCCGGTGCCGCCTTCATGGCCGACGCCGACGGCAAGCTCTGCGGCACCCCCGCGGTGGCCGTGGCGGGCAGCGGCCCCGGCGCGACGGGCATGACGGCCGCCGTGCACACCGCCTTCCAGGACGAGACGCCGATGGTGGTGCTGCTCGGCCAGGTGCCATCCGGTGACCTCGGCGAGGAGACCTTCCAGGAGGTCGACCTGGTCCGGTTGTACGCGCCGCTGGCCAAGTGGACGGCGGAGGCGACCACCCCGGACGAGGTGCCAGGACTGCTGGCCGAGGCGCTGCACGCGGTGAACACCGGCCGCCAGGGACCCGCGGTGCTCTCGGTGCCCGCCGACTTCTGGGCGCGCCCGTTCGAGAGCGTGGTGCAGCGGCCCGCCGAGGTCGTCGTGCCGCCCGGCTCGCTGGAGCGGCTGGCCGGCGAGGTGGCGCGCCTGGTCGACGACGCGCGGTACCCGGTGATCATCGCCGGTGGCGGGGTGCGCCTGGCGCGCAAGCAGCTGATCGACGCGGTGGACCACCTCGGGCTCGCCGTCTACACCGCTTTCCGCAGGCAGGACGCCTTCCCGGAGAACCACCCCAACTACGTCGGCCACCTCGGCCACGGTGTCCCGGACGACCAGCTCCGCGCGCTGGAGCAGGCGGACCTGGTGCTCGCGCTGGGCACCCGGCTGGACGAGGTGACCACGCAGCGGTACCGCTACCCGGCCTACACCCAGCCGCTGGTGATGGTCGGCGGCGGCCGTCCCGGTCCGCGGCGCCGGGGGCTGACCTTCCACGTCGACACCGACGTCGCCCGGTTCCTCAGCGAGCTGCGGCAGGCGGCCAAACCGCGCAAGCGCAACTGGACGGTGGCCCACCAGGCGGTCAAGGAGTTCATGCGCCTGCCGCAGCGCGGCACCTCGGGCCCGGTCCACCCGGCGGACGTGGTGCGCTCGCTGCGCCAGCTGGCCCCCGAGGACACCGTGGTGACCACTGACGCGGGCAACTTCGCCGCCTTCGTGCACCGGTACTGGTGCTTCACGCAGCCGCGCACGCAGCTCGGCCCGTGCAACGGCGCGATGGGCTACGCGGTGCCCGCCGCGGTGGCCGCGAAGCTGGCCGAACCGCACCGGACCGTGGTCGCCATGGTCGGCGACGGCGGCGCGCTGATGACCGGGCAGGAGATCGAAACCGCGGTCCGGCACCGGGCCCCGGTGATCGTGGTGGTGTTCCAGAACGGGCTGTACGGCGCGATCGCCGCGCACCAGGCGCGGTCGCACGGCCGGTTGTCCTCGGTGGCCGTCGGAACGGTGGATTTCGCTTCCTGGGCAAGGGGTCTCGGCGCCGCCGGGTACACCGTCAACGACCAGGAGGAACTGGAGCCGGCGCTGGCCAGCGCGCTGATGCGGCAGCGGCCGTGCGTGGTCGACGTGCGCACCGATCCCGACGTGATCGCCCCCGACCAGCGGTTGAGCACCATGCTCCGGTCGCGCCTGGAGAGCTGACGCGCGAAGCCTTCTCACTGACCGGTTTTTGTCGGTCCGCCGTGGCACAATCGGCGGCACACGGACCGAGCGGTACGGGGTCCGCGAGAGAGGGTGGCGAACATGGGGAACGAAACAGCGGGGCATCCGGCCAGGACCTCCGGCGTGGCGCCGGTGGCCTTCAGCAACACCGAGGCGCCGGAGCCGATCAAGTCGATGACCAGCGCGGCCGACCGGGACGCGGTCACCAGGTCCCCGTTCTCGGCCGAGGCGGCCGGGAGCAGGCGGACGGGAGAATAAGCCGGGTCGTGAGGATCACCCGGACGGGCTCATCACTGGCGGGCGGCCCCGGTTGTGTGCTTTACTTCCGGTGGTCTCAAGCTTTTGTGTTCGTGCTGGGTGCTGACACCCGTTCTCTTCTCAGCCACGCTCGCAAGACTTAGCGGGCGTAGTGCGTTCCCCACTCGGGGAGGCAAACCGTTCCGTTTTGACCCGGGGTGCCGGCCTGGCCCCTCGATTGTTTTTACGCATGGAGATTGTTTTATATGACTCAGGGCACCGTGAAGTGGTTCAACTCCGAGAAGGGGTTCGGCTTCATCACTCCCGACAACGGCGGCGGCGACGTCTTCGTTCACTACTCGGAGATCCAGGGCAACGGCTTCCGCACGTTGGAGGAGAACGCTCGCGTTGAGTTCGAGATCGGCCAGGGCCAGAAGGGCCCCCAGGCCACCTCGGTCAACCTCATCTGAGACTGACCCTCAGCTCTTCGACGAAGGGGCTGTCACCGTGCTACCGGTGGCGGCCCCTTCGCCGTATCTCCACCCTGATCTCCACCTTCGGGCGGGTCCCGCGAGCCGGGTGCCGTCCTAGTCTGATCAGGTGAAGTCTTCCGGTGGCATCGCGCCGTCCTGGGTGATCATCCAGGGCCTCGGCACGGTACTGATCGCCTTCTTCCTGATCGTCTCCGACGACCGGAACCCGTGGGTCTGGGCCGGGTACGCGCTCGCGGCCGCGGCCTGGCTCGTTTTTGTGGCGACCCTGGGCAGGCGCCCACGGCTCGCCGTGCCGATGCTGGCTGTTTCGACCGCGACGGCCGCTGCGCTGGCCGGTCCGGCCACCGGCGTGACCGCGACGGTCATCACCTTGCTCACCATCGGGCGCTTCGCCGGGCTCACCATCGCGAGCGGCAGGCTGATCGGCGTGGTCGTCGGCCTCGACCTGGTGCTGGTGATCGGCGGCTGCCTGCTCTGGGACCGCCCGGCCTGGGATGTCGGCGGTGCGACCGCCGCGGTGCTGGTCTCCGCGCTGTGCGGGCTGAACCGCCGCCAGACCGATCTCCGCGTGGCGCAGACCGAGCAACTGCTCGAACAGACCCGCCTCGCCCACGCCGAGCACGCCAGGGCCGCGGCTCTCGACGAACGCACCCGCATCGCCCGCGAGATCCACGACGTGCTCGCGCATTCCCTTGGTGCGCTGGGTGTTCAGCTCGAACTGGCGGAGGCGCTGCTGGCCGAGCGCGACGATCGCGAGGCCGCGCTCACCACGATCCGCCGGTCGCGGCGGCTGGCGGTGGACGGCCTCGGCGAGGCACGCGAGGCGGTCGCCGCGCTGCGCCAGGACCTGCCGTCGCTGCCGGAGGCGGTGACCCGGCTGGTCGAGGTGCACCGGCGCGATCGCGGCCCGGTCGAACTGGACCTGTGCGGCGAGGTGGTCGCGGTGCCGACGGTGGCCACCGTCGCGCTGACCGCGGTCGCCCGCGAAGCGCTGACCAACGCGGCCAAGCACGCTCCCGGCGCCCGCGTCGAAGTGGTGTTGCACTCCGGTGACCAGGGCGTTCGCCTCGAAGTGGGGAACGGAGTGCCGCCGGGGCACGGCCGGGGGAAGGGCTTCGGGCTGACCGGGATGCGCGAGCGACTGGAGCTGGCCGGTGGCACCCTGAACGCGGGACCGGACGGGGGAGATCGATGGCTGGTGACGGCGGAAGTGCGGAGATGATCAAGGTCATCGTCGCGGACGACCAGCAGGCGGTGCGCGAGGGATTGGCCGCGTTGCTCGGCATGGCCGGTGACGTGCTGGTGACCGGCACCGCCGCGAACGGCCGCCAGGTGCTCGACCTGCTCACCGCCGGGACCGAGGCCGACGTGGTGCTGATGGACCTGCGCATGCCGGTGCTCGACGGGGTGGGGGCGACCACCCTGATCACCGCCGAGCACCCCGGCGTCGCGGTGGTGGTGCTGACCACCTACGCCGACGACGAGTCGATCGGCGGTGCGCTGCGCGCCGGGGCCCGCGGCTACCTGACCAAGGACGCCGGGCGGACCGAGATCGCCACCGCGCTGCGTTGCGCGGTGGCCGGCCAGTCGGCCTTCGATCCGGCGGTGACCCAGCGCCTGGTCGAAGCGCTCGACTCGCCCCCGCCCGCCTCGCGCGTACCGCCCGATCGGCTGACCGCCCGCGAGGCGGAGGTGCTGGGGCTGATCGGTGGCGGGCTGACCAACGCCGAGATCGCGGCCAAGCTGTTCATCGGGGAAACCACGGTCAAAACGCACATCAACAACGCCTTCGCGAAGATCGGCGTCCGCAATCGCGCGGAAGCCGTGCGCTACGCGTACCGGCACGAGCTGGGCTGATTTCGATTGCGAGGTCGCTCAAAGCGACCTCGCCGCCGTGCCGAAGGCGCGGCCAAAATTTCGGTTGTGGCCCGCAGGTCGGTGGTACCGGTCGCGGTATCTCCTATACGTTCATGCCCGGACGTAGGAGGGGTGGAGGAATCCGATGACGAGCACCGGTAGCACCGGCAGCGTGGCGACGCCCGCCCGGCCGCCCAGCTCCGGGCCGCCGCGCGGGCCGGGAGGGGAACCGCCGCCACGCGCGGCGGAGACGCGCACCGGGCTCGCCGGACTTTTCGCGCTGCCGGGACTGGCCGTGCGCGCGGTGGTCCGGTCGGCGGCCGCCACCCCCGGCCGGTTGACGGTGATCGCGGTCGGCCTGGTGCTGCTCGCGCTGATCACCGGCATCATCGGCGCGATCTCGGTGCAGGGCAAAAAGGACACCATCAACGAGCTGATCGACCACCGCGAACCGCTGGCGGTGGCGGCGCAGCAGGTGTACCGCTCGCTCTCGGACGCCGACGCGACCGCGGCCAGCGCCTTCCTGGCCACCGGCACCGAGCCGCCCGCCCTGCGCTCGCGGTACGAGCTGGACGTGGCGCAGGCCGGCTCCGCGCTGGCGAAGGCGGCTTCCGACGCGGGCGGCGTGCCCGAGGCGGCTGCCCAGGTGGACGTGATCAACCAGCAGTTCCCGGTCTACACCGGGCTGATCGAGACGGCTCGCGCGAACAACCGCCAGGGCTTCCCGGCCGGTGCCTCCTACCTGCGCGAGGCGTCCGAGCTGATGCGGACGAAGATCCTGCCCGCCGCGGCCGATCTGTACCGCATCGACACCGAGCGGTTGATGACCGAGCAGGACGACGCCACCGACGTGCCGTGGGTGGCCGGCGTGCTCGTGCTCGCCCTGCTCGGCTCGCTGATCGCCACCCAGGTCTACCTCAAGCGCCGGACGAACCGCGTGCTCAACGTCGGCCTGCTGGTGGCCACCGGCGCGGTGGTGCTCGCGCTGCTCTGGAGCGCGGTGGCGCTGGTGGTGCAGGGCATCGCGGTCGGCAGCGGCAGCGAGAACGGCACCCGCCAGGTGGATCTCGCGGTGCAGGCGCGGATCTCCGCGCAGCAGGCCCGCGCCGACGAGACGCTCACGCTGGTCGCGCGCGGGGACGGGGCCAAGTACGAGAAGGAGTTCACCGAGCTGACCACGAAGATGGTCGGCCAGGACGGCAAGGGCGGCCTGCTCGGCGAGCTGCGCTCACTGGCCGCCGACGCGGGGAACACCGAGCAGGTCGACCGCGCGATCACCGAGGCCGGCGTCTGGCTGCAGGCGCACCGCAAGGTGCGGGAGAACGACGACGTAGGCAAGTACGCCGAAGCGGTCAGCCTGGCCATCGACGAGCGGCAGGCCGAGGGCTCCACCGGCGCCTTCCTGCGGATGGACGAGAGCCTGGTCGAGGTGATCAAGGACGGCAGGCAGGAGTTCCTCGACGAGACCTCCTTCGCGGACGGCGCGCTGACCCTGCTGGCGCCCGGGGTCGCCGTGCTCGCGGTGATCGCCGCGGCCGGTGCGACCATGGGGATCCGGGAAAGGCTGATGGAGTACCGATGACACGCAAGAGGACCCGGCTCGCACTGGCACTGGTCGCGGTGGGCGCACTGCTCGCCGGTTGTGGTGGCGCCGGCACCCCGGTGGAGCCGGCGCCGATCGCGTCGGCGGAGCGCCCGCGCCCGGCGAACGTGGTCGAGGGCGCCGAACCGCAGCCGGAACCCAAGGGCGAGGACTGCAACGCCACGGCGAGCCTGCGCCCGGAGGGCACCGGCATGCCGCCCGGTTCGACCATGGACAAGATCAAGGAACGCGGGCAGCTGATCGTCGGCGTCGACCAGACCACCTACCTGTTCGGCTTCCGCAACCCGACCAGCGGTCAGCTCGAAGGCTTCGACATCGACATCGCGAACGAGGTGGCGAAGGCCATCTTCGGCAACGCGTGGCGCTCGCACATCCAGTACCGGGCGATCTCCTCGGCGCAGCGGGTCGATCTGCTGAAGGAGGGTTCGGTCGACATCGTGGTGCGGACGTTCAGCATCACCTGCAGCAGGCTCAAGGACATCGGCTTCTCGTCGGTCTACTACACCGCCGGTCAGCGGCTGCTCGCGCCGAAGAACGCCAACGTGCGCAGCCTGGCCGACCTCGCGGGCAAGAAGGTGTGCGCGACCAGCACCTCGACCTCGTCGAAGGTGATCGCCGCGGACAAGAACAACCCGGTGCTGGTGACCGTGGAGAACTGGTCGGACTGCATGGTGCTGCTCCAGCAGAACCAGGTCGACGCGGTGTCCACCGACGACACCATCTTGGCGGGCATGGCCGAGCAGGACCCGACGACCGAGGTGGTCGGCGAGCCGTTCACCGTGGAGTCCTACGGCATCGGCGTGCCGAAGCAGAACACGGACATGATCAAGTTCGTGAACGCGGTGCTGGAGGGCGTGCGGAACGGGCCGTGGCAGGAGAGCTACAACCGCTGGCTGTCCGAGAGCCTCGGCTCGGCGAACCCGCCGCAGCCGACCTACCGCTAGGCGTCTAGGTCCGGTGGCCGAGCAGGGCGGAGATCTCGCGGGCCGCCTGCCGGGTGCGGCGGCCCGCGTCGTGCAGGCGCCCGCCGAGTCGTGACTTGGGCGCGGCGAGGTTCAGCGCCGCCACCGCCCGGCCGCGGAAGTCCCTGATCGGCGCGGACACCCCGACCAGCCCCGGTTCGTACTCCTCGTCGACCACCGCGTATCCCTGCTCCCGCACCCGGTTCAGCTCCACCCAGAGTTCGGCGATGCCGCGCGGCCGGATCGGGTGCTCGGCGCAGAGCGGTTCGGTGGTGCCGAACCGGATGTGCAGCTCGTCCGGGGTCAGATCGGTCAGCAGCACCCGGCCGACCGAGGTGCACGCCGAATGCGTCGAATGCCCTTCGCTGCCCGCCAACCGGAACGAATGGCCGGGCGACACCGAGAACACGGTCACCACGCCACCCTCCCGCAGCACGCACAGGTGCGTGGTCTCCTCGACCTCGGCGGCCAGCCGGTGCATCACCGGTTCGGCCTGTCGCTCCAGCCGGGTTTCCGCGGCCCGCGCGACCAGGGCGAACAGCCGCCACCCGAGGTGGTAACGCAGCGTGCCGGGATGGCGCTCGACCACGCCCTCCTCGGCCAGCGCGCGCATCGCCCTGGACACCTGGCTCTTCTCGCGGCCGGTCAGCTCGGCCAGCCGGATCACGCCGAGCCCGTCCGCGGCGGCGGCCTCCGGGGAGGCGAGCGCTTCGAGCAGCGCGAAGTCCCGGCGCAGGCCGGCGCCTCGCTGCGGATCCCGGGGCACCGGCCCAGCATAGGCGCGATAGTTGCCACCAGCGCAACAACGGTTCCGATTCGGCCTATGCCCCTTGTGACTTCTCGTCCGTGAACGTAACTTCGGCGTTCGCCGCCGAGGGGGAACGCCGCCGATGAAAATCGTCGACATCACCGTGGACCAGCTCCGGCTGGAGCTGGACCCGCCGTTCGCCGCCGCGTGGGATCCGGTGCCCCGCACCGCGTTCGACGCGACGGTCGTGCGCGTGCACACCGACGCGGGGCTGACCGGCATCGGCTCCGGGGACACCATGGCCGGGTTCGACGCCTACCGGCACCTGTTCCTCGGCACCGACCCGCTGGACATCTCGCGGCACGTGCGCGCCATCGAATCGGCCAACTTCCACGGCGCCAAGTACTGGCCGCTGGAAGCGGCGTTGTGGGACATCATCGGGAAGGCGAGCGGGCAGCCGGTCTCGATGCTGTTCGGCAACGCGGCGAAACGGTTGCGCGCCTACGCTTCCACCGGCGAGCTGAAAACCCCGGAGCAACGGGTCGAAGCCTCGCTGGAAATGGCGAAGACCGGTTTCCGCGCGCTGAAGATCCGGATCGACAGGCACCGGCTCGACGAAGGCGTCGACGTGGTGCGCGCGGTGCGCGAGGCGCTCGGCGACGGGGTGGACCTGATGGTCGACCTGAACCAGTCGTGGCGGATGCCGGGTGACGTCGAACCGGCGATGGACTTCGCGAAGGTGCGGGGCGTGGTCCGGCGGCTCGCCGAGCTGGACGTGTTCTGGGTGGAGGAACCGCTGCCCTACGCCGACGTCGCCGGGTTCAGGGCGCTGCGCTCGACCGGGGTGCGCATCGCCGCCGGCGAGATGCAGTCGTCGATCCCGGAACTGCTGGCCTACCTGGAAGCCGACGCGCTCGACGTGTACCAGATGGACGTGGTGCTGGCGGTCGGCATGCACCGGGCCCGCACGCTCGCCGAACTGGCGCGGCTCAAGCACCGCCAGTTCACCCCGCACAGCTGGACCAACGGCATCGGCGTGCTGGCCAACCTGCACGTGGCCGCCGGGGTGGGCGCCACCCCGTACTTCGAGTTCCCGTACGACCCGCCCGGCTGGACCCCGGCTCGCCGGGACTTCATGCTCGACCAGCCGCTGATGATCGATGTGGACGGTGATCTGGTGGTACCCGCTTCGCCCGGCCTGGGAATAGACCTCGACGAATCCGCCATCGACGCCACCAGGACCGCGTGATGGAGCGCCTGTTCGTCGACGGGTCCTTTGTGGACGCCGTATCCGGTGAGACGTTCTCCACCACCGCGCCGAGGGACGGCAGCGTGCTCGCGGAGGTGGCTTCGGGGCACGGCGAGGACGTCGACCTCGCGGTCCGCGCCGCCCGCCGTGCCTTCGAGGACGGCCGCTGGCGGTCACAACCTCCTGCCGCGCGCAAACGCGTGCTGTTGAAACTGGCCGAACTCCTGCGCGTCAATTCCGAGGAACTGGCGCGGGTGGAGAGCATGGACACCGGCAAGCCGATCGGGGAGGCGAGCCGGGTCGACGTGGCCAAGGCGGCCGACACCTTCGCCTGGTACGCCGAGGCGATCGACAAGGTCTACGGCGAGATCGCGCCCACCGGTCCGGACGCGCTCGCGCTGGTCAGCCGGGAGCCACTGGGCGTGATCGGCGCGGTGGTCCCGTGGAACTACCCGCTGATGATCACCGCCTGGAAGCTGGCCCCGGCGCTGGCCGCCGGGAACTCCGTGGTGCTCAAGCCGGCCGAGCAGTCGCCGCTGTCGGCGCTGGTGCTGGCCAGGCTGGCCGCCGAGGCCGGGCTGCCGGACGGCGTGCTCAACGTGGTGACCGGATTCGGTGAGACCGCCGGTCGCGCATTGGGGCTGCACCCGGGGGTGGACAAGATCGCGTTCACCGGATCGGCGCCGGTCGGCCGGGCCTTCCTCGGTTACGCGGCGTCGTCCAACGGCAAGCAGGTCTCGATCGAGGCCGGTGGCAAGTCACCGCAGCTGGTGCTGCCTGACGTGTCCGATGTGGACAAAGCAGCCGAGTCGATCGCCTGGGGCTTCTGCTACAACGCCGGGCAGACCTGCAACGCCGGTTCACGGCTGGTGGTGCACTCCTCGATCGCCGCGGAGCTGGTGGACGCGGTGCGCAAGGTGCTGTCCGGATTCACCGTCGGTGATCCGCTGGACCCGGCGACCACGATCGGCCCGGTCATCGACGACACCCAGCTCACCACCGTGCTCGGTTATCTCGACATCGGCCGCGCGGAGGCGACGGCGGTCCACGGTGGACGGAGGCTGCACGAGGAAACCGGTGGCTGGTACGTCGAGCCCGCGGTGCTGGAGGGGGTGGCGAACACCGCCACCGTGGCGCAGGAGGAGATCTTCGGCCCGGTGCTGGTCACCACCACCTTCGACGAGCTGGAGGAAGGTATCCGGATCGCCAACGAGACGCGGTTCGGCCTGGCCGCCTCGGTGTGGACGGCCGACTTCCGCACCGCGCACCAGGTGGCCGCGCGGCTTCGGGCGGGCACGGTGTGGGTCAACACCTTCGACGCCAGCGACGTGGTCACCCCGTTCGGTGGTTTCGGCGAGACCGGCGGCGGGCGTGACAAGTCGCTGCACGCGCTCGACGGTTACACCGGGCTCAAGACGACCTGGTTCGATCTCTCATGAGGGCGCGGGTGGAGTTCGGCGTCGGCGCCACCGGCGCGCTGCCCGCGGTGGTCGACGAACTCGGGCACCGGCGCGTTTTTGTGGTCACCGACAACGGGTTGCGCACGACCGGTGTGCTCGGCCGTGTGCTGCGCGTGCTGGAACGCGCCGGAATTCCTTATGGCTGCTACGAAAGCGTGCGCGCGAACCCATCGGTCTCGATCATCGAGGAGGGCGGGCAGGTGCTGCGGCGGTACGGTCCGGCCGCGGTGCTCGGGGTCGGCGGCGGGTCCGCGCTGGACGCGGCCAAGGCGATCTCACTGCAGGCGGCCGGGCCAGGCGCGGACGGACGGCCGGTGATCGCCGTGCCGACTACAGCGGGCACCGGCGCGGAGACCAACGGCTTCGGCGTGTTCGAGGACGCCGGGCGGAAGGTCTACTTGGGACACGATTCGGTGCGGCCGGTGGCGGTGGTGCTGGACCCGGAGCTGACCGTCGGCCTGCCGCCGCGGGTCACCGCGGTGACCGGGGTGGACGCGCTGGTGCACGGGATCGAGTCGCTGTCGTCGCCGCGCGCGGACTCGGAGTCGATCCGGTACGCGGGCCGCGCGATCGCGAAGGTGAGCCGGTGGCTGCCGGTGGCCGTGCGGGACGGTGCGAACCTGGAGGCCCGCGCGGGCATGCTGCTCGGCGCGCACCTGGCCGGGCTGGCGCTGACCCGGTCCGGGCTGGGCCTGGTGCACGGGTTCGGCCACGCGATCACCGCGCGGCTCGGCATTTCGCACGGACTGGCGCTGTCGTCCGTGCTGGAGCCGGTCATGCGCTACTCCGCGAGCGTGGCGGCGCCCGCGTACGCGCAGGTGGCGCTGGCCGGTGGGCACGGCTCGGCCATCGGACTGGCCGGTGAGCTGCTGGACCGGGTCGGGGTGCGGCCCACGCTCGCGCAGCTCGGCGTGACCAGGGAACTGGTGCCGGAGCTGGCCGCGGCGGCGCTCGCCGACCCGGTCACCGACAACGCGCCGCTGCGCCCGAGCCCGCCGGAGGCGATCGACCTGCTCGCATCGGCGCTGTAAGCCACTGGTGAGACTGGCGACCATCTAGGATCGGGCGGGAGATCCGCGGTCGCTTGGAGGTACGCAGTGTCGGAGGAGCCACGCCGGCCGAGGCACGCCGCGCCGGACGAGCCCGGCGGTGGCTGGACCGAGCCGTCCGCCGACGACGAGCCGGGTACCGGCTGGCGCCTGTCGCCGGACGTACTCGGCGGCGGTGACCAGGCGCCGGAGGCGGACCGGACGGTGCACCAGCCAGGCCGCCGCCCGTCGGCGGAGCAGCCGACCGTGCAGGGCATGCGCCCGGTACAGCCCGCTTCGCAGGGCCAGCCCGCCTTGGAGGGGCCGCTCGCTTCGCAGGGTGCGCCTGCTTCGCAAGGGCAGTCCGCCTCGCAAGGATCGCCTGCTTCGCAGGGCCAGGCCGCTTCACCGAGGCCGCCCGCGTCGCAAGGGCAGGCGTCGCAAGGGCCGCCTTCGCCACCGCAGGGGAAGCCCGCGCAGGGGCCGTCGAGCCAGCCGTTCCCGGCGCAGCCGCAGGGCCAGCCCGCGCAGGGGCCGTCGAGCCAGCCGTTCCCGGCGCAGCCGCAGGGCCAGCCCGCGCAGGGGCCGTCGAGCCAGCCGTTCCCGGCGCAGCCGCAGGGCCAGCCGGGGCAGGGGTCGTTCCCGGCGCAGCAGGGCCAGCCGGGCCAGTCGAGGCCGGGGCCGTCCAGTCAGCCGTTCCCGGCGCAGTCCGGCCAGTCACAGTCCGGCCAGCCCCAGCAGGCCGGTCAGCCGCAGGGTGTGCGGCCGGGACAGGTGCCGCGTCGTCAGGTGCCGCAGGCTGTCGAGGCGCAGCCGACCAGTGTGCTCGCCGCGCCCGCGCCGGCGACCCAGAGCATCACGCCGCCCCCGCCGATGCCCGAGCCGAGCGGCCCGATGCAGCTGCCCGACCCCGGCACCGAGAGCGTGCTCCCGCCCAGCAGCAGCGACGGCATGTCCCCCGGCACCGGCCGGGGCACCGGCACCGGCACCGGAACGGGCACCGGCCCGCACACCGGCTCCGGCGCCTTCCCCGGCACCTCGCGCCGCACCGGTTCGCGCTCCTCGCGCCGCGGCCGCCTCGGCGCCGGGCTGGTCGACGTGCCCCAGGTGCCCTACCGCGACCCGGCCTCCGCCGTGCTCACCGACCCGGTGGTCTCGGAGGAGAAGCGCTTCTGCGGCAACTGCGGGGCCAAGGTCGGCCGCGGCAAGGACGGCAAGCCCGGCTCACCGGAAGGCGTGTGCGCCAAGTGCGGCAACGCCTTCTCGTTCAAGCCGAAGCTGCGTCCGCACGAGATCGTCGGCGGGCAGTACGAGGTGCTCGGCGCGCTGGCCTACGGTGGCCTCGGCTGGATCTACCTGGCCCAGGACCACAACGTCAGCGACCGCTGGGTCGTCCTCAAAGGACTGATCGACACCGGTGACGCCACCGCGATGGCCGCCGCGGTGAACGAAACCCGGTTCCTCGCCGAGGTCGAGCACCCGAACATCGTCAAGATCTACAACTTCGTGCAGCACCCGGACTCGGTCACCGGCAACTCCGTCGGCTACATCGTGATGGAGTACATCGGCGGGCAGTCGCTGCGGCAGCTCGCGCTGGCGCACCACCGCACCGCCGGCCGCGCCGAACCGCTGCCGATCGGCCAGGTGATCGCCTACGGGCTGGAGATCCTGCCCGCCATGGGCTACCTGCACAGCCAGAACCTGCTCTACTGCGACCTCAAGCCGGACAACGTGATCCAGACCCACGAGCAGCTCAAGCTGATCGACATGGGCGCGGTGCGGCGGATGGACGACTACGAGAGCCCGCTGTTCTTCACCACCGGCTACAGCGCGCCCGAACTGGCCACGCACGGCGCTTCGGTGGCTTCGGACCTCTACACCGTCGGCCGCACGCTGGCCGTGCTGAGCTTCGAGTTCACCGGCTACACCAACAAGTACAAGTCCACCCTGCCGCCGGTGGACCAGGTGCCGTTGTTCGCGCTCTTCGGTTCGTACCACCGGTTCCTGAAGCGGTCCACGCACGCCGACCCGGACCGCCGCTTCCTCTCCGCCGAGGAGATGGGCGACCAGCTCACCGGCGTGCTGCGCGAGATCATGGCCATGGGCACCGGGAAACCGCGGCCCGGCGCGTCGACGGTGTTCGGCCCGGAGACCCGGTCGTTCGGCGTGGACATGGACGTGCCGGAGGCCGGGCAGCCGGTGCCGCTGCCCAGTCCGGAGGACGTGGTCGGCGGGCTGCCGGTGCCGCAGGTCGACACCGACGACCCGGCGGCGGGCGTGCTGGCCACCACCGCGGCGGCCGATCCGCGCGAGGCGATCGAGGCGCTGGTGAACGCGCCGCACAACTCGATCGAGGTGCGGCTGCGGATCGTGCGGGCGCGGATCGAACTCGGCGAGCTGGCCGAGGCGAACCGGCAGTTGCAGGCCGCGCAGTACCTGGCGGTCAAGAACGGTTTCCCGCACGACTGGCGGATCGACTGGTACCGCGGGCTGATCGAGCTGGCCGGTGGACGGCCGCGGGTGGCGCAGGTGGCCTTCGACGCCGTCTACGACGAGCTGCCCGGTGAGATCGCGCCGAAGCTGGCACTGGCGATCAGCGCCGAGGCCAACGGCGACCCCTTCGGCGCGTCGCGGTTCTACGAGCTGGTGTGGAAGACCGACCACAGCTACGTCAGCGCCGCGTTCGGCCTGGCGCGGGTGTACCTGGCGCAGGGCGCGCGAGCGGGCGCGATCGAGGTGCTGGAGTCGGTTTCGTCGTCGTCCTCGCACTACATCGCCGCGCAGGTGGCCGCGATCAAGATCAAGACGCGGCCGAACCGGGAGTCCGGGGTGGCCTCGGACCGCGACCTGCTCGACGCCGGTTCCCGCATCGAACGCCTGTCACTGGACGCGGAACGCCGCACCCGGCTCTCGGCGGAGGTGCTGGAGGCGGCGTACGGCTTCGTGCGCGCGGGCGCGGCGAAACCCGAGACGCACCGGGGTTTGAAGGTGCTGGGCTGTGAGCTGGGTTCGGAGCGGGAGCTGAGGTTCGGGCTGGAACGCTGCTACCGCACGTTGGCCCGGTTGGCTGGTACGACGGATCAGCGGATTGCGTTGGTGGACAAGGCGAATGCTATTCGGCCTCGGACGCTGACCTGACCGGGGATGGGGAGGGGATGGGTGGGCAGGGTGGTCCGGTTTTGTCTGCCGGGTTCCGTTTCGTTGCCCTCGTGTTAGGGCGCCTGTAGCTCCACGACGGTGATGTCCGGTGGGGCGCCAACGCGTACCGGCGGGCCCCAGAAGCCGGCGCCTCTGGTTACGTAGAGCTGCGTGTTCCCGTGCTGCGACAAGCCGGCCACGGCCCCCTGTTGCAGACTCACCAGCAGCTCGAACGGGGTGATCTGGCCACCATGCGTGTGTCCGGAGAGCTGGAGGTCGACGTCGTGCGCCACGGCGTCGGCGACGTCCACCGGCTGGTGGGCCAGCAGCACCACCGCGCGCGCCGGGTCGCGGCCTTGCAGGGCCTTGCCGACGTCGGCGTCGTCCTGCCACTGGTACGCCGTCGCGTCGTTGACTCCGGCCAGGTCGAAGGTGCCGCCGTTGTGCGTGATGGGCACGCGCTCGTTACGCAGCGTCCGGATGCCGAGCGTCGGCACGTGGTCGACCCATTCCGTGTACCCCGAGTAGTACTCGTGGTTGCCGGTCACGAAGAAGGTGCCGTGCGTGCTTCGCAGGTCCCGCAACGGTTCCGCGGCGTCGGCCAGGTGCTCGACGCTGCCGTCGACGAGGTCGCCGACGATCGCCACCGCGTCCGGGCGCTGCTCGTTGACCAGGTCCACCACCCGCTGCGTGAACGACCGGCCCAGCAACGGCCCCAGGTGCACGTCGCTGATCAGCGCGATCCGGAAGCCCGACGCCCGCGGGTCCAGCCGCCGCAGGGTGATCGGCACGCTGGTCACGGTCGGCCCGCCCATCGCCACCGTGGTGCCGTAGCCGACGATGCCGGCCGCGGCCGCTCCGGCGACCACCGCGGTCCCGCGCGCCAGGAACACCCGGCGGCTGACCCCGGCGATCGGCTCCTCGGACTTCGCCCACTTCCGCAGGAACAACCGCGGCACCTCGAGCACCAGCGTGGCCAGCATCAGGTAGTAGAACAGCGCCAGCCACAGGTACCCGGGCCAGGCGAACCACTGCGCGACGGCCGGGTCCGCCCGCGTGCCGAAGACGAACGCGGCGATCATGAACGCCACGAGCAGGATCAGCGCCACCGCCGCCACCCGGCGCACGAGCCCCGGCGAAGTGGTGTCGCGGACCAGCCGTTTCCAGATGTAGATGTGCAGGAGCGCCAGGCCCCCGCCGACGACGAGCAGGAACATCAGGGGTTGATGTCCCAGTCCCGTTCCGCGGCCCGGCCACTGGCCTTCAGCCGCTCGACCGACTCCTCGCCCGCGTGCTTCGCGAAGTGCTCGAAGCCCACCTGCACGAACAGTCCGCGTGCCCGCAGCGCGATCGGGCCGTCCTCGGCGTCGAGGCGGCCGTCCGCGCTGACGTAGATCTTGCGCCCGGCGACGCCGTCGAGCTTGGCGCAGATGAACAGCGTCGAGCCGACCGGCACCGGCTTCACGAAGTCGGTCTCCAGCTTCCCGGTGACCGCGGGGCGGCGCAGCAGGTGCCCGACGGTGGCGCCGAGCGCCTCGTCGAACGCGCAGGCCAGCAGGCCGCCGTGGGCCAGGCCCGGCGCGCCCTGGTGTGCCTCGGTGACCAGGAACTGCGAGTGCACCGTGCCGCCGTCACCGACGGTCGAGCGCAGCCGCAGCCCGGCGTCCTGCTGGTCGCCGCAGCCGAAGCAGTGCTCGTAGTGCATGCCGAGCTTCGTGCCTGCCGGCGGCGCCTGCGGGTGCGGTACCGCGGGCTCGGTCTCCACCGGCGGCCACGGCTGGGCGGACTTCGTCATGCGTTCACGGTAATACGACTACGCGAAGTGGTTGAAAGCGCACTTAATTCGCGGGCGCCGGCCGCTTCGCCCGGCGGGTGATCCGCGAGCTGACGATGCCCCGCAGCGACACCCCGGCGGTCTCCGGCAGCAGCAGGATCGGGATCGCCGCGATCGCACCCGCCGCCATCAGGTAGAACGCCGGCCACAGCGTGTTGCCGGTCGAGTCGACCAGCGAGCCGACGATGTAGGGCGCGGTACCGGCGAACGCCGCGGTGGAGAAGTTGTACCCGATCGAGAAGGCGCCGTAGCGGACCTGCGTCGGGAACATCGCGGGCAGCGTCGAGGCCACCACCGAGAGGAACAGCACCAGGCACAGCCCGAACAGCGCCAGCCCGCCACCGAGCATCAGCACGTTCACCCCGGTGTCGGTCTTGCTGTTCTCCATCAGCGTGAACGCCGGGATCGGCACCACCAGGAACCCCGCGCAACAGGTGATCAGGATGGGTTTCCGGCCGATCCTGTCCGACAGCGAGCCGATCGGCACGATCACCGCGAGCATGCCGAGGATCACCGCCATCACGATCAGCAGCGGCGCGTGGCCCTCGAGCTTGAGCACGTCCTTCAGATAGGTCTCGATGTAACCGAACATCATCCAGTCGCCCACGTTGAGCAGGATGACCAGGCCGATCAGGTGCAGGATCGACTTCCAGTGCTTGCTGAGCAGTTCCTTCAGCGGCGACTTCGAGACCTGCTTGGCCTTCTCGATCTCCTGGAACACCGGGGTGTCCTCGAGCTTGTTCCGCAGGTACAGCCCGACCAGGCCGAGCGGCCCGGCGATCAGGAACGGGATGCGCCAGCCCCATTCGGCCATCGCCTCGTTGCCCAGCAGCACGGTCGCCAGCGTCACCGTGCCCGCGCCGAGGAAGAACCCGACCAGCGTGCCGAACTCCAGCCAGCTGCCGAGGAACCCGCGCTTGCGGTCCGGGGCGTACTCGGCGATGAAGGTGGCCGCGCCGCCGTACTCACCACCGGCGGAGAACCCCTGCAGCGCGCGCAGCAGGATCACCAGCACCGCGGCGGCGGGCCCGATGGTCTCCCACGACGGCAGCAGCCCGATCACGAAGGTGGACCCGGACATCAGGATGACCGTCAGCGCGAGCACCTTCTGCCTGCCCAGCTTGTCACCGAGCGGGCCGAGCACGACGCTGCCGAACGGCCTGATCACGAACGTCACCGCGAGCAGCGCGAACGTGGCGAGCGCGCCTTCGGAGGTGCTGCTCGCGTTGAAGAAGACCTGGCCGAGGATGGCCGGCATGAAGCCGAAGACCCCGAAGTCGTACCACTCGATGCAATTGCCCATCGCCGAACCGGCGACGGCTTTCCGGATCTGCTTCGGATCCGCTTCCTGCGGCGCCGCGTCCGTGGCGCCGACCGCCTGATCGCTCATCAGCCGACCCTAGATCGGCTGTTGGAAACTTTCTAGCCGGGCGCCTTTGTGGACGGCGGGGCCGGGGTGCCCGGCTGGGAACTCGGTGCCTGCGGCAGCTCCGAAGACGGCATCGCCGCAGGTGCGGAGCTTGTCGGCGGCTTGCTCGGGGGTCCGGCCGAGGCCGGCGGCGGGATCTTCACGGAGGATTCGGACGGTTCCGGCACACCGGATTGCTCCGGCGTTTCCGGCTTGCTCGACGCAGGCGGTTCAATGGTCAATCCGGGCACCGCGGGCATTACCGGCGCGGGTGGCGCGGGCGGCATCGGTGTCGCGGCACCGCCGGTGAAGAACACCACCAGCACGGCGACCCCGACCGTGGTACCCGCGCTCGCGGCGATCGCGATCCGTTTGCGCAGCCGCCGGATCCGGGTGCCGCGAGCGGCGATCTCGTCGGCACGCAGCCCCATCGGGGGTCCCTCACCCGCGCCGGTGGTGGCCAGCAGCCGCCGGATCTCGGCCGGGTCGTTCTCCGTCATGCGCTGCCTCCCTTCGACGTGAGCGAGAGTTCGTGGAAGTGCGGGCCGAGCCGGTCGCGCAGCGTGGCCAGGCCGCGGGCGCTCTGGCTCTTCACGTTCCCGGTGGAGCAGCGCAGGGCCGCCGCGGTCTCCTCCACGCTCAGATCGTGCCAAAACCGCAGCACCAGCACGGCGCGCTGCTTCGGCGGCACCGCCGCCAGCGCACGCAGCACCAGCATGCGCTGCTCGGGGCCGCCCGCTTCGTCCCCCGCCTGTTCCGGCGGGAGGTCGGTGAGCTGTTCACGACGCCGCCACGGCCGCCGCCGTTCGGCGAGAAAGGTCCTGGTGACCACCTGCCGGGCGTAGGCGTCGAGGCGGTCGTGCCGCTCCAGTTTCGGCCACGCCAGGTAGAGCTTCAGCAGTGCGGCCTGGGTGATGTCCTCGGCGTGGTGCCAGTCGCCGCAGAGCAGGAAGGCGGTGGAGCGCAACTGGTGTGCGCGCTCGCCGAAGAACCGGGCGAACTCGCCGTCGTACGACGACGAGTCCGGCCCGGTCGATGCGGTCCGGCGCTTCAACGGATCAGCGGTTGTCGCCCGTCGGCCCGGCCGGGATCGCCTTCGGCACACCGGGAGCGGCGGGCTTCGTCGACGGCGGTGCGGGGGCCGCGGACGGCTCCTGCACCGGCTTCGACACGGTGGGTGGCGGCGGTCCTGGCTGCTCCGAAGGCGCGGGGGGCGTGGACGGATTGCCGGGCGCGGGCGGCGCGGACTGGGTGGGCGGGGCAGGCTGGGCGGCCGGCGGTGCCGCCGGCGCCGTGACCGCGGGAGCTGGCTCGGGCGGCGTGGTGCTGGCCAGCGCGGGCACGGTGATCGCCGCACCGGCGGCGAGCAGCAGGGCTCCGGCCCCGAGCACGATTCGAGTACGCAATTCGGCTCCTAGTCAACGGAAGCCGCCGGGGTGCGGCGGCACTTGCACAGTCAGACATGCGCCGCCGCACCTCCCGGGTTGCATCGAATTTCTGGGTTGTTCTCAGCTGGTGAGTCTCAGCTGTTGAGCGCGGACATCTTGAGCCACTGGTCCCAGGAGTAGGTCCAGTCGTGGTACGCGCCGTCCTTCGGGCCCAGCTGCTGCGTGCTGCCCTCGATCTCGACCGGATCGCCGGTGAGCGCGCTGTCGTAGTACTCCTTGGCGTTCTCGGGCGACAGGTTCAGGCAGCCGTGGGAGACGTTCTTCCTGCCCTGGTCGCCGACCGACCACGGGGCGGCGTGGGTGAACTCGCCGTTGTTCGAGATGCGCACCGCCCAGTTGACCTTGAAGTTCTCGTAGTCGTAGCGGGCGTTGTTCATGAAGTACGTGTCGTGCTTGGACATCACCACGTGCGTCCCGCTCTTGGTGACGCGGCCGGGATCGCTGTCCAGGCCGTAGCTGACCGGGTAGTCGGCGACCTGCTGGCCGTCGCGGATCACCTGCATGCGGTGGGTCTGGGTGTTGCCCTTGACGATCTGCGAGCGCCCGATCTTGAACGAGGCGCTGACGTTGTCCTTGCCGTACACGCCGTTCGCCAGCTTCACGCCGTACAGCTTGGCGTTCACCTTCACCTCGGTGTTCGGCTGCCAGTAGCCCTTCGGCCGCCAGTGCACCGCGGTGTCGTTCTCCAGCCAGGCCCAGGAACCCTCGGTCTTCGGGTTGGTCTCCACCGAAAGCGCGCGCTCGACCGCGGCCTTGTCGGTGACCTTCTGGTCCGGGAAGGTCAGGCTGATCGGCATCGCGATGCCGTAGGTCTGGCCGTCGCCGACGTTGAGCTGGCCGTGCTGCTGGCGCTTCGGCGTCACCGTCGTGAACGCGCCGCTGATCGGTGCCTTCGAGCCGTCGGTGCCGACCGCGGTGCCCGCCCAGGTGTAGGTCTTGCCGTAACCGAGCGGTTCGGTGGTGGTCCAGCTGCGGTTGTCCGGCGCGGGCTGCCCGGCGACCTGCTTGCCGTCCGGATTGGTCAGCGTCACCTGCTCGAGCGTGCCCTCGGTGACGGTCACCTGCACCGGTTCACCTGGCGAGACCTCCTTGGCCCCGGCGGCCGGCTGCACCGCGATCCTGGCCGGGCCCGGTGGCGTCGCCTGCGCCCCGCCGGTGCCCGCCGCGTTGGTCCCGCTTTCCCCGGTGCAGCCGCTCAAACCCAGCGCCGCGATGATGGCGAGCCCGGCCAGTGCCCGCCGTCGGAAGTGAAGTGTCACCACATGTCCCCTTATCGTCCCCTGACGCACTTCTGACGCCTGGCGGAGGCAGGGCGTTGACCTCGCGAAACGTGATGAGGATCACTTTCTACTCGACCGCCGGACGCGCTAAGGGCGCTGCGCCGGGCGGCCGGATGCTTACAACGTTTCGGTGACTTGATGCCGCTGTTCTGCCCAAGACTGCTTTGTGGGGTTCAGATTCCGTGAGATCCCGGTACGCTGCCCACAGGCCGTCGTTTTGCGTGTTCGTGGCTTCACACTCGCGGAACTTCTGACGCGAGCCATGAGCCGCTCAGTGCTCTTCGCTCGACTCGTTGGAACCGCCCGGGACGGCCCGGGTACTGCTCCGGCGGAGGCCCGAAGCGGATCTGTAACGAGGAGTAAGCGGTGGCGCAAGGCACTGTGAAGTGGTTCAACGCCGAAAAGGGTTTTGGCTTCATTGCCCAGGACGGCGGCGAGGGCGACGTGTTCGTGCATTACTCGGAGATCGACGGGCGCGGCTTCCGCACCCTCGAAGAGAACCAGCGGGTGGAGTTCGAGGTGGGCCAGGGCCAGAAGGGCCCGCAGGCTCAGAAGGTGCGCGTCATCTGAGATCGGTCACCTGAAGCAACCGGGCCCCGGCGGAACTTCCGCCGGGGCCCGGTTTTTTGTGCTCCGGGCGCTTCGGGGCCGGGTTCAGCGCAACCGTCCGGAGACGGGCTGCTCCCAGTTCTGGTCGAAGGTGAACTGGTCGGTGTGGGCGTCGCTGACGCGGTTGTGACGGGTCTGGGCCTGGTCCTGCACCGAGGAGGCCTGTGCCTCCCAGGAGAGGCGCTCGAGGACCCACTCCATGGCGAGCGCCTGCGGCGAGGTCTCGCGCTCGGCGGCGAGTTCCTTCAACTGCTCGCTGGCGATGGTGTTCATCCGGATCTGGAAGACCTGGGCCTCGCCGAACCGTCGGCCGGTGCCAGTGCTCTCCGGGTCGTCCGCATCGGGGGCGAGCGCGGCGAGGTAGCTGGTCAGCTCGTGGTCGTCGACCGCGGTCTCGGCCTCGCGCGCGGGGCTGTTGCGGTGACGTCCGGGGTTGACCGCCTTGAGGTTCGTCTTGGTGTTCAGGCGTCCAAGTGAGGGAAGAGGCACCCGGACAGGATAACGGTAAGGTTTCGACACCGTGACGAGTGTGGCGCGCGACACACCGTCGGTTGCCACCTTTTCTTCGCAATAGTCCATCCGCGCTAATCTCGATCAAGAAAATCGCACTCTGCGTAAGCCCCCCGCTCCCCCGTGAAACCATTAACACCTGTCCGCCAATGCAGGTATTGTCCGCACGCATTCCGAACTGGACAATGTTCAACAACCAGAAAACGATTACCAATGATCCATTGGATCAAGCTGGTAAAAGACCCCGTTGACCAGCGCTCGTCAGCGCGAGGAGCACGCACCGCGGGGGGCTTGGGGGGTCGACCCCCCCGAGCAGAATCGGGTACCTGCGAACAGGGCAAACGCCCTGGAGCAGCAATGGAGAGGCCCCCGCGCCAGGGGGAGGAACGCGGGGGCCGGAGGGGATCTCCACAGGCGCTGACCGGGGGTGTGTCAGCAAGTCGATTGTTACACGACTCGGCGGGGTTGGGCGAGTGGTAGCGGCGAAAAATCCGGTGGGCGTGTCACTTTTGGTTTGCCCGGCGTTCATTGTGGGCAGTCGTCGGGCGTTGCCGCGATCGTCGCGCAGAGCGAACATCCGGTCATGGGAGGTTCACTCTGCGGGGGGCTGTGGGGGGACAGGTCCGCTCGCTAGCCTCGCGGCCAAGCTTTTCGGAAACCCTGAGGAGGAGCCAATGAGCGGGTCTCTGGAAGTTCGACAGTTCCTCCTTCGCTATGAAGGCGACGCGGGGAACGGCTCGGCGACCGGCGGGGTGCCGGCGCAGCGGTCGGGGCATGCGGACACACCGAGGATCTCCGATGATCAGGTGCGCCGCGCCAGGCTCGCGGTGGCGCAGGGCGCCACCGGAGTCGACGACTGCGCGGAGCTGCTGGACATGCTGGGCCTGACACCCGACGAAGAAGGGCGATTGCCGGTTCAGCGGTGATCGCCGTGGCTGGCCCATGAGCCGATCGCGGCGGCGGCTTCAGCTTCAGAAGTAGTGGGGCCCAGGTGCACACCCCCTGGTGGCGCACCTGGGCGCTGTCTTCGGAACGTAGTGCCGGTCGGCGAGCTTGGCAATCGATTTCTCACACCGTTTTCACCGTTCTGTGCTTGATAACGCCGTTATGACCGATTTGAGAGGAGTGCTCGTGATCCACCCCCGGCGAGCAGTCCTCTCGGCGCCCTCCGGCCGTTCCCGTCGCCCAGCGGGCCTCGGTCGCGGCAAAACCGCAGTTCGCAGCCCCTGCCGGGGCTTAAGGGATACCCCCGTGAAAGGCGGTTGTGGCGTGCCCTATGCTTATGTTCGCTCCCAGGGACGACCTGAGAGCGCGGTCGGGTCGGTTTACCGAAACCGGCCGGGCTCCCATCGTCCAGCGGCCTAGGACTCCGCCCTTTCAAGGCGGCAACGCGGGTTCGAATCCCGTTGGGAGTACGCAGTACAGTAGTAAACGCAAGGCCCTGTGGCGCAGTTGGTTAGCGCGTCGCCCTGTCACGGCGAAGGTCGCGGGTTCGAGTCCCGTCAGGGTCGCAAGATCGTTCGGCTCCTTGCCGGCGTTCCCGGCCAGGTAGCTCAGTTGGTACGAGCGTCCGCCTGAAAAGCGGAAGGTCGCCGGTTCGACCCCGGCCCTGGCCACCGCTCCACGAACCGCCTTGACTCAGGTCAGGGCGGTTTTTGCGTGTCTGGAGTGACGTAGCTCACTTGCCGTCCCTTGCCACGGTTAACCGCTGCTGCCCGCCCGTAGTTGCACGCGGGATGCACGGCCTCCCGGCCGCTTGCTCCGCCCCCGTCACCTTCGTCCCTGCCATCTCGTAGCTCCGGGCTCGTCGGGTCAAGGGTGGGCTCCGCCCATCGCGGAGCGACGCCGCCAGGCGCCCTTGAGGCGGCGGGACCGGTGTACGACGATCCGCGGGGAAGGGGACGCTCGGTGACCCGCGCTCGTCTGCCTGGGTCCTCCGGAGTCGGCGTTGTCCTCCGAACCGACGTGCTTCGCCGGGTGGCTCTGGGAGCTGGCGTCACCCGTCTGCGCGTCGCCTGCGGCTGGTGACCCGGCCGCGCCCTGGCGGGCGCACCGGGCGGCCGCTGGGCGGAGCGGAGCGGGAGCCCAGTGTGTCGCGATGGGTGCGCCCGCCGAGGCGCGGACGGCGTCGCCCAGTCCGCTCGCGCGCCGCCGCTGGCGGCGCGCCTTGATCCCATAGAGCCAAATTCGGCAGCGACCGGTGTGGGGTCACGGAGAGTCGGAACTTTCGCTAGGCGGATCAGCTGGGCGAAGGCAAGCCAGCTGGGTGGCTAGCTGTAAGGCCAACGCTGCTTCCTTCCGGTCTGCCTGCGACAGCAAGCCGTGACATAGGCGGTTCCTCAGGTTTACGCCCATCGGATCGCCGATAGCTGCAAGGAAGTACTTTCTGTAGTTCTCTGGCATACGTCCCTCTAGGGAGGAAAGTAGGCTGCCCAGAGTCCTGTAACCGCCAGGAGAATCGCGCTTAGGGTCAGAGTAGATGCCAACGCCTGCAAATCGCGCCATCTCTCTAATGGCAGCCTCGAGTCGAGGTATGACTACACAAACACATTCGTCGTACCGCTCTTCCTGGTAGAGGCTAAATCCTCTTGCGAATACTTCGGCGTATTCATCCTTGATCAAGCTCGTTTTGAAGTGTGCTAAGTAGTCGAACTCGCCGGTAGGGTATTGAGATAGTGCGCGGTCCATAATGTCACCGCAAAAGGCCATCCAGATAGTGACTCTCGTTACTTGCTGTTGCATGACTGCATGATTGAAATGATCATCCCGTTCTCGAATGAACCGTATGGGCAAGTTCTCTTCGTTCAAGACCACGCGCGTGGTCAAGTATTGAATCGGATGACTGCGCATGAGATCTCGGACCGTATCCTCGATCTCCTGGTGCTGTTCAGGAAGCGGACAGTGTGAGCCAAAACGTCCCATGAAGCTCTGCAATGAGTCACCTGTAAAGAAGGAGTCCTTGTATCTCTCGACTCTTTCGCGTGGCAAAACTACGTCGGATTCTAGTTCGGTCAAGCCGAGATCTTCCTCGGAAGCCTGCTCGATCATCAATCTGACTCGAGTCAATTCATCTGAAAGTCCTCTGGAGAGGGCAAATTCACGTGCCCGCTCAAGGTTGGCCATTCTAATCAGGCCACTCGACCTTTCGGATTCCTCGATCCACTCTTTGGCTTGCAGCTTGCCATATGCTGATGCTTTTTCTGTGTTCGCTCTGTGGTGGGACACCTGAAGATCTCGAACTGACGAAAGTAGATGCATGCTTCCCTGGTAGGCTTGGGCGCACTCATCCAATAGTTCGGTCAAAGCTTCGCCAAGATTCATTTTGCGTGAGTATGGAGATAGGGATCGTATTATTAGTAATGTTGCCCCGGGTGTATCACTACCGTTGTCGAGAAGCGACCTGACTTGGGATTGAGCCAACTCGACACTTGCTTTTTGGCGGGGAACGTCATTTATCTGCTTGGCGATCTCCAGGGCGCGAACCACCGAGTATGCGATAGTCATCGCACTGTTGCTAAATTTCGCGACGTCGTGGTAGCTGTCGCAAGCGTTCTGGGCATAACGATGTGGTTGTTCTACCTTCCCGACCCATAAAAGGTCGCCAAGTCTTGATTTCAATATAGGCGCGGACGTTGCATCAAAAACTTCTTGCCAGGTCTGAAGAACGTCTGGCGGCATGCTCGATATTTTTTCAGGATAGCGAGATTCGCCGGACTCTAACATCGGCCCGAATGGCACCTCTTCGCCGCTTTCGGTCGGAAAGTGGTAGTGAAGGGCCGTTGCTAAGTAGCCGAGTTTGGTCGCCTCTTCGAGGTTGGAGTTCTCGGCTACGCTGCTGGCGTGCCGCCTGAGTGCCTCGCCAGCGGTAAACCAGTCATCGAGGTTTGAGACGACAGTGTCTAGTTCCTGGTATTCCACGTGGGCCTCCGCGGTCATGTCTTTGGAGGCAGGGATCGCTTTGTGGTGCCATGGTGTTACATTTGCGCGGCAGTAAAGATGCGAGGTGTTGCCCAGGATGGATAATAACAAACCGTTTCGTGGTAGATTTACTGAGCGAGAAGAATGCTGGGCATGTGAGAGATCACGGCTGCGGCACCTGTGCGATTCAGCATGTCTAACTTGTTGACTTTATTTGCGAAGCCGATCGGAGTGACTCCGGCGGAACGTGCAGACAACATGTCCGTTCCTGAGTCGCCAACTAGAATGCAAGAAAAAGCGGGTAATTGCAGATTGATTGTAGCGACTCTGGTTAAGTGCGGGCTGGGCTTCAGTAACGACGGATCATGAAATTCTCGTGCGCAGATATGGTCGACTTGTTTCTTGACGTCGGCAAATCTGAGGTAGGTCTCGATCGCAATCGCGCTGTTGTTGCTGACGATAGCGAGTGGGCGGCCGGTCTTGCGCCAGGCGTGGATGAGGTCGTGGGCACCGGGGGTGGGTTCGGCGGTGGTGATGGCTTCGACTTCGAGGGCGGTGAAGGCGGCTTCGACGTATCGGGCTTCGTCGTCGCCGAGGGTGGCGGCGTGGCGGAAGACGTCGAAGGGGTCGTCAGTGGTGGCGACGGATTCCGGTAGTTCGGTGTGACCCCCGTCGGCCAGGACCACGCGCAGTTGTTCGGCGACGGTGGAGGCGGGCAGTCCGGCGAAGACGGAACAGATGGGGCCGTCGAAGTCCAGGAGTAAGGCCTTGGCGTTGGCCAGGAGTTCGCGGGCTTTGGCCTCGTCGCCGGTGGTCACCGGGTGTACTCCTTGGCGCCGGTGGTCCACATGCTGGTAAACCACGTCTTGGCCTGGTCGACGTACTGGCTGCCGGTGGAGGTGTCGTCGTCGTTGGCCGAGTGGTGGAAAAGGATGGCGTCCTTGCCCATGAGGTCATACATCGCTTGGGTCTCGCCGCCGAAGGTGATGACGTGCTCCCGGACGGGGTAGAAACCGAAGAAGGCTTCTTCCTCGTTGATCAGGTAGAGCTTGAACAGCGGCGCGGCGGGGTGGACCCGGATTTCCGCGGTG
The DNA here is from genome assembly GCF_009429145.1 of Amycolatopsis sp. YIM 10. Taxonomy (GTDB): domain Bacteria; phylum Actinomycetota; class Actinomycetes; order Mycobacteriales; family Pseudonocardiaceae; genus Amycolatopsis. Next base: position 9,806,518 of record NZ_CP045480.1, on the reverse strand, counting down.
GCTTCCTGGACCAAGCCGAGTCCGCCCAGTTCGGTCACGGAATCGACGATGGCCAGGGTGTGGCGGCGCATGATCTCTTCGGCGCGCTGGCGGAAGCCGGGGCTGTCGGCCTGGTCCTCGACGGTGACCGGCAGGCTCCAGGGCTGACGCGGGTCGGGCAGCAGCAGGCGCACGTGGATCGACTCGGGCCGCAGCCGGCCGATTCGGATCTTGTCCAGTGGTTCGGCCATCGCTCCGTGGAGGGTCTCGCCGGAGAAACCGGCGAAGTCGATGGTGACGTGCTGGGCCTCGAAGGCGCGTTCGATATGCGGGCGCAGGCCAACGGGACGTTCGGTGCGCTCTCGGACGAAGACGCCGCTGCCCTGTCGGGAGACGATCAGCCCTTCTTCGCGCAGTTCGCGTAGGGCGTTCTGCACGGTCATCGGGGCGACGTTGTAGGTCTTGGCCAGCTCGTTCCGCGAGGGCAGCTTGTCCCCAGCAGTGAACTTGCGGGTGAGGATGGCCGCTCGCAGGGCGTTGGCGACCTGCACATATGGCGGGCGCGGGTCGTCCGGATCGAGTGCCATGGGTCCCACTTCCTGGGCGGTGGATTGCAACTTGTGGATTCCAACCTTGTTGTCTGTTGTCAAGTTTCCCGGCTGCGTTCCGTCCTGTCTAGGCCAGCTAGCGAGCTAGGCCGATCTCGTGTTGATTGACTTGTCTAGCCAGGCTAGGTAGCCTGGCGGAGTCAGCCACGTTAGACAGCACCGAACGAGGTGCCCGGCCTAGGAGCAATCACAGATGGCAGTAGCACGCGGAACGCGTTTCGAAATCGACCATGACCAGGTGTTTCCCGAGGGTGCGGCGATTGTCGGCCCGGTGACTCCGGACATGGAGTACGTCTCCAACGAGGACAAGGCCAGGGGCAAGCAGCCCAAGCAGAAGATCGACGAGCGGACCGGCCTGCCGCAGTGGAAGGTCACGGTGACCGACCCGTCGGCCGAGAAGGACCGCGACAAGTCCGCCACGGTGACCTTGCTCGACCGGGTGCAGCCGGTTCCGCCTGCGGCGGCGATCGCGGGCTTCGACTTCCGGCCGGTCGTGTTCGAGGGCCTGACCGTGGAGGCCCGCGTCATGGGCGAGAAGTTCAAGTACCAGGGCTGGGTCCTGCGCGCCATTGGCATGCGCGAGCCCAAGTCGGCCACCCCGTCGAAGACATCGACGGCGAAGACCAGCGGTCCGAACGAGCAGAAGACGGCTGCGTGATGGTCAAGCGGCCGTCGCGTGAGGCGGTCGCTCGGTGGAACACCGCGTATGCCGAGCAGACCGCCGCACTGTTCGCCGCGATGCGCTCCGAGGTGGGCGACGTGGCGGCGGTGCGACGGTTGGCGCTCGCTTACCACTCGGTGGCGGAGTCCTGGCGCGTGCTGTCGGCCGATCTGGCAGCACCGCTCTGGGCTCGTCACGCGGCATCCGTTGCCGCTGAGGAATTCGAACGGCGGGCGCGGGTCGAGAACCAGCGCGCCGACTCGGCCCAGAACTAGGGAGCAGGGCGGATGGTGTCGCACGAACGGATAGCCGCCTGGGAACGGGCATACCACCAATTCACGGTGGCTTCTGCGGTCGCGGCCCGAACCAACAACCACAGCGGTCAGGCCCTGATGGACCTGGCCGCCGCGTCGGCGTCGGTCGCCTCGGCTTGGCGGGAAATCCGCGGTGCGCATCGCTTCCCGTGGTGGCTCTCGGCCGCCTTGGAGTCGGCGGCGCAGGCGTTCGACGCGCAGGCATCGGACTGCGAACGCGCAGCAAGGGAAGGCACTTACAGCCATGGCGTTCAACGTGACGTGGCACCCGGGGCCGAAAGCGGTCGCGGGCATGCACCAGCTTGGTTCAGCCCGGGAACTGGCGGCACTGGTGATCTACCTCGATCCGGACAGCCTGGTGATCATGCCCCCGGCCGATCCGGCCGAGTGGCCCCGGTTCATCAGCCTTTTGCACCAGATCCGCGACGGAGTGGCGGAACTGGCTGATCATCTCGACCGGACAGGAGCACCCGGCCCCGACGGCGAATAGATCCACAAAGGACAAATAACGCGCGCTGGTCGTGCGGCGTACGAGCACGCCCAGATGCGGAAATTTCCTTACATAGCGCGCAGAACCGGAACTCTGGCTACCAACCTTCGCCGGTCCTGCGCTGCTCACAACCTCGCGGAAGTGAACAATGACAACGCTAGACGATGGCAACTGTCGCGCACCAGTGGGGATTACCCATCTCACCCGAATTGCCGCGCTGGGCGGTGATCTCCCATGAACCACAACGGTTCCCGATGGATCGACCCGGCTCCGCTGGAAGTCGCCCGTCCCCGGCTGCCCTGGTGGACCCTGCTTCCCCGCTGGGTCAAGGTCGTGCTGTCGCCGGTCATCCTCGCGTGGCTGGTCTGCTGGACGACATACCAGGTTGGCCGCATTCTGTGGCGCTACCCGCTGACCATGGGCGTCGCCCTGCTCGCCGGGTGGCTGGACGCCGAACTCGGTCACCTCGGCCTGCTCTGGGTGCTCACCGGCATCACGGCGGTGCTGGCGCTGTGGTGGTGGCGTGCTCGCTCCTCCTTCCAGCGCTTCGCCCTGCCGCAGGCCCGGACCGAGTACCGGCGGGTCGCCATTTATGCCGGCCACTGGCGAACCGTGATGCGCCTGTCCGACCTGGTGAAGACCAGCCGTGGCCGCGAGTACCGGCCCAAACTCGGCTTGGTCCGCTCCGAGGGCTGGCGGGATCGCGTCCGGGTTCGCATGGTCAAGGGGCAGGCGCCGGAGCAGTGGGAGCTTCGCGCGTCCGGACTGGCGCACTCGTTCCGGGCCACCTCGTGCCGTGTCCGCGTCCGCAAGCCCGGTCGGCTCGAACTCGACTTCGTGCACCGCGACCCACTCGCCCGTGCGATCCCGGCCCCGGCCCTGGCTCCGGAGGATTCCGCGGTTGACCTCAAGCGCGTGACCGTCGGACGACAGGAGAACGGCAAGCCCTGGCGCCTTCCGCTCCAGGGAACCCACGTGCTCGGCGTCGGCGTCACCGGCGCGGGCAAGGGCTCGCTCGCCTGGGCCGTGGCCTGGGCACTGGCTCCCGCGCTGCGCTCGGGTGCGGTCCGCATGTACGGCATCGACCCGAAGGGCGGGATGGAACTCGGCCAAGCGCCCGAGGTCTTCCGCTCGGTCGTGTTCAACAACGGCGAAGAGACCGTGAGCCTGCTCGAAGAGATCGCGGCCGAGGTCAAGCAGCGTGCCGAGCGGTACCGGGGCTTCCTGCGCTCGTGGAACCCGAACACCGGTGATCCCTTCCTCCTGGTGGTCATCGACGAGTTGGCGGACCTGCTCGCGTACCAGCCGGACAAGAACCTGCGGGAGCGCGCGAACCGGGCGGTGCAGACCATCACCAGTCAGGGCCGCGCGCCCGGCGTCTGCGTGCTCGGCCTGGTCCAGGACCCGCGCAAGGAAATCGTCGCCTTCCGGCACCTGTTCTCCACCCGGATCGCGATGCGCCTGGACGAGAAGGCGCAGGTCGACATGGTCCTTGGCGACGGTGTGTGCGAACGTGGGGCGGCGGCTCACGAGATCTCCGAGCACACCCCCGGTGTGGCCTGGGGCAAGGAGGACGGCAAGCGCGAACCGTTCCGCGCTCGGGCCTTCCACATCACCGACCACGACTTGATCGAGCTGGTCGAGTACGTCACCGGTGTTCCTGTCCGCCGCGCTGATGTGCTGCCTTTCCCTGCTCGGAACGATTCGGATGGGGGTGCGGTGGCGTGAACGTGATCCCATTTCTCGATGCCGTCCGGGAACATCTCCGGCGTCATGACCTCCCGTCTCCGGTCATGGTCACTGTGGACGCATGGTCCCGGCCGGTGACTGTGCAGCTCTGCGAAGTCGGCTTGCCCCGGACCTGCGCCGCGCTGGTTGTCTGGGCGGACACGCTGGCCGAGGTCTCCGCGTCCCTGTGGCGCACTCCCTCGGGCGACTCGGTGCACCTCGACGTGACCGGCCGCGTACCTGCGGGCGTCCCGATCCGGGTCTATGACGCGGTGCCTTTCGACGCGGTGTCCTTTCCGGACGTGCCGCCGGACACCCGGCAGGACCTCGCCGTGTCGCTGCTGCGCATGTGGTCACGCGGTGGGGAGGTGGCTGCTTGATGAGCACCCGTGCCGAGCGGATGCGGCTGCCGCTGTCCACCGACGTCATGAAGGCCACGGCCGAGAAGCACGGCGTGTGCGTCCGGCCGTTCACCATGGAAGTCGGAAACCTCGACACCGGGGAACTCCGGTACGTCGCCGTGCCCTGCGGGTCCACTGTGGAATCCGTCTGCGCCCCGTGCGCCAAGAAGGCCAAAGCGCTGCGGATGGCCCAGTGCCGCGAAGGCTGGCACCTCGCCGAGGAACCGGACTTCACACCGGACCCGCCGAGCAAGGAACAGACCGAACTCATGGAACTCCGCGCGGACCTCGTGCAGGAGTACCGCAAGACCGTCGCCGAGGGAGAGGAAGGAGAAGCCGAGGAACTGCGTGAGGAAATCCGCTCCGTGGACGAAGAACTTCGGCAACTCGGCATGCGCGGTCGTCTGCCGTCGCCAGATCTGCCAGAGAACAAGCCGGTGAAACGGTCGACCAAGCGGCGGCAGGATGCGCCGAACCTGCCTCGGCAGAAGGTTGCCAAGACCACGCTTGGGCGGGAGTTCGCGGGCAAGTTCCGGCCGTCCATGTTCGTCACGCTGACCTGCGACACCTACGGGCGCGTTCGGGAAGATGGGACGCCGGTCGACCCGGTCAGCTACGACTACCGGCGGGCTGCCCGCGATGCGGTGCACTTCTCCGCGCTGGTCGATCGGTGGTGGCAGAACCTCCGCCGCTGCGTCGGCTGGGACGTGCAGTACTTCGCCACGGTCGAGCCGCAGAAGCGGACCGCTCCGCACCTGCATGCCGCGCTCCGCGGTTCGATCCCGCACGACGTCATCCGCCAGGTCACGGCGGCCACCTACCACCAGGTGTGGTGGCCCAACCATGACCAACTCGTCTACGACGGCGACCGGCTCCCGGTCTGGGACTCCCAGACGCGGGCCTTCCTCGACCCGGACACCCGGGCGCCGCTGACGCCGTGGGATGAGGCAGTGGAGGCGGTCGAGGAACCGGCCCACGTGGTGACCTTCGGACAGCAAGTCCACTCCAAGGGCATCCTCGGCGGCTCGGAGGAAGCCGGGCGGCACATCGGGTATCTGACCAAGTACCTCACCAAAGCCACCGGCGAAGTGGTCGAGGCGACGACGGCCAGGCAACGGGACCACCACGACCGGCTTCACGCTGAGTTGGCTGTGACGCCGTGTTCGCCTCGGTGCGCGGTCTGGCTGCTCTACGGCGTCCAGCCACAGGGCGCGGGCTCCCGGACCATTCCCGGTCACTGCAAGGGACGGGCTCACCGGCGGACCACGCTCGGCCTGCCCGGTCGTCGCGTGCTCGTCTCCCGGAAGTGGTCGGGGAAATCGCTCGCCGACCACAAGGCGGACCGCAAGACGTTCGTCCACGAGGCCCTCGCCGCAGCCGGCATAAGTCGGCCCGCCGAAGAACCGGCCCGGCTCGTCTGGCGCAAGGTCCAGTCCGGAGACCCGCACGTTCCGCCCCGGGCGCACCTGCTCATGCACGCCATCTCGGAGCGCATCTCCTGGCGGGCCGAGTACGACCGGGCGCTACTCGCGGCGCAGGGACCACCAGGTGATCCAGAAACTTCGGCAACTCTGCAAGCTGCGTGACCTGGGGGGAACAGATGGAAGCGAAGTACTTGAACGTGTCGGATGCCGCTGTCTACCTCGGGACATCGGTGCGGTTCATCCGGCGGTTGATCGCGGAACGGCGGATCGCCTTCCACAAGTTCGGCGCTCACGTGCGCTTGGCGGTTGATGACCTGGAGACCTTTGTGGAGGCGTCCCGAGTGGAGCCGATCGAGGTCAGTTGGTTCGGCGGGAGGGCCGCTTGATGGCGAAGAAGGGAGGTCGTCGCCGGTTCGGCATGGTGCGGCAACTGCCGTCCAAGCGCTGGCAGGCGTCGTTCATCGGGCCGAACAACAAGCGGCAGTACGCGCCGAACACCTTCCGCACGAAGACGGATGCGGATCGGTGGCTGGTCGGCGTGGAAGCGGACATCAGCCGTGGTGCCTGGCTGGATGACAAGCTCGGGCGCCAACCGTTCGGCGAGTACGCGGATGCGTACCTGCGTGACAACCCGGACGTGGGTGACCGGTGGGAGGAGACTTGCCGCCGCAACATGCGGCTGCACATGGTCGAGCTTCTGGAGCTGCCGCTGATCGCGATTACTCCACCCGTGGTGCGGAGTTGGTACGCCAAGGCGCTCGCCGGGAAGGGCGGCAAGACGTCCATCGGGCAGTCGTACCGGTTCCTGCGGGCGGTGATGAACGCGGCGAAGCGGGACAGGGCAATCACGAACAACCCGTGCCAGATTCCGGGGGCGGGCTCGGACAAGGCGAAGGAACGCGGCATCGCCAGCCCGGCGCAGGTGGCCGAAGTCGTGGAGGCGATCACGCCGAGGTACCGGGCGGCGGTCCTGCTGGCCGCCTGGTGTGGCCTTCGACGTGGGGAAATCTGCGCCCTGCGGACTGAAGACGTGGACCTGGTGAACGGCGTGGTCTGGGTTCGGAAGAACAGGGTCGAGCTGCTGGAGAGCCCCCGCAAGTACGACAAGGACCCGAAGACGGATGCGGGCCTGCGGGACGTGGCGATTCCGCCGCACGTGCTGCCCTACCTGGTCGAACACATGCGGGAGTGGGCCGGGAAGGATCGGTTCTTCGTGGGTAAGGATGGTCGGCCGATGCGGGGCAACGCGGTCTACCAGGCGTTTGTCCGGGCTCGGGACCGCGTCGGCCTGGCGGTGAGCTTCCACGACCTGCGGCACACAGGACAGACCCTCGCCGCTTCGACCGGGGCCACGCTGGCGGACCTCAAGAAGCGATTGGGCCACGCATCGGCGGCTGCTGCGCTGCGGTATCTGCACGTGGTCGAAGGGCGGGATCGTGAGCTGGCCAGCCAGTTGAGCGAGCTGGCGGCCAGAGGAAGTGCAGTGAAGCTCCCGAAGACGATCGTGGTCAAGCACTGATTGCTGTGCAGGCTCGAAGCTAACTCCGTGTGACACGACGTAGCCCCGTAAGCTACTGCGGATGAATCAAGGAGTGCCAAGTGCGATTCCAGCTATCATCGCGGTAGCTGGAACACTTTTCGGTGCCTTTGTGGCCGGGATGTTCGGACTGATTCAGCTTCGACGGCAACTAGGTTGGCAGCGCGAAGATGCACAGCAGCGTTATCGCTTGGAGACTGAGCGATGGGCTCATTCGCTTCTGGAAGAGAGGGAGAGTGCGCTTTGGCAGGAACGGAGAGTGCTGTATTCGCGATTACTCCTAAATATTGATTCATGGATCGAGGCGATACGGGACTTGCGAGATACCGAGCTGCCGAAGGGGGTTCAGGTTTCGAATAGGCAAGACGTCGAGTCGCGTTCGCCGGTAGCTTGGTCTGCGATGAAGTGCTCGATGGAGTTTAAAACTACTTTGGGCGAGCTGCGAATTCTTGGTCATCCCGAGATAGTTGAGCAGGCAAGGCGGCTTCATGTGAAACTTATACGTGCTAACCGAGAAGCGCTTGAAGGTGATCCGGATATGTCTCAGATTCATCGGTCACTCTCTTGGCTAACCGACCAGATGCGCGCTCGTCTTACTCGTGATGGAAAACCCCTGCCGCCTGCGTCTCCGGAGCCTGATACGCCAGACCCGGTTGATGGAAGCTAATGCTGAACCTTGCTTGGGGCGAACCGCGATGGACGGGCCTGCTGCTGACACGAACGTCGCCAGGGGCGCATAGGCCAACTCATGAGGTGCTGCTGATGTTGCACGGGGGCTGCACAAACTGGTGGGGCAGCCCCCGTAACCTGCGGGTATGTCTGCGCCTGAAAAGCGGAAGGTCGCCGGTTCGACCCCGGCCCTGGCCACCGCTACGAGAACCGTCTTGACATCTGGTCAAGGCGGTTTTTTCGTACCCGGCGCAGCTTGGAGGCGCGGTCGTGCACCCTCCTGAGAGGTTGCCGAGGCCCGCTGGGTGGTCCGCGCCCAACAAGGGCCGGATCGTCGCCAGTCTGGTGTTCGTGGTGTGCCTGGGGCTCCTTGCTGTCGGCTTCGGGTTCGTGGCGGCTGGCGGTCTGTGGTACTCGCTCGTTTTCGCGGTGATGATGTTCCTGACGGCGGCGTTCGGCTACGTCTTGCAGCTGGGGGCCCGCCATCGGGAGGCGAACATCGTGAGCCGCGACGACGGGCCGGCCGTCGAGTTGCGTGGGTCGAAGCTGGTCTTCGCGCTCCTGACCGGGATCGTCGCCTGCCTGACCCTCTTCTTCGGGATGGCATCGGCCGACTACCTCCGTGCGGGACCCGACGTCCCCGCCAAGCAGATCCGGCCGCCCTCTGCGCCGCGGGGCGGTCGTGCTCTCGCCAAGCGGCATCCACCAGCGCGGCTGGACGTTTTCCTCGTTCCTGCCGTGGGACGCCGTCATAGCCGGAAAGGCCGCGACCTTCCGCGGCGCGCCCTGCGTGCTGGTTCTCGCCTCGGCGAACGCGCGCTGGGAGCGGCGGCAGCACGCGCCGCTGTGGAAGGTCGACAAGTTGCCCCCGACGCCGATGATCGCGATCAACTGCGCGACTTCGCCATCGACCGGGCGCTGCTGTTCCACTTCGTCCAGTTCTACGTCGACCATCCGGCGGCCAGGGCGGAACTCGGCACGGAACGCGGCCTCCGGCGCGCACGTTCCGGCGAGCTGCGGTAGGCGAGTCGATCAGCCACACCCCCCGCGTGGGATTTCCACCGGTGTTTTCCCAGGTCCATGCGTGGTTCGGCTGCGTGATCGGGGGTGGGCCGTTCGGGTTGGGCTGGGGGGTGCCGACGGGTGAAATGTGGGGGTGGGTCGTGGCGGGTGCGGGTGCCGGGGCTCAACATCGGTACGTCCGAGGTAGGACAGGACGAGGCTGGTGGGAGTGCCGTGATGACCGCTCGGTACCGCGTCGAGGAGGATGCGCTCGGCAAGGTGGAGATTCCCTTCCAGGCGTACTACGGCGTCCAGTCCGAACGCGCCCGGCGCAACTTCGCCGTGTCCGGCCAGACGCTCGGGGCGCAACCCGGCCTGGTCAGTGCGATCGCCGAGGTCAAGAAGGCCGCGGCGCTGGCGAACCTCGACGCGGGGGTGTTGCGCGAACCGGTCGCGGAGGCGATCTGCCAGGCCGCCGACGAGGTGGTCGCCGGCTTGCTCGGACCGGAGGAGTTCCCGGTCGACGTGCTCAGCGCCGGCGGCGGGGTCTCGCCGAACATGAACGTCAACGAGGTGCTCGCCAACCGCGCCAACGAACTGCTTTCCGGCCGCCGCGGCTACGAGTTCGTGCACCCGGACAACCACGTCAACGCCGGACAGTCCACATCGGACGCCATGGCCACCGCGGTCAACATCGCGCTGCACCGCGACATCGTGCGGCTCAAGGAGTCCGTCGGTTACCTCGCCGGGGTGCTGGAGCAGAAGATCGAGGAGTACCGCGACACCGTCAAGCTCTCCCGCACCTGCCTCCACGACGCCGTGCCGGTCACGTTCGGCCAGGCGTTCAGCGCGTACCTCGCCGTCGCGCGCCGCGGGGCCGAGCGGCTCACCGACGCCGCCGAGCACTGCCTCGAGGTGCCGATGGGCGGCACGATCGCCGGTACCGGGCTCGGCGTCGGCGCCCGCTACCTGGACCGGATCTATCCGCGCCTGCGGGAAACCACCGGGCTTGAACTGCGCAGGCACACCAACTTCTTCGACGCCTTCCAGAACGGCGACGTCTTCCAGTACGTCTCGACCGTGTTCAAGGCGCTGGCCTGCGGGTTGATGAAGGTCGCCAGGGACCTCCGCATCCTGGCCAGCGGCACCGAGGTCCGGCTACCCGCGGTCCAGGCCGGTTCGGCGTTCACCCCGGGCAACGTCAGCCCGGTGATGGCCGACCTGGTGGTGCAGGTCGGCTTCCAGGTCTGCGGCAACGACACCGTGGTCACCATGGCGGTGGAGGGCGCGGAACTGGACTTCAACGCGTGGACCGCGGTGATCGCCAAGAACCTCTTCGAATCGGCGCGCCTGCTGACCAACGCCATGCCGTTGTTCGCCGACAAGTGCCTCCGCGGCCTGGAGATCGACGCCGAGGCCAACCGCCGCCACGCCGAGGAAGCCCTCGGCCTGTCCACTGTGGTCGGTGGCGTGTTCGGCCACGACGCCGGGATCCGCGCCGCCCAGCACGCGGCCGATCGCGGGGTGTCGGTCAAGGAGGCGGTGGTGGAACTCGGCATCGCGCCGCGGGCCACGGCGGAACGGCTGCTCGATCCGATGGTGCTGACGGACGCTGTCCGCAGTGCCAACCTGCTCGACCAGATGGTGGCCGACGAGCGGTCCGCGACCAGGGCGCTGGTGCACGGCCTGGCCACCGAAGCCCGCCAGGCCATCTTCCACGCGGCCCGCCTGGTAGCCCGAGCGGACGAAGACGTGTCCCGCCAAGAGGAGCAAGCGCTCAAGGTGGTGGCCGACGCGCTGGGGCTCAACGGCGTGCCGGTGGCCGAGAGCGAGGAGCTGGTGCCGGTGGCGATCGCGACGCTTTCCCCGGCGGATCGGGAGCTGGTCTACGCCGCGGCGGCCTGGCTCGCCGGGGCCGATTCGGTGACCGAGGCGCGGGAGGTCGCGCTGCTGAGCCAGCTCAGCGAGGAGCTGGAGCTGGCACCGGAGGTCGTGGCGGTGCTCCAGGCCAAAGTGGACACCCTGCGCGAGCAGCGCCGCAAGTACCTGCCCCGCTCCGAGCAACTGCCGTGGTGGGAGGAGTTCGGCGACCTGCTGCGCCGGTTGCTGGAAGCATGAAAAAACGCGGGGCCGCCGCGACGGCCCCGCGTTTTCCGTTGTTCAGCTGCTACCGGTGGTCGTACGCACCGGTGCTCGGCGTCCAGGTGATGAAGCCGCCCTGGTAGTTCTGCCTGCGCCAGGTCGGCTGACCGGCCACGGTGTACTCACTGCTGGTCGGATACCCGAGATAGCCCTTCTCCCAGCCCAGTGACGCCCACTTGCTCTTTATCTGGCAGCACATCGACTGCGCGCCGTAGGACGGCGTCCAGTAGATCGAGCCGTTGTTCGAGAAGTGGTTGTACCGGCCGATGGTGTCCGGGGTCATCAGCTCGTCGGTGACCGGGTAACCGAGGAAGCCCCCGGCCCCGCCGTCGAGGTACCAGCGGTCGCGGATCTGCGACATGATCGACCACGCCCCGCTGCCCGGCGAGTTGTAGTGCCAGTAGATCGAGGCGTAGTTGCTGAAGTTGTTGTACCGCCCGCCGTTCGGGCCTGCCAGCTCGTCGGTGATCGGCATGCCGAGCACCCCGGTCGCGCCGCCCATGGCCAGCCACTTGGACCGGATCTGGGAGTAGACCGCCGCGGTGCCGTTGCCCGGCGTGGTCGGCAGCCAGTAGATCGACGCGTTGTTGGTGAAGTCGACGAACTGCCCGCCACCGGTCGGCGTGGCCACCTGGTCGGTCGCCGGGTAGCCGAGAATGCCGTTCTCCCAGCCCATCCAGCCCCACTTGTCCCGGATCGGCCCGCCGATGCTGTGCGCGCCGGTGGCCGGGGTCCAGTAGATCGACCAGTTGCCGGTGAAGGCGTTGTACCGGCCGACGCCGTCCGGGGTGCCGGTTTCGTCGTTCTGCGGCACGCCGAGCGCCTGGTGCCCGCCGAGCGCCAGGTACTTGGTCAGGATGTGGCCGTAGATGGCCACCGCGCCGGTCTGCGGCGAGGAGTACAGGCGACCCCGCTCGTAGGCCCGGTAGCGGACGCTGCCGTCCTTGACCTCGGCCGCGGTCGGGTTGCCCAGCAGGCCGCGCAGCGTCGCGTCCGAGTTGTAGCGGCTGTCGATCGGCGTCAGGTAGGTCGCGTTCACCACGGTGTCCGCGCCGGGCATGGTGAACGCCCGCGACAGGTTCGTCGAACCGTTGTCCCACTGGGAGAAGGACGCGACGCCGTCGGTGGCCTTGGCCCCGGCGATCAGGTTCGGCGTGGCGCCCTCGGTCACCATCGCCACGTTCCCGTTGCTCTCACCGGAGATGACCAGCGAGGCCGGGAAGTTGCTCTTCAGCGTCAGCTTGAACTCGTTCGGCTTGGCCACGTAGGTCTTGGTGGCCGTGACGCCCTGCGAGTCGGTCACCTTGGCGGTGAAGTCGATGCGCGAGTCCGTGTGCTTGGTGAACGGCATCGAGAACGAGCCACCGGTACCGCCCGCGTCGGGGTGCGTGTGGCAGGTGGTCTCCTCGGCGCAGTGCACGATGTCCGAGGTCCAGGTGATGGTCAGCGGGCCGTCTTCGGCGTCGGTCGCGGTGCCGCTGAGGTTGACCGGTTCGTCCACCTTGAACTTCTTGGTGTCGCCGGGCGTGGTCAGGTTGATCACCGGCGAGTGGTTGGACGGGGCCACGGTGAGCGTGGTGCTGCCGGTGCCGTTCGACTTGTCCTTCACGGTCAGCGTGGCGGTGAACTTCGCCGGGCTGGCCGGGTAGGTGTGCGAGACGGTGGCCCCGGTGCCGGTGGTGCCGTCGCCGAAGTTCCAGGTGTAGGTCAGGTCACTGGCCGGGCCGTCGAAGTCCATCGACTTGGTGCCGTCGAAGCTGACCGTGCGGGTGGCCGGGTCGGTGGTGCTGGTGGCCTTCGCGACCGGCGCGATGTTGCCGGTGACGTAGACGATCCGGCGCACGTTGCCCGAGGCGATGTCGGCGTAGACCACGTCGCCGTTGGTCGCCGCACCGAACTCCACCGGGCCGCCGAGGCCGGTGCCGAACGGCGCGTTGGCCACCGGGGCCTGGACCAGTTGGCCCTGGGTGTTGTACTTGAGCGTCCAGATGCGCTGGCTGACGTAGTCGCCGAAGAAGAACTGGCCCTTGTACGCCGCGGGGTAGCTGTCACCGGAGTAGACGAACCCGGCCACCACGGAGTTGCCCTGCCCGGGCGCCATGCCGTGCTGGTAGGTCCACAGTGGCGGGTTGTTGGTCACGCCGTTGCACTGCGGTTGCGTGCTGTAGCCGGGGGTCGGGCCGTTGCCCTCGAAGCAGGGCCACGAGTAGTTGCCGCCCGGCACCACGTAGTTGAGTTCTTCCCAGGTGCCCCAGCCGACGTCGCCGACCAGCGGCAGGCCGCTGGTCTTGTCCAGCGAGAGCCGGAACGGGTTGCGGAAGCCGCTGGCGAAGACCTTGCTCTTGGCCGAGTTCGGGTTGGCCGCGTCGTAGTACGGGTTCTCCGGCACCCCCGCGCCGGAGGCGTTGATCCGCAGGATCTTGCCGTAGACCGAGTTCAGGTCCTGCGAGCGGAACGCCTCGGCGTGCCAGGTGTCGGTGTCGGTGTTGTCCCCGACCGAGACCCACAGGTTGCCGCTCGTGTCGGCGACCATGCCGGAGGCGCTGTGCAGCTGGATGGTGCCGGGGACGTCGAGCAGGATCTGCTCGTTGGCCAGCCCGGTCGGCTCGGTGGTGCCGGTGACCGTCCAGCGCGAGATCCGGCTGGTGAAGCCGGTCGGCGTGGGAATGGTCCTGGCCAGGTAGATCTGCTTGGACGTGGCGTAGTCGGGCGCGATCTCGAGGCCGGTGAGGCCGATGTCGCAGCAGCTGCTGACCGGCAGGTGGATCAGCTGCTTCGGCCCGTTCGGGCCGACCCACTTCACGTCGCCGGTCTTGCCGGTGGCGATGAAGGTGTCATCGGGCAGGTAACCGAAGTCGGTCAGGTTCCAGGCCCCCAGCCCGGTCCCGGTGTCCTGCAGTGCGAATCCCGCCGGCAGGCTGAGTGGCTCGCCCGGATTCGGCGGTTGGGCGACCGCGACCTGGGTCGCCGGGACGGCGACGGCCAGGCCGGCCGCGAGCAGAGCTGAGCAGGCGAAGCCGAGCGCAGCCCTCCCCAGGCTGGAAAGTCTCATGTGGGCCCCCTTCAGAGCGTCGAACTCTTCTCGCTCGAAAGGGTGATTTCGTTGCAGGAATCCGGGCTGGTTATCGAATTGTGACGAGGTCGGCGACTCGGTGAAAACCGATTCCCCAGCTCAATCGAGTCAGTTGTCCGGATCGGGGGGATTTGCCCACCGGAGTCAGAGCCCGACAAAATCCGCCATCTGCGCGGTGGTATAAGCGAAGAAGCTGTCGGTCGGGTCCATGCTGCCGACGTACTGCCCGTTGAGTTCGAAGCTGATCAGGCCGAACAGCTGGGTCCAGGAGATCAGCAGCCGGGTGATCAGGTCCGGGGTCAGGTCGTCGCCGAGCGCGCCGAGCAGGGCGGTCGCCTGCGCGCGGAGTTCGGCGGGCAGCGGGGGCGCCGGCGGCGGGGTGACGTAGGCGCTCCTGATCACGTGCACCAGCGCCATCGCCACGCGGGCCGCGGGCACGACGGTGTCCTGCGGGGCCTGGTAGCCGGGAATCGGCGAGCCGTAGATGAGCGAGTACTCGTGCGGATGGGCGCGTGCCCAGGCGCGAGTGGCGGCCCAGATGTCGAGCCAGCGCTGCCGGGGCGGGACGCGGTGGTCGTCGGCGGACTCGGCGGCGGCGCCGATCGCGTTGTACGCGTCGATGATCAGCGCGGTGAGCAGGTGGTCGCGGCTCGGGAAGTAGCGGTAGAGCGCTGAGGAGACCATGCCCAGCTCGCGGGCGACCGCGCGGAGGGAGAGGGCGGCGCCCCCGGCTTCGCCCAGTTGCCTGCGCGCCTCCTCCTTGATCGCCGTGGTGAGTTCGGCCCTGGCCCGGTCACGGGCGGTACGCGTTGCCGGCATGGCGGTCACTCTAGCGGTTCGAGAGCGGTGCACAAATTCGAGAGCACTGCTCTTGACTCAGAGCAGGTGTCCGTGTTCACTGATCTCAAACGAGAGCAGTGCTCTCGCAACGCCGAACTGGAGGCCCCGATGACCACCCCCGCCGCGTCCGCCGCCCCCCGCTACCTGGAGCCCGGCCTGGGCACGAAGATCTTCAACCGGGTCGTCGTCGCGCTCACGCGCCTCGGCGTCAGCGTCTGGGGCAGCCGCGAGCTGCTGGTGCGCGGACGCAAGTCCGGCGAGTGGCGCAGCGTCCCGGTGAACCTGCTGACCTTCGAGGGCGGGCGCTACCTCGTCGCCGCGCGCGGCCGGACGCAGTGGGTGCGCAACGTCCGCGCCGCCGGTGAAGGACGCCTGCGCGTCGGCAGGCGAGTGGAGGAATTCCGCGCCACCGAATTGCCCGACGAGGAAAAGCCGGAATTGCTCCGCGCCTATTTGAAGCGCTGGAAATTCGAGGTCGGTGTTTTCTTCGATGGCGTCGACGAGAATTCATCCGACGCCGAACTCCGGCGCATCGCGCCTGGTTATCCGGTTTTCCGGGTGGGTTAACACGAACGGATGAGCCGGTCGTCCTGATCTTTCCCGCGGCGCCTCGCCTGCTTACGCTGAACGGCCGACTGGGCGGGAGCGCGGAGATGAACAGCAGAAGATGGCGTCGCTGGGTGGTTCTCGGAGTGCTGGCCGCACTGGCCTGCCTGCTGACCTCGTGCGGTGGGGTGGCCAGGGCGGCCACCACGCACTTCGTCGGTGACTACGTCTGGCTCGACACCGATCGCAACGGCTTGCAGGATCCGGGCGAACCGCCGGTCGAAGGCGTGCGCGCGACGCTGTTCGACGGGGCCGGAACCGCGGTCGAGACCACCCGCAGCGGCGAGAACGGCCGCTACCTGTTCGGCGATCTGCCCGACGGCGCCTATCACGTGTGCTTCGATCTCGACGCGCTCCCGGCGCAGGTCGGCGACCACCGGCTGACCGCGATGAACGCGGGCAACGACGCGGTCGATTCGGATGTCGACCCGGAGACCGGCTGCACCCGGCCCGCGCTCACCTCGACCGATCTGACCCTGGACGCCGGGCTGACCGCGCCCGGCAACGAACTCGGTGACTACGCCTGGCTCGACCAGGACGGCGACGGCCTGCAGTCCCCGGAGGAGCCGCCGGTTGAAGGGGTTCGGGTGGCGTTGCACCACGGCGACGGAACGCCGACCGGGATCGCGGTCACCACCGGTCCCGATGGCCGGTATGCCTTCAGCAACCTGCCCGACGGCTCGTACCTGGTCTGCTTCGACCTCGATGGGCGTCAGGCCACCGTGCCCGCGGCCGGCGACGAAGCCCTCGACTCCGACGCCGATCCGGTGACCGGCTGCACCGGGGCGGTGACCGCCGGACTGGGCGCCCGGCAGGACCTCACGCTGGATCTGGGGTTGCTGCCAGCGCCTGGTACTCCAGCAGTTTCACCCTGATCTCGTCGGGCGGCGCCTTCTTGGTGAGAGTCTTCTCGTCGACGAACACGTACCGGTTGGTGCCGGTGGCCACGGTCTCGTCGCCGCGCTGGATCTCGAACTCCAGCACCAGCGAGGTGTTGCCGAGGTGCGCGATGCGCACGCTGACCACGAGTTCGTCCTCGAAGCGCAGCGCGCGCAGGTAGCGCACATTGGACTCGGCCACCACGAAGTCCACGCCGTGGTCGTTCAGCCCGGTGGACTTCCCGAGCACCGCGGCGAGGAACTCGAAGCTCGCCATGTCGAAGTAGGCGAGGTAGTTCGCGTTGAACACCACGCCCTGCGGATCGCATTCGTGGTACCGCACCCGCAGCGGCATCCGCACCGGTTCCATGATCCGCACCCTAGCCGCTGTCCGGCAGGTCGCGCTCGTGGGCTTCGCGCCCAGGCGGTCCCTGGCAGCACGGCAGCTTCGGCCGAGGCCAGTACGAGGCCGAATCCGCCGCACCGCCAGGAACCACCTGCATCACGAAGCCCATCGAGCCGACCTGTCGGACAGCGGCTAGCCGAGACGGCGGTCCCGCAACCAGACGTTGAGCCGGCCGATCGAGCGCAGGTGGACCGACCGCACCGGCGCGGGAACAAAACGGGCCAGGCGCAGCACCCGGCAGAACCGGTCGAACCGGGCCTGCTGCTTGTCCGTCCACTGTAGACAGAGGCGATCGCGCAGGCCGGGTGGCAGGGTGCCGCCGATCATGAAGAGCTGGAACCGGTGCTGCGCCCGGCGCAGTCGTGTCCACAACGGAGCAGGCAGCCACCGCCACGGGTTCGGCACCGTGCGGATGGTTTCCAGCAGGGTGTCGATGGCGGGATTCGGCCCGAAACCGGCGACCATCTCCGCGTAGTACCGCTCGAACGCGGGCCAGTCCGGCGGCAGGTCCTGTTCGCGCAGGCCGAGGATCCGGCCGATGTCGCACATCTGCGCGTAGTACTCGGCCAGCTCGGCGGCGGGGATCTCGCGGCCGAAGAACCGTTGCGCGTCAACGGGAAGCATCACCAGCGTGGCGTGCACCCAGGCGTAGGCGGCCGGGTTCAGCGCGCTGTAGCGCCGCCCGGTGAAGTCCATCCCGGTGAACGGGCGGTGCAGCTCGCGCAGGCGCCGCGCCTCGTAAAGCGCCCCGCGGCGGCCGCCGTACACGCAGATCGACAGCGAACCGGCGGTCCGCATCAGCCGCGTCCACGGGTCTTCGCGGTACTCCGAGTGGTCCTGCACGCCCGCGCCCACCACCGGGTG
Organism: Amycolatopsis sp. YIM 10; assembly: GCF_009429145.1. GTDB lineage: Bacteria > Actinomycetota > Actinomycetes > Mycobacteriales > Pseudonocardiaceae > Amycolatopsis. Next base: position 9,788,896 of record NZ_CP045480.1, on the reverse strand, counting down.
GGCGACCTGCAGCAACAGCACCTGCCCGGCGAGCAGCGAACCGCGGAAGTCGCCGAAGTACTTCCACGCGGCCGTCCCGCGCAACACCGGCGGGGCGTGGACGAGCGGGATCATGAAACCCAGCCTAAGCGCCGGAACCGTGGATCAACATGGTCAGCGCGGTGGACGCCGGGGTCGCCGGGGCCTCGCCGGTGGCCAGGCGCCGCAGTTGCAGGCCTGCGATCAGCGCCACCACCGGACCGGCCAGCCGTTGCGGGTCGGGCACGCCGAGTGCGGCGAGAACGGTGGTGGCCAGCTCGTCGTACGCGGCGAAGCAGCGTTGCGTGGCGTCGCGCAGTTCCGGGTCGCGGCCCGCCTGTAGGTACAGCTCCAGCGGCGCGATGTCGTCGGTGGTGAAGGTCATCTGCTCCAGCACGTGCTCCACCGCCACCGCCGCCTGCTCCACCGAAATCCCGTCCGTGCGGTGGGTTTCGGCGAGTTCGCTGAGCTTTTTGGCCTCTTCCGAAGCGAAGAGCAGCATGGCCTGGCGCAGCAGTTCGGTCTGGCTCGGGAAGTGGTAGGTCAGCGAGCCGAGCGAAACCCCGGCCTCGGCGACGATCCGGCGGTTGGTCAGCCCGGCCACGCCCTGCTCCCCGACCACTTTCAACGCGGCGCGCAGGATGGACTCGCGCGCGCTCATTCCGGCGGCCGCCGGTCCTGCCAGCGCTCCACCGATTCCAGCTGCGCGGCCAGCGAGATCAGCAGCTGCTCCGACTCGCCGGGACCGAGCAACTGGGCGCCGAGCGGCAGGCCGGACCCGGTCAGGCCCGCCGGGACGTTCACGCCCGGCCAGCCCAGCACGTTCCACGGCCACGCGTACGGGCAGGCCGCGATCATCGCCTGGTCGGTGGCCCAGCCGGACAGGCCGTCGAAGCTGCCGATCCGGGGCGGCGGGGTGGCCGTCGTCGGCGTCAGCAACACGTCGACCTTGCGGAACACCGCGCCGATCTGCAGGCGCAGCAGCGGTTCCGTGGCCTTCGCCAAGCGCAGCGCGGGACCGGCCAGCGCGGTGCCGTGGCGTGCGTTGGCCCTGGTGCGCGGGTCGAGCAGCGCGTCGTCGGGCACCCGGCGGCACCAGTCGCGCACCCCGGTCAGCGAGCGCGGCAGGAAGTTCAGCCCGACCAAACCGTAGTTCGGCTCGATCTCGACGATCTCGTGCCCCAGCCCGGCCAGCGACTCCGCCAGCCGCTCGACCGCCCGGCGCACTTCGGGATCGAGCCGCGTCCGAGTGGCGGTGAACGCGATCCGGGTGGACAGGCCGATCCGCAGCTTGCCGGGTTCGCGCTCGGCGGCGGTGCGGAACACGCTGGTGGTGCCGCTCGCCGCGTCGAGCAGGGCGGCCGCGTCGGCGACCGTCCTGGCCAGCGGCCCGATCACGGTCAGCCCGTGGAACAGCTCGGGATCCGGTGCGGTCGGCACGCGGCCGCGATGCGGCTTGATGCCGACCAGGTTCGTCCACGCCGACGGGATGCGGATCGAGCCGGCACCGTCCGAGCCGAGCGCCGCGGGCACCAGCCCGGCGGCGACCGCCGCGGCCGAGCCGCCCGACGAGCCGCCGGGGGTGTGCTCGGGATGCCACGGATTGCGGGTGGCGCCGAACTCCGGGCCTTCGGTGAACGGCCATTGGCCCAGCTCCGGCGTGTTCGTCTTGCCGACGATCACCGCACCGGCGTCACGGAGGTTGCGCACCACGGCGGAATCGGCGCGTGCCAACGGGAACTCACCGCAACAGCCGAACGCGGTCGGCAGGCCGGCGATGTCGACGTCGTCCTTGATCGCCAGCGGCACGCCGAGCAGCGGGGCGCGGTTGCCCTCGGCGAGCAACGCGTCGGCGCGGGCGGCGTCGGCCAGCGCGTCCTCGGTGCGCAGCCGCCGGAACGCGTTGAGCCTCGGCTGTGCGGCTTCGATGCGCTTGAGCGCTGTCTCGGTCAGTTCGACCGAAGTCACCTCGCCCGCGGCGAGGCGGGCGGCCTGTTCCAGCAAGCCGGGGAACGTGAGCGTGCCGGTCATCGCGACCTCCTCGTTCGTTCGAACGAACGATACCAGTCGTCTGGCATGCTGGCAGCCATGACGCTCGATCGGTTCCCCCGCGTTCGCCTCGGTACCTGGCCGACCCCGCTGGAGGAGGCGCCCCGGTTGAGCGAAGCGCTCGGCACCACCGTGCTGCTCAAACGGGACGACGTGAACGGGCTCGGCGTCGGCGGCAACAAGCTGCGGAAGCTGGAGTTCTCGCTCGGCCAGGCGCTGGCCGACGGCGCCGACACGGTGATCACCTTCGGCGCGCTCCAGACCAACCACGGGCGCCAGACCGCCGCCGCGTGCGCGAAGCTCGGGTTGCGCTGCGAGCTGGTGCTGACCGCGAAGGTGCCGCGTGACGGCGAAGCCTACGAGCGTTCCGGAAACATCATTCTCGACCACCTCTTCGGTGCGAACGTGCATCGCTGCGCCGACGCCGAAGAAACCGGCGCCACCTACGACCGGCTCGTCGCGGAAGCCGCGGCCGACGGCCGGAAGGTGGCGACGCTGCCGGTCGGCGGTTCGGACGCGGTCGGCCTGCTGGGGTACGTCGCGGCCGCCGAGGAGATCCGGCGGCAGCTCACCGGGCCCGCGCGAATCCTGGTGGCACAAGGCAGTGGGGGCACCGCGGCCGGGCTCGCGCTCGGCTGGGGCGGCAGGCTGGACGTCGCGTGCGTCGGGCACGACGCGGCCGAGTCAGGGGAAACCCTGACCACGCTGGTCGCCGACGGCGCGAAGCACCTCGGCATCGAACCGCCGGAACTCGACCACGTGCGGATCACCGATCGCACGCTCGGCCCCGGTTACGGCGTGCCGACGGAGGAAGTGTGGGAGGCGCTGCGCCTGTTCGGGCGGACCGAAGGCGTGGTGCTCGATCCGGTCTACACGGGCAAGGCCGCGGCGGCGCTGATCGCCGAACCGCGGCCGGAAGAAGGGCCCGTGGTGTTCTGGCACACCGGTGGCCTACCGGGTGTTTTCGGCTACGGCCCGGAAGCCCTCACCGCGTTCAGTTGATCGATTTCGCCGACCGGGAAGCGGCGAGCGCGAGCGCGCCGAGCAGGGCGAAACCGGTGCCGAAGGAGATCCGCTGGGCGAAACCGACCGGCACCAGCGTGTTGATCCACTCCAGTCCCGCCAAATCCCTGGTGATGTAACTGAGACCGAACAGGACCAGTCCGGCGGCGTAGACCACGCAGATCCGGTTGAGCAGAATCCGGGTGTGCTCGAGTTCCACTCGTTCTCGCAAAGACATTCCGATACCGGGAAGACACAGAAACGCGATCAGACTCGCGTATTGGTGCACCACGCCGGAGGCGACATCGCCGCCGGAATCCAGCGTGGCCGGGAAGAAGGCGGCCAGGCTGAGCCCGAGCGCGGTCGCCCCGAACAGGATGTGGGTGGTCAGCCCCAGTCGCATTCCGGTGGCGCGCAGGGCACCGAGCACAGCGACCGTGCCGACCGCGAGGGAAAGCAGCGAGGCTTCCAGCATTCCGCCGCCGCGCTCCGAATGCGCATAACTGCTCAGCGTGTCCGTCACCGGATTTCTGGCGCTGACCGTGTGCAAAATGATCAGGGTGAACAACGCCCACCCGATCGCCGCACTCGCGATGACCACCCAGCGCCTCGCCCTGGCCGCGGTGATCGCGGGTGCGGCGAGTTTTCTCGCCCCTGGATTCCCCATGCGGAAATAGTCCCGCTTTCCGGGGTCCGTGAGATCCGGGTAAGTCCCTGATATCCCCCGAATTGACTACCGCCTACCGGAAGTCGAGCACCGCCAGCGCCTGGTCGTCGTGCCGCTTCGGCCTTGGCCACCGGATCCGATCCGGGTCGCCCTCCTCGGCTTCGCGGACCGCTTTGAGCACCGCGTGCGCCCCGCGGTCCCGCACGAGCGCGCGGACCTGTGGCCAGTCGAAGAGGTGGTAGTCGTCGACGCCGGTGGAGACGCCGTCGGTGGCCATCAGCACGGTTTCCACCACGGGAAGGGGCCAGCTCGCGGTGAACGCCCTGCCCGCCGCGATGGGATCGGCTTCGGCGACCCAGAACCCGCCCTCGGCGTTGCGTCGCAACCGGACGTCGTGGCCGGTCTGGAGTTTGCCGTTGCCGCGCAGGGAAGCGATGCGGTCGTCGGCGAGCAGCTGCGGGCCGGACCGGCCGAACACCACGATCGGGCTGTCCGCGAGCACCAGTCCGTCGAGCCGGTCCGCGGTCCAGCGCACGATGGCCACCGTGCTCGACGGTGAGGCACCGGGGCGCAGACCGTTTTCCTCGGCCACGGCGGTGATCGACGCGGCGAGCACGGCGGCGAGATCGGCTTCGGGCGCGGCACGCAGGCCGTCCGCGAGCCGGGCCGAGAGCAGTCCGGCGTACCAGCCGCCACTGGGCAGGTCCGGGCTCGGGGCGGTGGCGCCGTCCAGCAGCACCACCGCGTTGTCCAGTACCAGCAGGTAGTCCTCGCTCGGGCGCGGACACCCGTCCGCCCCGACGCCTGCCTGCTCGGCGACCTCGATCACGGGCATGCCGAGACGATAGCCGTCAACAATGGTTGACAGCACCGGGTTGTCAACCTACATTGACATCATGACGGAAGCGACGGATCTGGCCGAGCGGGCGGGCGACCGCGATCCCCGGGTGGGATTGCGCGCGGTCGCGGCGCTCCGCCGACTGCTGGAACAACTGGAAGCGGTGCAGGTGCGCAGTGCGCGGGTGCGCGGCTGGTCGTGGCAGGAGATCGCCGGTGAGCTGGGCGTGACCCGCCAGGCCGTGCACAAGAAGTACGGGAGGAGCTGAGATGTTCGAGCGATTCACCGCCGGGGCGCGGCTGACCGTGGTCAGCGCGCAGGAGGCGGCGCGCGAGTCGGGAACCGGTGAGATCGGGCCCGAGCACCTGCTGATCGCCTTGCGCGGCAACGCCGACGGCCCGATCGCGGAACTGCTCGACGAGTGCCTGCCAGACCAGGCCGGGCTGACCGCGCAGTTCGCGGAGATCCGCCGGCGTGGCGGGCTCAGCGACGCCGACACCGAAGCGCTGGAGCAACTGGGGATCGACGTGTTCAAGATCGTCGACGCGGTGGAGCGCTCGCACGGTGAGTACGCGCTCGCCGGTCGTGGCCCGCGCCCACGCCGCCGGTTCAAGCACCTGCCGTTCAGCCGGGCGGCGAAGTCCACATTGGAGCGAAGCCTGCGCGAGGCGGTCGAACTGGGCGATCGCCACATCGGCAGCGAGCACCTCCTGCTCGCGCTGGCCACGCAGCCCGGCCTCGCCGCCGACCAGCTCGCCGCGTACGGCATCACCAGCGCGAGCGTGCGGCTGGCGCTATCCCGCCGTCGTACCGCGTGACCGCGGCCGCCAGGCCACGTACCCGAGCATCCACTGGGTGAGCGGGCCGATCGAGATCGCGTAGAGCACGGTGCCCAGGCCGACGGTGCCGCCGAGCAGCCAGCCGCCCGCCAGCACGACGATCTCGATCAGCGTCCGCACCAGGCGGACCGACCAGCCGGTGCGGGCGGCCAGTCCGGTCATCAGCCCGTCGCGCGGGCCGGGGCCGAGGCGGGCGCCGACGTAGGTGGCGGTGGCGAGTGCGTTCAGCACCACGCCGCCGACCAGCAGCACCACCTGCCAGAACAGGGTGTGCTGATCGGGCAGCACCAGCCGGACCGCGTCCACGGTGACCGAGATGATCAGCACGTTGGCCACGGTGCCGATGCCGGGCCGCTGGCGCAGCGGGATCCACAGCAGGAGCACGACCAGCGACGCGAGCCCGGTGACCGTGCCGAACGACAGGCCGACCTGCTTCATCACGCCCTCGTGCAGCACGTCCCACGGGTCCAGCCCGAGGCCGGCTCGAGTCAGCATGGCCATGCTCGCGCCGTAGAGCGCGAGCCCGCCGATCAGCTGCGTGAAGCGGCGTGCGGGGTCGACGGTCGCCTTGACGGGGTGAAGTTCCAACTGGGCCACATGTCCCACTATCGGAAAGATTGGCTCGATTTACCATGACCAATTGGCAATAATTGGCCTGGTGAACGATGTGCTCCCACCAGGTGGACGGGTATCCGGCAGTCGACTGGCCGCCATGCTGGGCGTCTGGCGCAAAAGTGGCTCGCGTCAGGGCGCCGCCGATCTGGCCGCGGCCATCGAGCTGCAGGTGTTCGACGGCCAGCTCCCGCTGGGCACCCGGCTGCCTGCCGAGCGCGAGCTGGCCGAGGCGCTCGGGGCGAGCCGGACCATGGTCGGCGCCGCGCTGGACCGGCTGCGCGCGGACGGCGTGGTGGCCAGCAGGCGCGGCTCCGGTTCGTGGATCACCTCACCGCGCAAGGCATTGCCGGACGCCGAACCGTCCGGCCGCGGTCTGATCGACTTCGCGCGTGCTGCACCGCCCGCGGTCGCCGGGCTCATTCCCGCGGTGGATTCGGCCAGGAACCTGCTCGCCGCGGAACTGCCCGAGCACGGCTACTTCGACCAGGGTCTGCCGTTGCTGCGGGAACGCATCGCGGCGCGGTTCACCGCACGCGGCCTGCCGACCACGCCGGACGAGGTGATGATCACCAACGGCGCGCACCACGCGTTTGTGCTGGCCCTGCGCATGCTCGCCGGACCCGGTGACCGGGTGCTGGTCGAGCAGCCGACCTATCCGAACGCGCTGGAGGCGATCCGCGGGGTGCACGCCACCGCGGTCCCGGTCGCGCTCGGCGACGGCGGCTGGGACCTCGACGGCATCGAGGCGGTGCTGCGCCAGGCGTCACCCCGGCTGGCCTATCTGGTCGTCGACTTCCACAACCCGACCGGGCACCGGCTCGACGCGGCCGGGCGCGAACGGCTCGGCTCGCTGCTCACCCGCGCCCGCACGCCGGCCGTGGTCGACGAAACGCTGGTGGAGCTGGATCTCGAGGGAGATCCGCTCGACGGCCCGCCCCCACTGGGCAAGTTCGCGCCGGACTGGACGATCACCATCGGCTCGGCGTCCAAATCGCACTGGGGCGGCCTGCGGATCGGCTGGATGCGGGCCCCGGAGGAACTGCTCGGGCGGCTGCGGTCGGCCCGGTACGCGGTCGACCTCGGCTCACCGGTGCTGGAGCAGCTGGTCTTCGCGGAACTGCTCGCCGACCCGCGACCGCGGCTGGCCGAGCGTCGCGGTGAACTGCGGGACCGGCGGGACGCGCTGGTCGGCGCACTGCGCTGGTACTGCCCGGACTGGGAGTTCCGCGTGCCTGCCGGTGGATTGTCGGTCTGGTGCAAGCTCCCCGAACCGATGAGCACCCGGCTGGCGGTCACCGCGGCGAACCACGGGCTGCAGATCGCGCCAGGGTCGCGGTTCGGCGTGCACGGCGGGCTCGAACGGCGGTTGCGGTTGCCGTTCGCGCTGCCCGCCGAGCAGATCCACGACGCCGTGCGGCGGCTGAGCACCGCGGCGGCCGCGGTCCGCGGGTGCGACCGGTCCGGTTTGGACGTGCCGGTGGCCTGAACCGGCCCGGAAAACACGATGCGGCCGGTGCGCTGGATTTGGTCCGTCGCTTCCAGGGAGGTGAAACGGCGATGGAATCCAGCGCACCGGCCGCACGGCCGCCGCAGCTTCCCGGCACAGCCCCTCGACGTGCCGGGAAGCGCGCGGCCTCAGGCTCGTACCGGGTGGTTGCCGCTGCTCGGCGCGGTGAGCAGCGGCGCCCGGTATGAGCCCGGTGCGGGCCCCGGCGTCGCAGGGGCAATGCGACGCCGGGGCCAGGTCCCGAAACGGCCGGGCGCGGTCGGCCGAACGGGAAGCATGGTGGGCGAATGGAACAACGAGCACCCCGGTAAATGGCGCAGGAACAAAGACTCCGAACAGCGCAACGGGGAAGAAGTTGATCTTGAACTGAACGCAGTTCTCCCCGCGGGACCGGGTGGGGTCAGTCGGGAGAGGTGGTCGGCAGGGCGGCATCCCTGCCCGCACCGTCGGCCGCGTGATCGCGGCTGGTGCCGATCAGCCGGAGCTGGGTGGTGCTGTCCGACGAGGGCAGCACACCGAAGTGGCCACGGCCGCCGTTGTTGTCCTGACCCGGGTGGGCGGACGCGGAGTGCCCGGCGGGTGCGCAGGGCGGTGCCGATGGCGCGCCGCCGCCGGGGGAACCGCCGCCACCACCGGCGCCGGCGCGGACCTTCGCGTCGTCGTCGGACCGGGGTGCGGGTGCCGCGGGGGCGGGCGCGGGGTGGTGCTTCACGGGCGCGACGACCGTGGTCGGCTGCGTGGGGGTGACCCTGGCGGGTTCCGGCTCATCGGCCGGGGCTTCGGTGGTGCCGGTGGCGGTCGTGGTGTCCGGCGTGACCGCGGCGACCGTGCTGCTGCTGCCGCGCGCGTCGCCGGTGGCCGGTGCGGGCCAGTCGTCGAAGCCGCTGTCCAGCTCGGGAATGGTGACCACGATGTCCGTGCCGCCGGGGCAGTGGTCGATCGGCGCCACGATGGGCGCGACGATCGGCTTGAGCACCGCGTCGCCGACCGAGCCGACCGTGCTGGTGACCGCGTTGAGCACTCCGCCGACGGTGTTCACCAGTCCGCCGAGCAGGCCGCCACCACTGGACTTCTGCACCGGCTCCGGCTCGTCCTCGGCGGCGTTCGTGGTGGCCGTGGTGGCCATCATGGTGTCCGCCGTGTCCGCAGAGTCCGGCTCCGGCTCGGTGTTCTTGGGCGTTTTCGCCTGCTGGGTACTGGTTTTCCCGGTCGACTGGGCGGGCTCGGCGGACCCGGAAGGCTCGGCGTCCGGAGCTTCGGCGGGCTCGGCGCTCGACGTGGAGTTCCCGGTGTTCGAGGAACTCGCGCTTGCCTCGGCGGTCACCGCGGCGGTGGTGCTGCTCTGTCCGGTGCCGCTGGAGGCGCTGGTGTCCTCGGCCCAGGCGGTCGAGCTGAAGGCGAAGGTGAGCGCGGCGCCGGCGACGGTGAGGCCGGCCGTGACCAGGAACCGGCGCGCGGCAGCACGGACGACGGAGCGGTGCTCCGTTTTTGTCGTGCTGTGCACCGCCATCACCACCGTCCTGGACCGGGTGCCCGGAAGATCGTCGGTTCGCTGGGGACGGGGGAAACTGTCGAAACCTGCGACGGACCCCCGGGTTCGCCTTCTTTCTAGCATTCGAGTGGAGTGTTTCACTTCGATCGCGTTCGATCCACCCCGGAAGGCGGAACAGAGCTACCGTGCCCGGTGGCTCTCCGCTGGTTGTTGATCACTCACCGTTGCCCACCCGGGGGTCGGAACGGCCACCCGGTTGCGCTGAGTGTAACTACTCGATCCGCTTTCCGGCGTCGAATGCCGGATCCTGATCGCGCAGCGTGTCGTCCCAGTAGCCGAAGGTCATCGACCGGCGGAAGGGGTGCGCGGTGTCCGAAACGGACTTCGGGGCGGTGGTGCCGAGAGCGGTCACCGGCGAGCGAAGGGCGCTCGACCTGCTCGCACGGGCCTGTGTGCGGCTGGCGTTGCGGGTCGCGCGGGCGCACCGGCTCGGTGATGCCGACGCGTGGGACGTCGGCCAGGACACCTGGATCGCGCTCGCCGCGCGCCTCGGCACGGTCCGGGAACCGAGGCGGCTGCCCGGCTGGCTGGTCACCACTGCCCGGCGCTGCGTGCTGCGGGTGCTCGCCGGTCGCCGCCGCGAAGTGCTCTGCGTGCCGCCCGACCGTCCCGACGCGGCGCCGACCCCGGAAGCCAGGGTGCTCGACGCCGAGCGCATACGGGTTTTCTGGGGCCTGGCCGGGCGATTGCCCGCCCGGCACCTGCTGCTGTTGCGCCTGCTCGCCGACCGCCCCGAACTGACGCACGCCCAGCTCGCGGCCGAACTCGGCGTCGCCGTCGGCAGCGTCGGACCGCTGCGGCGCCGATGCTTCGACCGGATGCGCCGGCTGCTCACCGCAGAAGGGTTACCCGACTAATTTGTGCAGTCGCACGATCGCCTCGTCGAGTACCTCGTCCCGCTTACAGAAAGCGAACCTCAACACGTGCCGCCACTCGTCCGGGTGGTCTGTGAACACCTTGACCGGAACGGCGGCCACGCCGACCCGTTCCGGCAGCTGCCAGGCCAGTTCCGCGGCGTCGGTGAAGCCGAGCGGACGGACGTCGGCGCAGATGAAGTAGGTCCCCGCGCTCGGCCGGACGGCGAACCCGGCTTCGGCCAGCCCGGCGGCGAGCCGGTCGCGCTTGGCCGCCAGCGACCGGCGCAACTGCTCGACCCACTCCAGTTCGTACTCCAGCGCGTAGGCCACCGCCGGCTGCAGCGGGCCGCCGGAGACGAAGGTGATGAACTGCTTGGCCGCCTTCACCGCAGCCACCAGCTCGGGCGTCGAGCAGACCCAGCCGATCTTCCAGCCGGTGCAGTTGAAGGTCTTCCCGGCGCTGGAGATGCCGACCGTGCGCTCGCGCATGCCGGGGAAAGTCGCCAGCGGCAGGTGCTCGGCGTCGTCGAAGACCAAGTGCTCGTAGACCTCGTCGGTGATCGCGATCAGGTCGTGGTCCACGCAGATCGCGGCGAGCGCGGTCAGCTCGGCCGGGGTGAACACGGTGCCGGTCGGATTGTGCGGCGAGTTGACCAGGATGGCCCGTGTCTTCGGCGTGACCGCGGCGCGCACGGCCTCGGTGTCCAGCGCGAACCGGCCGTCCCGCTCGACCAGCGACACCACCCGCCGGGTGGCGCCCGCGAGTGCGACGGCGGCCGCGTACGAGTCGTAGTACGGCTCGATCACGATCACCTCGTCGCCCGGCTGCGTGAGCGCGAGCAGGCTGGCGGCGATAGCTTCGGTGGCGCCGGCGGTGACGAGGATCTCGCCGTCGGGGTCGTAGTCGAGGCCGTAGCGGGCGCGGTGCGCGGAGATCGCCTTGCGCAGTTCGGGGCGGCCGGGGCCCGGTGGGTACTGGTTCGCGCCCCCGAACAGCGCGTCCTTCGCGGCGTCGAGCATCGCGGCCGGCCCGTCCGTGTCGGGAAAGCCCTGGCCGAGGTTGACCGCCCCGGTGGACGTGGCCAGTGCGGTCATCTCGGCGAAGATGGTCGAAGTGAACGGCTGCAGACGGGGGACGAGAGCTGGTTCGCGCACAAGGGTGAATCTTCACGGAGAATGGCGGTGTGGAGCAACTGACGAAGCCCGCCGACCCGCCCGGCGGACTGGCCGGCGAGGAAGCCAAGCGCGTCGGCCTGCGGAAGATGAAGCTGGTCGCGCTGTCCTTTCTCGGCGGCGCGTTCGTGATCTTCCTGCTGACCAGCTGGGCCCAGTCGGCAGGCTGGCCTGCCTGGGTGGGGTACGTCCGGGCGGCCGCGGAGGCTGGCATGGTCGGCGCGCTGGCCGACTGGTTCGCGGTGACCGCGCTGTTCCGGCACCCGCTGGGGATCAAGATCCCGCACACCGCGATCATCCCGAACAAGAAGGACGCGCTGGGCAAGAGCCTCGGTGAGTTCGTCGGCAGCAACTTCCTGTCCGAGGCGGTGATCCGGGACAAGCTGCGCCGGATCGGCATCTCCGAACGGCTCGGCGGCTGGCTTTCGCAGCCGGAGAACGCCGACCGGGTCACCTCCGAGCTGGCGACCGTGCTGCGCGGCGCGGTGACCGTGCTCCGCGACGACGACGTGCAGGCCGTGGTGGAGCAGGCGGTCACCCGCCGCCTGCTGGACCGGCCGTGGGGGCCGCCGCTGGGCAGGCTGCTGGCCTCGGTGTTCGCCGACGGCGCGCACCACAAGCTGGTCGACCTGCTGTGCGACCGCGGCTACGAATGGGTGCGCGACAACCACACCTCGATGCTGCGGGTGGTCTCCGACCGCGCGCCGAGCTGGTCGCCGAAGTTCGTCGACGAGATGCTCGCGGACAAGGTCTACGGCGAGGTGCTCTCCTTCGCCTGGGCGATCAAGACCGACGTGAACCACCCGATGCGGCTGGCGCTGGACAAGTTCCTCGGCGAGTTCGCGCAGGACCTGCAGACCGATCCGAAGACGATGGAGCGCGCGGAGCAGGTCAAGCAGCAGGTGATCGAGCACCAGGAGGTGCAGAAGCTGATCGGCTCGGCGTGGGGCACGGCCAAGGCCATGCTGCTGACCGCCGCCGAGGACCCGTCGAGCGAGCTGCGCAAGCGCGTGCGCGACGGCCTGCTCAGCCTGGGCGGCAAGCTGAAGTCCGACGACTCCCTGCGCGAGAAGGTGGACGGCTGGGTCGAAGGCGCGGCGGCGTACGTGGTGCTGAACTACTCGAACGAGATCACCACGATCATCACCGACACGGTGGAGCGCTGGGACGCCGAGGAGACCTCGCGGAAGATCGAGCTGCAGGTCGGCCGCGACCTCCAGTTCATCCGGATCAACGGCACCGTGGTCGGCGCGCTGGCCGGGCTGCTCATCTACACCCTCGCGCAAGTGCTCTTCTGATTTCTCCCCGGTGGGTGTCGAATGGCGGCGCGCTCGTTCGTAGCCAAGGTGAGAGACCGGCAACGGGCCGGTCACCGCTCACCGGAGGCCCACCATGTCCGTCACCACCGCTGTTCCCGCGAAATCCCTGATCACCGGCGGCCTGACCGCCGCGGCCGTGGCCGGTGCGGCCACCGCGACCGTCGCCGCGGCGGGTGAGTTCGCCGGGATCAGCCTCGTGGTCGGGGGCACGCCGATCCCGGCGTTCGGCTTCGCCGTGCTGACCGTCATCTGCTCCGTGATCGGCCTGGTGCTCGCGTTGGTGCTGGCCCGCTCGGCGCGTCACCCGCGCGTGGCGTTCGTTCGCGGCACTATCGCTCTCACCGCGTTGTCGCTGGTACCGGATGTGCTCGCGGACGCGTCGGTGGCGACGAAGGCGCTGCTGATGCTGACGCACGTGGTCGCCGCCGCGATCGTCATCCCGGCCATCGCCCGCCGCCTGCCCACTCGCTGAGGAGTTCGTCATGAAGCAATACCTGCTCGCCGTCCAGATCGACGAAACCGTGCCGGAACCCGAGGACGAAATGCGGGAACAGATGGCCAGGACGAGCAAGGTCACCGAGGAGATGCAAGCCGCTGGTACCTGGTTGTTCGCCGGGGGTCTGCGGCCGTCGCACGCCAGCACGGTGGTCCGGCCGGGCAACGGCACGACCACGATGACCGACGGCCCGTTCGCCGAGACGAAGGAGCAGCTCGGCGGGTTCTGGGTGATCCAGTGCGAGGACCTCGACCAGGCACTGGCCTGGGCGGACAAGTGCGCGCTGGCGTGCAACCGCCCGATCGAGGTGCGGCCGTTCGACGGCATCGTGGAATGAGCGTGGATCTCGACGGCGTCTACCGCGCGGAGTACGGCCGCTGCGTGGCCACGCTGACGCGCCTCCTCGGTGACATCGGGCTCGCCGAGGAGGCGGTGCAGGACGCGTTCGCGGTGGCCGTCCAGAAGTGGGAGGACGCGCTGCCCGCCAATCCGGGCGCGTGGATCGTGACCACCGCCCGAAACCGCGCGATCGACCGCCTGCGCCGGGAATCCACCAGGGAGGCCCGGCACGCGCAGGCACTGCTGCTGCACCAATCCGACGAGCCGGAGGAGGTGGGACCGGTGCGTGACGACCAGCTCCGGATGATCTTCACCTGCTGCCACCCGGCGCTTTCGCCGCTCGCGCAGACCGCGCTCACGCTGCGGTTGATCGGCGGCCTGGAGGTGACGGAGATCGCGCGGGCCTACCTGGTGCCGGAGGCGACGGTCTCGCAGCGCATCGTCCGGGCGAAGAAGAAGATCCGCGACGCGAACATCCCGTACCGGGTGCCGGAGGCCGCGGAGCTGCCCGACCGCCTTCCGCCGGTGCTGACCGTGTTGTACCTGGTCTTCAACGAGGGCTACACGTCGACTTCCGGGGAGCTGGTGCGGACGGACCTGTGCCTGGAGGCCATCCGGCTGGCGCGGGCGCTGGCGGCGCTGATGCCGGACGAGCCGGAGGTGACCGGGCTGCTGGCGCTGCTGCTGCTCACCGAAGCCCGGCGGCCGGCGCGGGTGGGGCCATCGGGTGAGCTGGTGGTGCTCGCGGAGCAGGACCGGTCGCTGTGGAACCGCTCGCTGATCGCCGAGGGGCACGCGCTGGTGCGGCAGTGCCTGCGGCGTGACCGGCCGGGGCCGTACCAGTTGCAGGCCGCGATCAACGCCGTGCACACGGACGGCCCGGCCACGGATTGGACGCAGGTGCTGGCCTTGTACGACCAACTGCTGGAGCACGCGCCCACCCCGATCGTGGCGCTCAACCGGGCGGTCGCCGTCGCGGAGGTGCACGGCCCGGCACTGGCGTTGGCGACGATCGAGGACCTGGAGCTGCCGGGATACCACCTGCTGCCGGCGACCCGGGCGGACCTGCTCGCGCGCCTTGGCCGCACCGCGGAGGCGGGCGACGCCTACGACGAAGCCATCACGCTCACCACGAACGAGACGGAACGCGCCTTCCTCCGGTCCCGCCGGGACTCACTTGGGGCATGAGGCCTTCGGATGGCGGCGGGGTTCACTCTCCGCATCACCTGGTTGGCGGTTGGCGTTCCTCCGGGTGACCCCCCAGCGGGGGAGTTATCCACAGAATCGCAAGTTATCCCCCGGGTTGTCCACAGGTGGAACGGGTGTGGTAGAGCCCCGGCTCACGATTGAGTACTGCTTCATGAAGTGGCACTGCGCTTTCATGGTTGAGCACTGCGCTTTCATGTTTGAGCACTGCGCTGCCGCCAGGCGCGGGCCTTTTCCCGGTTCCCGCACGCGCTCATCGAGCACCACGAGCGCGAGCGGTTCCGCGAGCGGTCGTAGAACGCCCACCGGCAGTTGTCCGCCGGGCAGATCTTGATCCGCGAGAACTCCCCCAGCAGCGAAAGCCGCGTCGCCGCGGCGAGGACCGAGCCGACCGCCGAGTCCGCGAGCAGCAACGGGCCGGTCGCGGTCACCGAGATCCGCACCGGTACGCCGACCTCACCGGGCCTCGCGTCGGCGTCGCCGACCAGCGCGCGCAGCGACTCCCGCGCCGAGCGGGCCTCGGCCAGCGGGCTCGGCCGCAGGTCGCGCGCGGAAACCCAGGCGCGCCACGTGCCGGCGTCGTCCAGTTCGTCGGTGCTCTCTTCGACGTCCAGCGTGTTCAGGAAGTCGAGCACCAGCGTGACATCGGCTTCCGCGGTGGTGCGCACGTCACCAGTGTAGGCGCCACGCGGGTTGTGGCCCGGTCAAGTAACCGTCATACTCTTGACACTGGTTACCAGAACGAGAGGATCAAGGATGACCGCCGAGGTACCCGCGTTCGGCTCGGTTGTGCTCGACTGCGCGGACGCGCCCGAACTGTCCGCCTTCTACGCCAAGCTCCTCGACTGGCCCGACGCCGAGGGCGGCGAGCACTGGCGGACCCTGAGCAATCCGGCGGGTGGGCCCAAGATCGAGTTCCAGCGGGTGGCCGACTTCCGCGCGCCGGAGTGGCCGTCGGCGAAGAAGCCGCAGCAGTTCCACCTCGACCTGACCGTGACCGACCTGGCCGCCGCGCACGAGCGCGCGGTCCATCTCGGCGCCCGCCTGCTCGACGACACCAACGACCGCGAGGGCAAGGGCTTCCGCGTGTACGCCGACCCGGCCGGTCACCCGTTCTGTCTCTGCGCGTGTTGAGGCTCACCCATGCGCCCCCGGTTATGCGTAGGCTGTGACACGTGATTTGTCCGAAGTGCCAGAACCAGTTGCGGACGCTGAACAAGAACGGCGTCCACCTCGAGCAGTGCACCGGCTGCCGCGGCATCTTCCTCGATGCCGGCGAGCTGGAGCAGATCGTCGCGGCCGAGGGCTCCTACTACAGCCAGGGCGCGCCGCCGGCGTACGCACCGGGCGGGCACATGCCGCGCCACGGTGACTCGCCGAAGCCCTACCGTCACGGCCACGGCGACTCGCCGCGCCCGTACGGCGGACACGGTGGTCACGGTTACTCGGACTCGCCTCGCGGCTACCGCGGCGGGCACGGGTACGGCGACTCGCCGCGTGCCTACGGCGGGCACGGGCACAAGCGCCGCAAGAGCTTTCTCGAAGGCCTCTTCGACTGAGTGCCCGAGCCTGATGGTGACCACTACGTGCTAGATCTGAAAATCTGTCCGGCGTGTGGTGACCGGGGCGACCACCCGGTCACCACCAAGGCCGAACTGTCCTGCGTGCGCTGTGGTCACCGCTGGCCGTTCCGTCGATTGCCGCTGTTCGCGCTCACCGGGCCCAGCGGCGCCGGTAAGTCCACCGTCGGCCCCCGGCTGGCCGAGAAGCTGGGCGGCCGCGTGGTCGCGCTGGAGCAGGACGTGCTCTGGACCGGCGTGCTGCGTGAGAACTCACCCGACGGCTACGGCCACGGCGCGTTCCGCTCCACTTGGCTCCGGATGGCCGCGATGATCCACCAGAGCGGGCGCCCGGTGGTGCTCTGCGGCACGGTGGCGCCGCCGGAGTTCGAGCCGCTGCCCGAGCGCGCCTACTTCGACCGCATCCACTACCTCGCCTTTGTCGCCGAACCGGACGCGCTGGCCCGGCGGCTGCGCGCGCGACCGGCCTGGCGTGAATGGGACGAGCCGCGGATCGCCGAGATGCTGGAGTTCAACGACTGGCTGCGTGCCTCGGCGGCCACGCTCGACCCGCCGGTGGAGCTGTTCGACACCACCCACGCGAGCATCGACGACGCGGTCGACCACGCGCTCACCTGGATCGAGACCCGCCTACCGGACAGCGCCTAACGATTGTTTGACAGTGTCTTGCGTGGCGGTGCGGGTGGCGGAGCCGGTTGCCGGCCCACCGCAAGCGGCTCCGCCGCTTACAAAACACTGCCTAGCTGCCAGCGGTGCTGGCTGCTCGCGTTGTCCAGCCAGAACTCCTGCCGGTCGCCGTCCACGGTTACGCCGAAGCGCGCGCGTCCGGGCTTGCCGAGCTTGCGCCAGCGCACGCGTGCCTGTTCGGCGAGGTCCCAGAGGTTCCGCGGCCCGCCTTGGGAAACCACCAGCTTGCCGTGCTGCTCGGCGTGCCGCACCCACGAGCCGTCGGGGTGCACCAGGTAGACCACGCCCGCGTCGCCGGAGTAGGCGGGCAGCACGCCTTCCAACTCCAGGCTGGCGAAGAACTCCAGCGGACTCGACGGGCTCAGCACCGCGGAGACCGGCAGCGAGGTCCGGCGCGTTTCGCGGGCTTCGGCGTCCTGCAGCCCGGACAGCAGTTGGGCGGGATCGGCGAGCCGATGGGCGCGCAACGGCATGAAGCGGCCGTCCTTCGCCAGCACCCGGCCGTGCGCGAGGGTGCCTTCCTCGGCGACCAGCCGCACCAGGCCCGCGCCGATCGGCCGGTTCAGCGTGGTGACGATCAGCCCGCCCGGTCGCGTCTGCGCCACCCAGTCCGGCGGAATGGCGGACACCGCGCAGGTGCAGAGCACGCGGTCGAACGGCGCGCTGCCGGGCAGTCCGCGCGCGCCGTCACCGGTGACGCACTCCGGGTGGTGACCGACGCGGCCGAGCGCGGCGGTCGCGGTGCGCACCAGCGCCGGGTCGACGTCCACAGTGGACACGTTCGCGTCGCCGAGGCGGTGGCACAGCAGTGCGGTGTTGTACCCGGTGCCGGTGCCGACCTCCAGCACCCGCGCGTGGTCGCCGGTGCGGAGTTCCTCCAGCATGATCGCCATGATCGTCGGCATGCTGGACGAACAGGTCGGCGTGCCGGGGACCGGGCCGTCCGCCCGCGCCCGCTCCCACGCCGAGTCGTCGCCGTCGAGCTGGGTGACCAGCACCTGGTCGGAGTAGACCTGGTCGAGCCAGCCGTCGTCGCCCGCGGAGACCGCGCGCCAGCCGTCGCCGGACGCGGTGAAGAAGCGCGGCACGAAGACCTCGCGCGGCACCGCTTCGAAGGCGTCGAGCCAGGCGCGCTCGGTCAGCACGCCGGCCCGCCGCAGGCGAGCGGCCAGCGCCTGGCTCCGGTCCAGTGCCATAAGCCCAGGTTAGCCCGGTGACGCAGACCTCACCCGATGGTTGCAAGCAGAGTGCTTGCAATAGCTAGCACTGCCGCGTACCGTCGGTGGTGTCGAGAGGAGAGGTACCGCGGATGACCGAACCAGGCGGGCAGCACGGCAAGCCGATGGACAAGGTCGCGGACATCGCTTCCGACATCGGCGAATACATCCGGCAGCAGCGCAACAGCGCGAAGATCTCGTTGCGCCAGCTGTCGAAGCTCGCCGGCGTGTCCAACCCGTACCTGAGCCAGATCGAGCGCGGGGTACGCAAGCCGAGCGCGGAGATCCTGCAGCAGATCGCGAAGGGCCTGCGCATCTCCGCCGAAGCCCTCTACGTGCAGGCCGGGATCCTCGACCTGCCGAAGGGCGGGCCGGTCGGCGACGCCATCCGCGCCGATCCCGAGCTCACCGAACGGCAGAAGCAGGTCCTGCTCGACGTGTACGAGTCGTTCCGCCGCGAGAACCACGTGGAAAACCACGCGGCGGGCACGGCCACCAAGCCACCAGCCACCGCTGGCGAAGACAGCACCAGCAAGGAGTGAGGAACCCATGAGCACCCCCACCAGCAACAACCGCACCGAAGAGGCCCGCAAGAACCTGAACGCCGCGCTGGAGCAGGTCCGCACGCCGCTGCTCGCCGCCCTTGGCGCGGGCAACCTGGCCGCCGAGGCCGTCGCCGACGCGGTGAACAAGGCCAGGACCAGGGTCACCGAGGGCAGCGAGACCGCCCGCAAGAACATCGAGGAGCTGCCCACCGACGTGGAGAGCCTCCGCGAGAAGCTGGACCCGGCCGAGCTGCGCAAGGTGATCGACGAGTACACCGACGCCGCGCTGAAGCTGTACCACAAGCTGGCCGAGTCCGGTGAGCAGGCGTGGGACAAGTTCGCCGCGCAGCCGCAGGTCAAGAACGTGATCGACCAGCTGGAAGAGGTCGTGCACACGGTCGAGGAGCGCGTCGAGGGCGTCACCGCGGAGACCCGCGAGCGCGTCGAGGACGTGCTGGGCAAGGTCACCCGCAAGACCCGCTCGGTGGGCGAGAAGACCGCCCGCACGGTGGAGAAGGTCGCCGACGAGGCCGCCGAGTCCGTTGAGGACTTCGGTGACGACGTGGCGCACGAGGTCCGCAGCGCGAGCCGCAAGGCCGCCAACCGCACCTCGCCGAAGCCCGCCGCCACCACCACCCGCCGCAGCGCCACCGGCAGCACCGGCGGCACCGGCGCGGCGAAGAAGAGCACCGGCAACACCGCCGCCCCGAAGACCGAGAAGTAGGTCCTCTCCGGGCGTAAGCGCAGGCCCCGGCCCCTGTGGGGTGCCGGGGCCTGAGCCGTTCGCCCGGTTTGCCGTACCCTGGCAGCGTGCCGTTAATCGCAGGGTGGATCGTGGACATCATCCACTGGGCCGGGGTCGTGGCTGGCGCGTTCGCCTTCCTGCACTCGCTGACCCAGCGGGCGGACGCCTACACCGCGGCGGACCGCAAGACCAAGCCGATCTGGATGGCCATCACCGGTGGTAGCACCGCGGCGATGGCGTTGTTCGGCTTCTACGGACCGGGCATGATCTTCTGGCTGGCCGGCCTGGTGGCCTCGCTGGTCTACATCGTGGACGTCCGGCCGAAACTGATCGAGGTCCAGCGCGGCGGCCACAACTGGTGACCACGGCAGGCCCCTCGCCCGCCACCGCCCTCAACGGACGCGCTCCGCGCGGCTAGCCTGGGCAGCGTGACCACTTGGACCATCGCCGGTTCCCTTTCGGTCGAACCGGCCACGCAGCGTACCGATCTGCTCGCCGAGCCCGTGGCCAAGGCACTGGCCGCCATCGAGCACGAGGTCGGTGTCGCCTCGATCGATCCCGAACTCGCCGACACGGCCGCCTTCTGCGAGGCCTACGGCTCCCCGCTCGCCGCCTCCGCCAACTGCGTGGTGGTCTCCGGCAAGCGCGCCGGTGAGGTCCGCTACGCCGCGGCTATGGTGCTCGCCACCACCCGTGCGGACGTGAACAACGTGCTCAAGCGCCGCCTCGACGTGCGCAAGGCCAGTTTCGCGCCGATGGCCGAGGCGGTGGAGCTGACCGGCATGGAGTACGGCGGCATCACTCCGGTCGGGCTGCCGGAGGGCTGGCCGATCCTGGTGGACAAGGCCGTGGCCGAGGCATCCGAGCTGGTGATCGGCAGCGGCATCCGCGGGAGCAAGCTGCTGGTGTCGGGCGCGCTGCTGGCCTCGCTGCCCGGCGCCGAGGTCATCGAAGGCCTTGGCAAGCCGGTCGGCCCGTGACCTCGGTCTGGCTGCGCTACCTCAACGCCGCCGACATCGACTCCCTCGGGGTGACCGGCGCGGACATCGTCGGCGCGGTCGAGGACGTGCTCGCCGACCACGGCAACGACCGCGTGGTCTTCGAGCCGCGCACGCACCTGGTGCCGGACAACGGCGGCAAGGGTCATTTCAACGTGCTGCGCGGGCACCTGTCCTCACAGCAGGTCAGCGGGGTCAAGGTGGTCGGCGACTTCGTCACCAACTTCGAGCGCGGCCTGCCCAGCGAGATGGCGCTGATCCTGCTGCTCGACCCGGACACCGGGATGCCGCGGGCCATCGTGGACGGCACGATGATCACCGACGCGCGCACCGGCGCGATGACCGCGGTCGGCGCGAAGTACCTGGCGCGTCAGGATTCCCGCGTGCTCGGGCACATCGGCGCGCGCGGTACCGCATGGTGGAACGTGGTGTTGCTGGACTCGCTGTTCGACTTCGCCGAGATCCGGGTGACCAGCAAGCGGCCGGAGTCGCGGGAGGCGTTCGGGGAAAAGCTGAGCGCGCATCTCGGCAAACCGGTGCGGGTGCTCGACAACGCCGCGGAAACCCTGGACGGTGCCGACATCATGGTCGAAGCCTCGCGGCTGACCGAGCCGGAAGCGCTGGTGCGCAAGGAGTTCCTGCGACCGGGCAGCTTTCTGGTGCCGTACGGCACGATCAGCGCGCTGGAGCTGGACCTGCTCGACGCGATCGACAAGGTCGTGGTGGACAACTGGCGCGAATCCCGGTCAGGCAACCCGAAGTTCGGCGCGCTGCGGCCGCAGCTCAACGCGGGACTGCTGACCGAGGACCGGGTGCACGCCGAAATCGGTGACGTGGTGGCGGGCAAGCGACCCGGCCGCGAGCGCGACGATGAGCGCATCCTGTTCTGGCATCGTGGACTGTCCACAACGGACTTGTCGGTGGCGAACATGATCCTGAAGCGCGCCGAGGCCGCCGACGTCGGCACCATGCTGCCGTACCGATGATCTCCGCGCCCGAAGACCTCGACGCCGCGGCGATCGTCGCTGTGGCAGAAGGGAAGCGCGTCGAACTCGCGCCCGAGCTGCTGGCTTCGGTGGCGGCGAACCGGGCCGTGGTGCTCGACGCGCTGACCGCCGCCGCGCGGCCGGTCTACGGCGTGAACACCGGCATGGGGCGCATGGTGGACGTGGTGCTGTCGGCCGAGGAACAGGCCGGGCACCAGCGGCGGCTGCTGATCGGACGGGCCGTCGGCGGGCCGCCGTGGCTGCCGGAACGCGACGTCCGCGCGCTCTTCGCGGTGCGGCTGCGGGGAATGCTGCTGCCGTCCACCGGTGCGAGCGCCGAGGCGGTGGGGTTCCTGGTGGACCGGCTCGGCGACGGGTTCGTCCCGGCCGTGCCGCGCGAGGGGGTCGGTTGTGCGGGCGAGATCCTGCCGCTGAGCCACGCGTTCCAGACGTTCGCCGGGATCGGGTGGATGCTCGACGGCCAGGCGGCCGCCGACGCGCTCGCGGACCGCGGTGTCGCGCCGTACCTGCCCGGCCCGAAGGAGGGACTGACCTTCATCCAGGGCGCCCCGATCGCCACCATGCACGCGATTCTCCGTGGTGCGGAAGCGAACCAGGTGGTGGACCGGTTCGCGGCGGCTGAGTTCCCGGTCCGTCCGGGCACCGTGCAGCCGCCGGTTTCCGTGCGCGTGGGCGCCCGTGCCACCGCGCACGCCCGGCGGGTGCTCGCCGAACTGGCCGAAGAGGTCGAGCGCGCGCTGGTGGTCACCGACTCGCCCGCCTACCTGGACGGCGAGTTCGTCTCCACCGACGTGTTCCACGGCTCGGACCTCGGACTCCGGATGGACGCGGTGAGCGCGGCGCTGGCGCACCTCGGGGAGATCGGTGTGCAGCGCCTGCACCGCCTGCTCGACGAGCGCTTCAGCGGGCTGAACCCGCAGCTCGCGGTGACGCCGGGGCCGCAGACCGGGCTCACCCCGTTGCACAAGCGTGCGGTCGGGGAACTGCACGCACTGCGACGGCTCGCCACGCCCGCGACACTCGGCTCGATCGACACTTCCAACGGCCAGGAGGACGTGCAAGCGTTTGCGTGCGCGGCCGGGGAGCAGTTGCGCGAGGCCGTCGAGCGGCTGCTGGTGATCACCGCGTGTGAGCACATCGGACTGGCGCAGGCGGTTTTCCTGCGTGGGGAACCGAACGGGCTGATCGAGCCGCTGACCGAGGACCGGCCGCTGGGCCCGGAACTCGAAGCGCTGGTCAGGAAATGGTCGCCTTGGCGCGACTCGGCAGCTCGTTCGTGAGCCGGAGTCCGCGCGGCACGGCGAACCGGGTGATCAGCGAGAAAACGCCCTCGCAGACCAGCGCCAGCACGATCACCGCGATGCCGCCGCCGAGGATTTCGCCGTAACCACCGGCGCCCTGCGCGAACCCGTCGACGATGTAGCGGCCGAGGCCGCCGCCGTCGTTCACGATCGCGCCGATCGCCACGGTGGCCACCAGCTGCAGGAATGCCACGCGGGCACCGGCGAGCACCACCGGCAGCGCCAGCGGAAGTTCGATGCGCAGCATGATCTGCGCCTCGGTGTAGCCGGTGCCGCGCGCCGCGTCGACCGGTGCCTGGTCGAGCGTGGTCACGCCGGCGTAGGTGTTGGTGAACAACGGCGGCAGCGCGAGCGCGACCAGGGCGATCAGCAACGGCCAGAAGGTGGTGTCGACCTCCCAGCGGCTGGCCAGGAACCAGAACAGGATGATCAGTCCGAAGCTCGGAACGGCGCGGCCGATGTTCACCGCGCTGGAGGCGAGGAACGCGGCCTTGCGGTAGTGCGCCAGCCAAAGCGCGAGCGGAATGGTCAGCACCGCGGCGACGGCCAGCGACAGCAGCGAGAAGGTCAGGTGCTCGACCGTGCGGTACGGGATGCCCGACGGATCGGTGAAGCTCCAGCGGTCCGGCTGCCCGAGCCAGGCGGCGAGCTGGTCGAAGACGTTCATGCGCGGGCCTTCCGCGTCCAGGGCGCGAGTGCGCGTTCGCTCAGCCACAGCAGCAGGTCGACCAGCACGGCGAGCACGATGGACAGGCCGATGCCGACGATGATCGCGGTCGGGTTCGGCGTGGTGGTCTGGATGCCCTGGCGGATGAAGAAGCCGAGGCCGCCCATGCCGAGCATGGAGGTGACGGTGACCAGGCCGATGGTGGTCACCGCGGCCACCCGCAGCCCGGCGATGACCACCGGCAGCGCCAGTGGCAGTTCCACCTTGAACAGCAGGTTCGCCCTGGTGAAGCCCATGCCGATGGCGGCTTCGCGGACTTCGGACGGCACCTGCCGCACGCCGGTGACGATGTTGCGGACCAGGATGAGCAGGGTGTAGGTGGCCAGCGGGATCACCGCGGTGGTGAACGAAAGCCCGGTGAACGGCACGAGCAGCGCGAAGGCGCCGAGGCTCGGGATGACGTACAGCGCGCCGGCCGCGCTCAGCGCGACCGGGTAGAACCAGCGCCAGCGCAGGGAAAGCACGGCCAGTCCGATGGAGAGCACGAGTCCGATGCCGAGCGCGGTGGCGGTCAGCGAGAGGTGCTCGGTGAAGCGCGTGACGATGTTGTCCGCGTTGCGCTCGATCCAGCGCCATTCGAACAGGGGCCGGTCGCTCTGCGCAGCGAAAGGGGCTCGCACCGGGTGAGCCTACCCCGGATGGACCTCGGATTCCCGAAGCTTGGGAACCGGTCTCGGTCGTATCTCGGAATGTGGATGGATGTCGTGGCTCTTGGTTAGCGTTGCCACTCCCGGACGAAAGAGACTTCTCATGCGCAGGACATTCCGACTGGCCGCCGTGCTGGCCGCCGCGACCCTCGGCCTGACCGCCTGCGGTGGCGGGGACAACGCCGCCGCGCCCGCCGAGAGCAAGGGCGGCGCGCCGATCGTGCTCGCGTCCTTCAACTTCACCGACAGCACCATTCTCGCCGAGCTGTACGGCAACGCGCTGGAGGCGAAGGGCTACCCGGTGGAGCGCAAGCTGAACCTTGGCTCGCGCGAGCTGATCTACCCGTCGCTGCAGAAGGGCGAGCTGCACTTCCTTCCCGAGTACCAGGGCGCGGCGATCGTGAACGGGTTCAACCAGACCGCGCCGAAAGACGCCGCCTCCGAGCACGCGAAGCTGACCGAGCTGTTCGCGCCGTCGAACATCGGGCTGCTGAACTACGCGCCGGCGGAGAACAAGAACACCTACCTGGTGAAGGCGGATCTGGCGCAGCAGCAGGGCCTGGCGAAGATCAGCGACCTGAAGAAGCTGCCGAACGTGATCGTGGCCGGTGGGCCGGAGTGCGAGAAGCGGACGACCTGCTTCGCCGGCATCCGCGACACCTACGGGGTCAACGCCACCTTCCAGGCGGTGCAGGAGGCCGGGCCGCGGGTGGAGCAGCTGCGCTCGGGCGCGGTCACGGTGATCCCGGTCGACTCGGTGAACCCGCTGGTCGCCGACCCGGCGTTCAAGGCGCTGGAGGACGACCTGTCGATCGTGCCCACCGAGAACGTGGTGCCCGCGGTGGCGAAGAAGGTGCTCGACGAGCGCG
The DNA here is from genome assembly GCF_009429145.1 of Amycolatopsis sp. YIM 10. Classification (GTDB taxonomy): domain Bacteria; phylum Actinomycetota; class Actinomycetes; order Mycobacteriales; family Pseudonocardiaceae; genus Amycolatopsis. Next base: position 9,764,096 of record NZ_CP045480.1, on the reverse strand, counting down.
GGCCGGACTTCGCCGCGGTGGTCAACGCGGTGAGCGCGAAGCTGACCACCGAGGAGCTGCGGGGCCTGAACAAGCTCGTCGACTCCGACGGTGAACTGCCCGCCGACGTCGCCAAGGAATGGCTGACCAACCAGGGCCTGATCTGACCGCTGTGGGAGGGTGGTGACCTCGCCGCCGCGCCGGAGGCGCGGCCGAAAGGAGAGCTTTATGGGCAAGGTCACCGCCACCGCGGAGCGCACGATCGACGCGCCGGTGGACAAGGTGCGCGAGCTGGTCGCCGACTACACCGCGCGGCCGAACATCCTCACCGAGCAGTACCACGACTACGAGGTCGTCGAGGGCGGCACCGGGGCGGGCACCGTGGCCAAGTGGAAGCTCCAGGCCACCTCGAAGCGCGTGCGCGACGTCAAGGCCACCGTCTCCGAGCCGACCCCCGGCACCCTCGTCGAGACCGACGCCAACTCCACGATGGTCACCACCTGGACCGTGAGCGAGGCGGGCGAGGGCAGCCTGGTCCGGATCGAGACCAGCTGGACCGGTGCGGGCGGCATCGGCGGCTTCTTCGAGAAGACCTTCGCGCCCGGCGGGCTCAAGCGCATCTACGACGGCGTGCTGGAGAACCTCGAGAAAGCGGTCTGAGCCACAAGCCGGAATGCTCGGCCCGCCGTACCCGTTCTGGAGAAGAGGCACGTCCTCGACGAACAGGAGTTCCGCGGTGACCGCACCGACCAAGGCGACCGAAATCCGGCTCGCCGCCCGCCCGCACGGCCTTCCGTCCCATTCGGACTTTTCCATTGTGGACACCGAGGTTCCCTCGCCGGAGCCCGGGCAGATCCTGGTGCGCAACGAGTTCATCAGCGTGGACCCGTACATGCGCGGCCGGATGTCCGAGGCCAAGTCGTACGCCGAGCCGTACGAGCTGGGCAAGGTGATGCACGGCGGTGCCGCCGGCGAGGTGATCGAGTCCACTGTGGATGACTTCAAGCCGGGTGACAAGGTGGTGCACCAGCTCGGCTGGCGCAGCCACGCGGTGGTCGACGCGAAGCACGCGATGAAGGTCGACGCGGAGCTGGCGCCGCTGAGCAGCTACCTCGGCGTGCTCGGCATGACCGGGCTCACCGCCTGGGTCGGCCTGCACGAGATCGCGCACTTCTCGCCCGAGGACACGGTGTTCATCTCGGGCGCGGCCGGTGCGGTCGGCTCGGTGGCCGGGCAGCTGGCGAAGCTCAAGGGCGCCAAGCGGGTGATCGGCAGCGCGGGCTCGGCGGAGAAGGTCCGGTACCTGACCGAGGAGCTCGGCTTCGACGCCGCGTTCAACTACAAGGACGGGCCGGTCGCTTCGCAGCTGGCCGAGGCCGCGCCGGACGGGGTCGATGTGTACTTCGACAACGTCGGCGGCGAGCACCTCGAAGCGGCGATCGAATCGGCGAACCTGCACGCGCGCTTCGCCGTGTGCGGCATGATCTCGACCTACAACAACACCGAAGCCGTGCCCGGCCCGCGAAACCTGATGAAGATCGTCGGGAAGCGGTTGAACATCCAGGGTTTCCTGGTCTTCGACCACAACAGCAAGCAGCCGGAGTTCGTCGCCGAGGTGGCCCCGCTGGTCACCGGCGGGCAGCTGAAGTACGCCGAAACCGTGGTGGACGGTATCCGCAACGCGCCGCAGGCCTTCATCGACATGCTCGGCGGCGCCAACACCGGAAAGATGCTGGTCCGTGTCTGAGCCAATTGTCTACGGGGCAGGTTGGTGCCCCGACGTGCGCCGCAGCCGGGCGCTTCTCGACCGCGAGGGCGTCGAGTACCGCTATGTCGACGTGGAAGCCGACGCCGAAGCCGAGGCGAAGGTGCGCGCGCTCCAGGACGGCGCGCGCCGCATCCCGACCATCGTCTTCGACGACGGCACCTTCCTGGTCGAACCCACGGACGAAGCGCTCTCGGCACACCTGAGCAGGTAGCCCGGAAACCGCGCCGTCGTCAGAAAACGACGGTGCGGTTCCCGTGCACCAGCACCCGGTTCTCCAGGTGCCACCGCAGGCCCTTGGCCAGGGTGAACTTCTCGATGTCCCGGCCCTTGCGCACCATGTCGACGACCGAGTCGCCGTGGCCGACGCGGATCACGTCCTGCTCGATGATCGGCCCGGCGTCCAGGTCCGCGGTGACGTAGTGGCAGGTCGCGCCGACCAGCTTCACACCACGGGTGTGCGCCTGGTGGTACGGCCGCGCGCCGATGAACGAGGGCAGGAAGCTGTGGTGGATGTTCAGCGCCCGCCCGGCCCACGCCTCGCACAGTTCCGCGGGCAGGATCTGCATGAACCGCGCCAGCACGATCGCGTGCGGGGCGTGTGAGTCGACCAGCTCGCGCACGCGGGCGAAGGCCTCGGCCTTGCCATCTGCCGGGAACGGCACATGGTGGAACGGAATGCCGTGCGCCCGCGTGATGTCACCGAGCGACTCGTGGTTGCCGATCACCGCGCTGACGTCCACGTCCAGCTCCCCGGAGGCGACCCGCCCGAGCAGGTCGTAGAGGCAGTGCCCCTCCTTCGAGACGAGGATCACCACGCGCCGCCGCTCGGCGGAGTCGGCCACCGCCCAGTCCGTGTCGCTGCCCAGCGAGCGCGCCACCCCGGCGAACCGGGCGCGCAGCTCGTCCACGTCGAACGGGAGCGAGTCGGCCCGCACTTCCTGCCGGGTGAAGAACCAGCCGGTCTCCGGATCGGTGTGGTAGGCGGCCTCGACGATCCAGCCGCCCGCCTCGGCCAGGAAGGAGGCGATGCGCGCGACGATCCCGGTCCGGTCGGGACAGCCGAAGGTGATCACATATCTGCGTTCTGACGGTGGCACGGTTGCCCATCCTTCCCCGTGCGCCCCGGCACGGCGCGGCGGGCCACCTCCAACGCGGCCACCACCGCGAGCCCGATGCCGAACGCCAGCAGCAGCCCCTTCACCGGCTCACCGCCGAACTGGGCACCGCCGAGCAGGCCGATCAGCACGCTGTACACCGCCCACAACGCGGCGCCGAGCGCGTCGAGCGCGATGAACCGCCGCAGCGGGTAGCGCATGCTCCCGGTGGCCAGCCCCGTCGCGACCCGGCCGCCGGGCAGGTAACGCGCGGCGACGATCAGCAGCGCGCCGCGCTCGGTCACCTTGCGCCGCGCCCAGGCGTAGCGCCGGGCGCCCTTCTCCCCGCGTTGCAGCCGGGCGACCACGGCCGGGCCCGCCGAGCGCCCGATGCCGTGGCTGAGCAGGTCACCGCCGAACGCGCCGGCGGCGGCGACCGCGGCCAGCAGCGCCAGTGCGCCGAAGTCGAGTCCGACCAGTACCGCCAGGCCGACCACGGCCGTCTCGCTCGGCATGAACGGCAGCAGCGCGTCCAAGGCGGACACCGCGAACACCAGCAGCCACAACCACGGCGAACCGAGCGCGGCCTGCAGGAATTCGAGCACGGATCCATCGTCGGCAACCGCGGTGACGGGCCGGGATGATCGGGATGAATATTTGGCGGGTGCGCACCCTCTCAGCGTGGTGCGACGCTCGAATAGGGCACGGTGATCTCGCCGAGCCGCCAGCGCGGCCGCCGGTCGAGTACCGGCCAGCCCCGCTCGGCCAGCAGGCGCACCGCCTCGGCCCACCGCGCCCGCGCGCCGAAGGCCTGGTACCCGGCCGCGGTGTCCCAGCAGGCGTCGAACAGCGTGAGGAACTCGTGCACCGGCTCACCGGGCACGTTGCGGTGGATCAGCGACTTCGGCAGGCGCTCGGCGATGCCGGACGGCCGGTCCAGGCTCTCCGCCCGGCAGGACAGCGTCAGCGTGCGCGGGCCGTCCGTGGCCAGGGTGATCCAGGCGCACCGGCGGCCGATCTCGTCACAGGTGCCCTCGACCAGCAGCCCGCCGGGCGCGAGCCGGTCCAGCACGCTCCGCCAGGCCGCGTCGACCTCGTGCTCGGCGTACTGCCGCAGCACGTTGAACGCCCGGACCAGCACCGGCCGCGCCCCGGCCAGCTCGAAGCCGCCGCGCCGGAACTCCAGCCACGGCGGATCGGCGGCGGCCGCCGCCGCGGCCACCCGCTCGGGATCCAGTTCGAGGCCCAGCACGCGCACCCCCGGGCACACCGAGCGAAGCCGGTGCGCCAGTTCCACCGTGGTCACCGGTGACGCGCCGTAACCGAGATCGACCACCAGCGGATCGGCGGCCGCCCGCAGCACGGCGCCGATCGCGGGCGTGCCGGTCAGCCAGCGATCGAGGCGGCGTAGGCGGTTCGGATTGGTGGTTCCCCTGGTCGGTGCGCCAACGGGCTGGGTCAGCCGTCCGCGAGCCACTTGGCGGTGAACTCCGCTTCGCGCACCAGCAGCCTGGTCACCTGCTCGGCGATCACCTGCTCCAGCTTGGCGCCGACCAGCGGGATGCGGACCTTGACCTCACCGCTGGTGATCAGCGTCGCCCCGGTGCCGTTCGGCACCAGCTCGGTGCGCGCGGTGATCTCGCCAGGTACGCCGTCCACAGTGGCCTTCGCCGTGCCGGTGTACCCGGCACCGGACTGCTCCCACACCTGCTCGCGGTGCACGATCAGGTCTCCTTTGTGGAGCGCCCGCACGGCCGACGGCAGCTGGTCCGCGCCGATGCCCTGTACCAGCTTGTAGGCCGCCCGATGCTCGTCGGCCGAGTGTTCCGGCAGCCCGGCGTGCTTGCCACCCAGCAGGTCGAGGCGGGCACGCAGCACTTCTTCGGCGGACTGCGCGTCGTAGACCTCGTGCACGTCCTGCGCGAACTCCGCGCGGTGCTCGATACGGGATGCCATGAGCGGGACAGTACCGTTCAAGGGCGTGAGCACTCTCCGATCTCCCGCCCAAGCGGCCCTGAGCGAGCACACCACGTTGCGCCTCGGTGGCCAGGCCCGCCGCTTCGACGAGGCCACCACCAGCGAAGACCTGGTCGCCGCGGTGCGTGCCGCGGACGACGGCGGCGAACCGCTGCTGCTGCTCGGGGGCGGCTCCAACCTGGTGGTCGCCGACGAGGGCTTCGACGGCGCCGTGCTCAAGATCGGCACCCGCGGCCGCCGGTTCCAGCAGGACCGCCACGGCGGCCTCACCGTGCACGTGACCGCCGAGGCCGGCGAGAACTGGGACGAGTTCGTCGCGTGGACCGTCGGCGAGGGCTTCGGCGGGCTGGAGTGCCTGTCCGGCATTCCCGGCCTGGTCGGCGCCACGCCGATCCAGAACGTCGGCGCGTACGGGTTCGAGATCGGCGACCTGCTGCGCTCGGTGCGCCTGTACGACCGGCGGATGGGCGAGGTGCGCACGCTGGCCAAGGAGCAGCTGCGGCTCGGCTACCGCACCAGCGTGCTCAAGGGCACCGACCACGGCGTGGTGCTCTCCATCGACGTCGACCTGCACGGGGACGGCCTGTCCAGCCCGATCCGGTACGCCGAGCTGGCGAAGAAGCTCGACGTGGAGATCGGCGCGCGGGTGCCCGCCGCGCGGGTCCGCGAGGCGGTGCTGGAACTGCGCCGCGGCAAGGGCATGGTGCTCGATCCGGAGGATCACGACACCTGGAGCGCCGGCTCCTTCTTCACCAACCCGATCCTGCCCGAGGCCCGCGTCACCGCGGTGCTGGCGCGGATCGCCGAGGTGGTCGGCGACGACGTGCCGGTGCCGCAGTACCCCGCCGACAATGGGGTGAAGCTGTCCGCCGCGTGGTTGATCGAGCGGGCCGGTTTCGGCAAGGGTCATGCTGGTGCGGGTGGCCGCGTTTCGTTGTCCACCAAGCACACCCTGGCGCTGACCAACCGCGGCTCGGCGACCACGGCCGATCTGCTGGCACTGGCGCGAGAGGTGCGGGACGGGGTTGAGATCCGCTTCGGCGTGGAACTCCACCCGGAGCCGCTCTTGATCAACTGCGGCCTGTGACCTGGGCCGCAAGCAACCGCGAACGGGTCGGGAGCGTCTAGGGAGCGAGTGCTTTTTCGGGGACCCCGGTGACGGGGACATGGAGGTGTGCGGTGTTCGAACGGCGGACGGTTCTGCGGGCGGCGATGGTGACTCCGGTGGTGCTGTCGCCCATCGCGCTGGCCGCCTGCTCCGGTGACGAGGGCGGCGGGACCAACCCCGGTGGCGAGGCGCAGGCGCCCGAGCCGCCCAAGGCCGTGCTCACCGCCGAACCCGCCGTGGACGCCAAGGACGCGCCGGTGGCCAAGCCGGTGACGATCAAGGTCACCGACGGCACGCTCACCGAGGTCAAGGTGACCAATCCCGATGGCAAGGAACTCCAGGGCGGGCTGAACCCGGAGAAGACCGTCTGGACCAGCTCCGAGCAGCTCGGCTACGGCAAGTCCTACACCTACGCGGCGAAGGCGTCGGGCAGCGACGGCAAGCCCGTCGAGCTGGCGGGCAAGTTCGACACGGTCAAGCCGGCCAAGGTCGTGCGCGCCACGCTCAACCCCGGTGACGACGCCGAGGTGGGCGTCGGCATGCCGATCAGCGTGAAGTTCGAGGCCGCGGTCGGCGACCGCAAGGCCGCGCAGGCCGCGCTGGAGGTGAAGACCTCGAAGACGGTCGAAGGCGCCTGGGCCTGGCTGTCCGACCGGCAGGTGAACTGGCGGCCGAAGGAGTACTGGCCGGCGGGCACCGAGGTCGAGGTCACCGCCAAGCTGTACGGCGTGGACCTGGGCAAGGGCGTCTACGCCAAGGCCGACGTGAGCACCAAGTTCAAGATCGGCCGCAACCAGGTGGTCAAGGTGCACACCCCCGACCACGTGATGAAGGTCTACCGCGACGGGTCCGAGCACGCGAGCTACCCGTGCAGCAACGGCAAGGACGCCGACCCGAACCTGAACACGCCGAACGGCACGCTGATCGTGATGACCAAGGAACCCACCTCGATCTTCGACAACGCGCGCTACGGCTACACCAACGTCAAGAAGAAGTGGTGCTGCCGCATCTCCAACCACGGCGAGTTCATCCACGAGAACGAGGAGAACCGCGGCAACATCGGCAAGGCCAACACCTCGCACGGCTGCGTGAACCTGCTCGAAGCCGACGCCAAGGCCTACTTCGACTCGGCGCTGATCGGCGACCCGGTGGAGATCACCGGCTCCAAGGCGAGCATGCCGACCACCTCCGATGTGATGGACTGGCTGCTCGACTGGAAGACTTGGCAGTCCAAGTCGGCCATCTAGCCAGCTAAGGACGCGCCCTTGCTCACCGAAGTTGTCGGTGCCGGTGGTGTACGGCTCAGCCTGCGGGTAGCGGGTGCGGCGAACGCCTCGGCCATCGTTTTTGTGCACGGCTGGGCGCAGTCCTCGCTGGCCTGGTCCGCGCAGCTGGCCGATGCCGAGCTGAGCGCCCGGTACCGGCTGGTCGGGCTGGACCTGCGCGGCCACGGCGGTTCCGACGTGCCCGCGCTCGGTTACGACGACCCGCGCGCCTGGGCCGAGGACCTGGCCGCGGTGATCGACTTCGCCGGGGCGGGCGCCCCGGTGCTGCTGGTCGGCTGGTCCTACGGCGGCCTGGTGATCACCGACTACCTGCGGGTGCACGGCACCACCAACGTGGTGGGCATCGTGCTGGCCGGGGCGATCACCGAGATCGGGCGCGGCAGGCCCGGCGGGAAGATCGGCCCGGCGATGAAGAGCGCGCTGCCCGCCGCGCTGTCGGACGACCCGGCCGAGGCGGTGCCCGCGCTCACCGCGTTGTGCGCCGGGATGTCCTCGCGGCCGGTCGACGGCCCGCTGACCCAGTCGCTGCTCGGCACCAGCCTCTCGGTGCCGCCCGCGGTGCGCGCGGCGCTGTTCCGGCGGGACGTGGACAGCTCGGTGGTGCTCGGCGGGCTGGACCTGCCGGTGCTGGTGGTGCACGGCGTGGACGACCAAGTGGTGGATCTCTCCGCCGGGGAGTACGCCGCCGGGAAGATAGCGGGGGCCCGGACGCGTTGGATGCCAGGGACAGGGCATCTCCCGTTCGTCGAGGCCGCCGCGGAGTTCAACTCCGCGCTCGGGCAGTTCGCCGGCGAGCGATTCGCCCACTGAGCTGCGCGGAGTGAACAAGGAGCGACCACGTGACGGTCTCGTTGCACAGGGCCACCCGCTGGCCACGCCGGGTTGCGGTGCTGTCGGTGCACACCTCGCCGCTGGAGCAGCCGGGCACCGGTGACGCCGGCGGGATGAACGTGTACATCAGCCAGACCGCCACCGAGATGGCCCGCCGCGGGATCGGCGTGGAGGTGTTCACCCGCGCCACCTCCTCCGACCAGCCGCCGGTGGCCGAGCTGGTGCCGGGCGTGCTGGTGCGGCACGTGCCCGCCGGGCCGTTCGAGCCGCTCGGCCGCGACGAACTGCCCGCGCAGCTGTGCGCGTTCACTTCGGGGGTGCTGCGCACCGAGGCCTTCCACGAGCCGGGCCACTACGACGTGATCCACTCCCACTACTGGCTGTCCGGTCAGGTCGGCTGGCTCGCGCGCGACCGGTGGGGCGTGCCGCTGGTGCACACCGCGCACACACTGGCCAAGGTGAAGAACGCCGCGCTCGCCGACGGTGACACCCCGGAGCCGCGCACGCGCGTGATCGGCGAGGAGCAGATCGTCGCCGAGGCCGACCGGCTGGTGGCGAACACCGCGGTCGAGGCCCGCGAACTGGTCGGCCTGTACGACGCCGCGCCGCAGGCCGTGCACACCGTCTCGCCGGGGGTCGACCTGGAGCGCTTCACGCCGGGGTCGAAATCCGCCGCGCGCGCCGCGCTCGGCCTGCCCCGCGACGCGGTCGTCCTGGCTTTCGCGGGCCGGATCCAGCCGCTGAAGGCACCCGACGTGCTGCTGCACGCGGCCGCGGCGATGCTGCGGCGCGACCCGTCGCTGGCGGAGAAGCTGGTGGTGCTGATCGTCGGCGGGCCGTCGGGCAGCGGGCTGGAGCAGCCGCGGGCGCTCAAGGAGCTGGCTGTCACGCTCGGTATCGAGAGGCAGACGCGGTTCCTGCCACCGCAACCCGGTCCGGCACTCGTGGAGGTTTACCGGGCGGCCGATGTGGTAGCCGTGCCCAGTTACAACGAGTCGTTCGGGCTGGTGGCGCTCGAAGCGCAGGCCTGCGGCACGCCGGTGGTCGCGGCGGAGGTCGGCGGGCTGCCGGTGGCGGTGGCGCACGGCGTCTCCGGCCTGCTGGTGCCGACGCACCGCGCGCGGGACTGGGCCGGTGCGCTGGCCTCGGTCGCGCTGAAGCCGGAACGGCACGGGGAACTGGCGGCGAACGCCGTGCAGCACGCGCGCCGCTTTTCCTGGCGGCGCACCACCGACGCGCTGCTGGACGCCTACGCCGAGGCGGCGGTGTCCTTCGGTGCGTTCCGGACGGAGGTAGCGGTTTGACCGTGGACGGCGTTATCCAGTCCACTTTGGACTCGGCGGGGCTGAAGTACGAGCGGAAGGGCGAAGGCCGGTACTTCGTCACCCTACCCGGTACCAAGAAGCTGCAGACGAACTGCTGGCTGGTCGCGGGTGAGCACGCGTTCTCGGTGGAGGCGTTCGTCTGCCGCCGCCCGGACGAGGCGCACGAAGAGGTCTACCGCTATCTGTTGCGCCGCAACGCGAAGCTGTACTCGGTGCACTACACGGTGGACGCCATCGGGGACATCTACCTGGTCGGCAGGCTGCCGCTGGACGCGGTCACCGAGGCCGAGCTGGACAAGATCCTCGGCCAGGTGCTGGAGGCCGCCGACGGCGACTTCAACCCGTTGCTGGAGATCGGTTTCGCCACCTCGATCCGGCGCGAATGGGACTGGCGGGTCTCGCGCGGGGAGTCGCTGGCGAACCTCCAGGCGTTCAAGCACCTGATGGAACCCGAGTCGGCCTCGTCCGGCCCGGTGATGGATTCGTGATGCCGGTCGTGCAACTGTCCTGAGCCCGTAGTCCGTCTACTCGCCCATGAAGCGCATGGGACAGAGACGTTTTGCGGTGGCGGCGCTCGTGCTGGGGGCCATGGTGCTGGGCGGGTGCACCGCCGAAGACAAGGGCGCGAGCAGCAGCGGGACCGCCGCCGCGCCGGAGATGGCCACACCGAACGCGGCTCCGGACAAGGGAACGGAAAAGGGGGCGGGCAAGCCCCAGCAGCAGAGCGAGAGCGCGCCCGCCGGGGACGCGGGCGTGCCGCCGGGCCAGGCGGTGGCGATCACCGACCGGAAGCTGGTGCGCACCGCGACGCTGTCGCTCAGCTCGGGTGACGTGGCCGTGACCGTGCAGAAGGCCGCCCAGATCGCGACCGGCGCGGGTGGTTACACCGGGCAGGAGCGCACCGACGAGAGGTCGGCGTCGCTGAGCATCGTGGTGCCCGCCGAGCGGCTGGACCAGGTGCTGTCCGATCTGGCGGGCACCGGCGAGAAGGTGCTGCGGCGCGAGTTGCAGACGAAGGACGTCACCGAAGAGGTGGTGGACGTCGAGTCGCGGCTGAACAACCAGCGCGCGAGCGTGGAACGGGTCCGGGCGCTGCTCGGGCAGGCGGGCTCCATCAGCGAGATCACCTCGGTGGAGCGGGAGCTGACTTCGCGGGAAGCGGAGCTGGAGTCGTTGCAGGCACGGCAGCAAGCATTGGCGGGGAGCGTGGCGATGTCGACCATTTCACTGAACGTCAGCATGGTGCCGGTCGGCCCGGCCACGGTCGAAGAGGACCGTGGCTTCGTCGGCGGCCTGGCGGGCGGCTGGGACGCTTTCCTGGATTTCGGCAGCGGCCTGCTCACGGTCCTGGGCGCGGTACTGCCGTTCGCGGTGCTGCTGGGCGTGCCCCTCTTCTTCGCCATCCGCTACTTCCTCTCGCGGCGCCGCGTCGCGGCAGCTGCTCCGCCAGAGAACTCTTGAGGGCGGCCATCCCGGTTTTTCAGTGTGACTACGGCGGGCTCGGCTTGCACCCAGTGATGCGGCGAAGCCGCGAACCAGTCAAAGGCAACCACCGGAGATCACCGGCGTTGGTTCCTGCCAGACGTGCCCAGCGCCCGCCAAGGTGAGGAACTCGCACCGTGGGGGTCCGGGGGCTCGGCCCCCCGCTACCGGCACGCCGTCCCGCCGCCGGGGCGAAGTGGCGAAGCCACGAAGAGCCCCGGGGAAAGGCGGGACGGCTCGAGGGAGGGGGGAGTCGCGAACTCGAGCCGCCCCGCTTAACGTTCCCGCCGCTTCTGGACCCGGTGACGAGGGGGGTGCCAACGGGGCCGGCGGGCCGCAGCTCGGCAGGGGGGAGACGAGCTGCGTCCTAGCTCGCTCAGGCCGGGGAGTGCGTGGATCCGGCCGAGCGAGTCGATAGCCAACTTGGCAGAAGCGGGTCTGTAATCACAAGACTACTCGCTACTCCATTCGAGTGAAATCTGTCGGCGGGGCTAACTTAGTGCAGTTCGATCGGCAACCGAATACGGACTTGCGTGTCACTACCAGCATTCGGGTGATACGCCTACCCGGCGGTAACGCACTGTGGGTAGAACCCTGTTCACCCTGCACCCGACCTCGCCCGCCCGGCGCGTGGCTGGCAGGCTGACCACCATGGCCGATCTAGGGACCTTGGTGCTCCTCCGACACGGGCAGAGCACGTGGAATGCGGAAAACCTGTTCACCGGCTGGGTGGACGTGCCGCTGTCCGAGCAGGGCGCCGCGGAGGCGAAGCGCGGCGGTGAGCTGCTCGCCGAAGCGGGGCTGCTGCCCGACCTCGTGCACACCTCGCTGCTGCGCCGCGCGATCTCGACCGCGAACCTCGCGCTCGACGCCGCCGACCGGCACTGGATCCCGGTCCGCCGGGACTGGCGCCTCAACGAGCGCCACTACGGCGCGCTCCAGGGCAAGAACAAGAAGCAGACCCTGGAGCAGTTCGGCGAGGAGCAGTTCATGCTCTGGCGCCGTTCGTACGACACCCCGCCGCCCGAGATCGATCCCGCCGACGAGTTCAGCCAGGCCGGCGACGCGCGGTACGCGGGTATCGAGGCGCCGCTGACCGAGTGCCTCAAGGACGTCGTCAACCGGTTCATCCCGTACTGGGAGTCCGACATCGTGCCGGACCTGCGCGCGGGCAAGACGGTGCTCGTCGCCGCGCACGGCAACTCGCTGCGGGCGCTGGTCAAGCACCTCGACGGCATCTCCGACGCGGACATCGCCGGGCTGAACATCCCGACCGGCATCCCGCTGCGCTACGACCTCACCGAGGACCTGAAGCCGATCAATCCCGGCGGCACGTACCTGGACCCGGAAGCCGCCAAGGAGGCCGCGGCCGCGGTCGCCAACCAGGGCCGCTGAGCGAAAATGGCTTGACGCGCGTCACGGACGCCGGGATACGGTGTCCGTGACGCCCGCTGGGACGAGGAAGAGGTGTGAGCGATGAACGTGAAACGATTTACCGCTCCCGCCGCCACCGGGCGTCGTCAGCTTGCCGACCGCTGACCGGGAGCGTGTTCCCCTACCGCTCCTGAAAGGCATTCACCTTGACCGATCTGGTCATCCGCCCGCTCGCCGCGGGCGAAGGTTCGCTGTTCGACACCCTTGACCTCCCGCAGCTGGTCGGGTTCGGCATCTTCGGCCGGAACTTCGCCGAGATGTGGGCCAAGGGCGAGTACCGGCCCGAGTGGACCTGGGTCGCCCTCCGCGAAGGCCGCGTGGTCGCCCGCGCCGCCTGGTGGGGTGGTCCCGAGGACACCGAGCCGGTCGCACTGGACTGGTTCGACTTCACCGAGTTCGACGCCGGGGTCGCGTTGTTGCGCGCCGCCGGGTTCCGCGTCCAGTACGAGCTGGTGCTGCCCGCGGACTGGCGTGAGCGGCCCGACGTCGCGGCCGCCCGGCAGACCCGCCTCGACGCCGCGTTCGAGGCGGGGATGCGGCTGCTGGTCGACCGGTTCCGCTACACCTGGACCCTCGACGACGGCCTGCCCGAGCGGCCCGGTCGCCTCGAGTTCCGGCCCGAACCGGACGACGACGCGATCCACGCCGCGTTCATGCGCACCCACGAGGGCACGCTCGACGCCCACGCGCGGCGCGCCATCGCCCAGGGTGGTCTGAAGCAGGCCGCCGACGAGGAGCTGAAGTTCCTGCGCTGGCTGCCGTCCCCGCGCGAGTGGTGGCGGCTGGCCTACACGCCCGGCGGCGACCTGGTCGGCGTGACCGTGCCGGGCCGCAACTACTCCGGCGCGGTGGTCGGCATCATCGGCGTGGTGCCCGAGCACCGCGGCCACGGTTACGGCTACGACCTGCTGGTGGAGTGCACGCACGTGCTGGTCGAGGCGGGTGAGACCACCGTGCTGGCGGCGACCGATCTCGGCAACAAGCCGATGGCCGCCGCGTTCGAACGCGCCGGGTACCCGGTTTCGCAGGAACGCGCCGTGCTGGAGTGGCCGACGGACTAGGTCGGCGCGGAGCTCCGTCACAGCACGGTCGAGAGGGCGCGGAACTTCCAGCCGTCCGGCTGCCGCGCCAGCTCGAACGCCACCCGGACCACCTTCTCGGCCGGTTGCGGGCTGGCGGTGCTGACCACCGAGGTCTTCACCACGGCCAAGCCGAGCACCAGATCCGGCGTGGCGGACTTCGCCGCGACCGCCGGGTCCGGTGCGACGGTGACCTTGCTGCCCTGCGACCGCACCGCCTCCGCGGAACTCTGTTGCGAGGCGCGGATATCCGAGAGCAGGGGTTCGGTGGAGATCGCCAGCTGACGCTGATACCAGCCGTCGACATCGGTGCTGTCGAGTTCCATGAAGGCCACCAGGCCGGTGCGGGCCGCGGCCAGCGCGGAGTCACGCGCTTCGGCCACCGGCCCGCCCGGTGACGCCGGTACCGGCGCGAGCGCCGGGTTGACCACGATGTCGGCGGCGCGCCAGGTGGTGCCTTCGCGCTGGGCCGTCACCAGGACCGCCGCACCGCCGGTGCTCGGCGAGGCGGAGCCGGGCATGGTGCTGGTCTGGTCGAGCATCATCAGCACCTTCGCCGAGGTCGGCGTCAGTTCGGCCACCGCGGCCTCGCGCGCCGTGGTGGTGACCGTGGCGCCGGCCTGGCGCACCTGGCCGAGCATGCTCTCCACCTGCGTGCGCGCGGCGCCGGTCAGCAGCTTCGCGGCGGCGTCGGCCTGCGTGCCGGGGCTGGCCGGGTCGTAGCTGAACACCGACTCCATCGCGGACTTCGACGCGGTCAGCACGTCGCTGGTCGCCGCGACGTCGACCAGCGCCAGGTTCGCCGGGGCGGGCGGCAGCGCGGGCGTGCCCGGCACCGCCTGCGTGCACCCCGCCAGCACCACCAGGCACAAAATGGGCCAGATCCTCAAAGCAACCCCAGTTCTCCCGCTCGGACCCCCGCCTGGAAGCGCGAGGTGGCACCCAGTGCGGTCATCAGTTCGGCCACCCGGCGGCGGTAGGTCCGCAGGCCGAGTCCGAGCGAGCGGGCCGCGGTCTCGTCCTTGCAGCCCGACGCCAGCATGTCGAGGATGCGCGGCGCCAGCACCCGGATCTCGGCCACCCGCGCGTCGTACACGGCCAGCTCGGTGGCCCCGCGCCAGGCCGCTTCGAACAGCGACACGATGCCCTGCACGGTCTCCTCGGCGGTCAGCACGCTGTACGAGCGGGGGCCGGGGACGGCGTCACCGGCCAGGATGACCACCCGCTGGTCGAGGATGATCGTCTCGTTGATCTCGTCCGCGCTGATCCGGACGTCCGCGCCGAGCGACACCACGTGCTGGATGCGGGCGTTGGCAGCCTGGTCCAGCAGCACCGGCGGCCGGTAGATCTTGCGGACCCGCTTCCCGTGGACGTCCGCGGGGGTGGCCTGGGGAGGGTGGGCCGCGGCGAAGGTGTTCAGGTCGGCGGCCGCGCACGCGACGTCGGTCGCGCTCGCGAACAGGTGCGCGGTGCGCGCGAACAGTTCCTCTTCACCCTTGACCACGGTGATCACAGGTCGATTCTGGCAGCAAGTTGCCGATGGTGGATGACAAAACGATGACCGCGAAGGCTGGGGTCATGACCAACTCCACCTGGAAACTCGGTGACAAGATCGTGCACCGGCTCGGCTTCGGCGCGATGCGGCTGGCACTCGGCCCGAACGGCGCCGAACGCGACCCCGACGAGGGCATCGCCGTGCTGCGCCGGGCCGTCGAACTCGGTGTCGACCACATCGACACGGCCGCCTTCTACTTCCACGGCCCCGTCGTCGCCAACGACCTGATCAAGCGGGCACTGGCGCCCTACTCCGACGAGCTGGTGATCGCCACCAAGGTCGGCCCCAGCCGGAACGCGGCGGGTGAGCACCAGCCGGAGGCCCGGCCCGACCAACTGCGCGGGCAGGTCGAGCAGAACCTGCGTGAACTCGGCCGCGACCAGCTCGACCTGGTGTACCTGCGGATCGGCAACGCGCTCGACCGCGGTTCCGGCTCGCTCGCCGAGCGGTTCGGCGTGCTCGCGGCGCTGCGCGAGCAGGGCCTGATCCGGCACCTCGGCATCTCCAACGTCGGGCCGGAACACCTGGCCGAGGCCACCGCGATCGCCCCGGTGACCGCCGTGCAGAACTGGTACGGACTGTCCAAACGGGACGACGACGCGCTGCTGGACACCTGTGCCGAGCGGGAAATCGCCTTCGTCCCGTTCTTCTCGGTGGATGGTGGCGCACCGGACGGGGTGGCGCGGATCGCCGCCGCGCGCGGCGTGACCGAGGCGCAGATCCTGCTCGCCTGGACCCTGCACCGGTCGCCGAACGTACTGGCCATTCCGGGCACCGGCAGTGTCACGCATCTCGCCGAAAACGTGGCCGCCGGGACCCTCGAACTCTCGACGGAGGAACTCGACCGACTGAATTCGGCTACGAATGCGTGAACACGCACTGACGGGCGCGCGAACAAACCGCCCAAAGGTGTCACGGGCGTCACGACGAGGCAGCCAGGACTAGGCCAAACGGCCACCTACCTGCTTACGATTCCCTCGTGACCGTGCCCGCTTCACTCGCTCTGGCCATCGGTGCACTGGTGGTCGGCGCGGTAGCCGGTTTCCTGGCGGCCTCGCTGCGCCGACGGCGCACCGAGCGCCGACGGCCGGTCGGTCCCACCGTGGCCGAACTGCTGTCCCGGCTGATCCACTCCTCGACCAACGGCGTGGTGGTGCTGAACCGCTTCGGCGACATGGTGCTGCACAACCCGCGTGCCGAGGAGCTGGGCCTGGTCCGGGACAACCGCGCCGACGCCAGGGCCCGCAAGGCCGCCGAGCAGGTGGTCGAGACCGACGACCCGATGGAGATCGACCTGTCCCCGCTGGAGACCAGGGGCCGCCAGCCGGAGGCGGTGCTCGGCGTGCTCCGCCCGCTCGGGGACGGCTTCACCGTGGTCGAGGCGGTGGACCACTCCGACGCGGTCCGCCTCGAAGCCACCCGGCGGGACTTCGTGGCCAACGTCAGCCACGAGCTGAAGACCCCGGTCGGCGCGATCGCGCTGCTCACCGAGGCCGTGCTCGACGCCGCGGAGGACACCGAGGAGGTCCGCCGGTTCGGCGGCAAGATCCTGCGGGAGTCGACGCGGCTGGGCCAGCTGGTCACCGAGCTGATCGCGCTGTCGCGGCTGCAGGGCGCCGAGCGGCTGCCCGACCTCAACGTGGTCGAGGTGGACGCGGTGGTGCGCGAGGCGCTCGGCCGGGTCCGGCTCTCGGCCGAGTCCGCCGAGATCGCGGTGACCACCGACCAGCCCAGCTCGCTGCTCATCGAGGGCGACCGCACGCTGCTGGTCACCGCGTTGTCCAACCTGCTGGAGAACGCGATCAACTACTCCTCGCCGGGCAGCCCGGTCTCGGTCAGCAGGCGGCTGGTCGACGGCGCGGTCGAGATCGCCGTGACCGACCGCGGCATCGGCATCGCCGAGGAGGACCAGCAGCGCGTGTTCGAGCGCTTCTACCGGGCCGACAAGGCCCGCTCGCGGGCCACCGGCGGGACCGGGCTCGGCCTCGCCATCGTCAAGCACGTCGCCGCCAACCACGGCGGCGACGTGCGGCTGTGGAGCAGCCCGGGGACCGGCTCCACGTTCACCCTGCGCATACCCGCGCACCTGCCGGAGAACGGCCGCGCCGCCGTCCACGCTCAGGCCACCCGCGCCGACATGCCCCCCGAGCGGACTTCCCGCCTCGTGGTTGCCCAGGACGCCACCGATCATGGAGGACAGTTGTGACCAGGGTGCTCATCGTCGAGGACGAGGAGTCGTTCGCCGACCCGCTGGCCTTCCTGCTGCGCAAGGAGGGCTTCACCGCCGCGGTGGCCACCACCGGGCAGCAGGCACTGGAGGAGTTCGACCGCAACGGCGCCGACATCGTGCTGCTCGACCTGATGCTGCCGGGCATGAGCGGCACCGACGTGTGCAAGCAGCTGCGCCAGCGCTCCGGCGTGCCGGTGATCATGGTGACCGCGCGCGACAGCGAGATCGACAAGGTGGTCGGCCTGGAGCTGGGTGCCGACGACTACGTCACCAAGCCGTACTCGGCCCGCGAGCTGATCGCCCGCGTGCGCGCGGTGCTGCGGCGCGGTGGGGAGCCGGGCACCGACGGTGAGCTGGCCCCGCTGGTGCTGGCGGCCGGTCCGGTGCGGATGGACGTCGAGCGGCACGTGGTGACCGTCGACGGCGCGGACGTCTCACTGCCGCTCAAGGAGTTCGACCTGCTCGAGTACCTGCTGCGCAACGTGGGCCGCGTGCTCACCCGCGGGCAGCTGATCGACCGGGTGTGGGGCGCGGACTACGTCGGGGACACCAAAACCCTGGACGTGCACGTCAAGCGGCTGCGGTCGAAGATCGAACCCGATCCCGGCTCGCCGCGGCACCTGGTCACCGTGCGTGGTCTCGGGTACAAGTTCGAGTCATGATCTCGGTTTAATCTCGGTTGCCGACCAGCGGGTCTGCTCAGCCGGGTACCGTTTACCCCCGTGCGCCTTGGGGTCCTCGACGTCGGCTCGAACACCGTCCACCTGCTCGTGGTGGACGCGCACCGTGGTGCGCACCCGCTGCCGATGCACTCCGAGAAGACCGTGCTGCGGCTCGCCGAGCAGATCACCGGTTCCGGTGAGCTGAGCAAGGCGGGCGCGGACGACCTGGTCCGGGCGGTGGAGTCGGCCAAGGCGGCGGCCGCGCGGCTGGACTGCCGCGAGGTGATGGCCTTCGCCACCTCGGCCGTGCGCGAGGCGAAGAACTCGGCGAAGGTGCTCCGCAAGGTCACCGAGGAAACCGGCGTGGACCTGCAGGTGCTCTCCGGGGTGGACGAGGCGCGGCTGACCTTTCTCGCGGTCCGCCGGTGGTTCGGCTGGTCGGCGGGCAAGCTGCTGGTGCTCGACATCGGCGGTGGCTCGCTCGAGGTCGCGATGGGCATGGACGAGGAGCCGGAGCTGGCCGAATCGCTGCCGCTGGGTGCCGGGCGGACCACCCGCACCCGGTTCAAGCACGACCCGCCGACCCGGTCCGAGCTGATCGCCACCTCCGCCTGGCTGGAGGAGCAGCTGGCCGGGCTGGCGAAGAAGGTGGCCAAGCTGGGGCTACCCGATCGGGTGGTGGCCACTTCGAAAACCTTCCGCTCACTGGCACGGCTGACCGGTGCGGCGCCGTCGGCGGACGGACCCCGGGTCCGCCGCGCGCTCACCGACACCGCGTTGCGGCAGCTGATCGCGTTCATCTCGCGGATGACCGCGGCCGACCTGGCCCAGCTCGAAGGGGTCAGCGGCAGCCGGTCGCACCAGCTGGTGGGCGGTGCGCTGGTGGCACAGGCGGCCATGCGAGCTTTGTCACTGCAGGAACTCGAGATCTGCCCGTGGGCGTTGCGGGAGGGAGTGATCCTGCGGCGGCTGGACCATTCCAACGGGGCCGAGGACACTGCACTGGGCGGACGGGGACTGGACTTCGACGACGGGCGACAGGCACGGTGGAAGGGATGACCCAAGACAGCGGTGGCGAGCAGCCCCAGAAGACGGTGGCCGAACTGCTCGCCCAACACGGTGCACAGGGCGGCTCACGCCGCCGTCGTCGGCGTGCCGACGACGAGGAGGAAACTCCCCGGCGCGACATCAGCGACACCGCTCCGCAGGCGATCATCGAGCGAGTCCAAGGCGACACCCCGCCCCCGGCGAACCGGCGCAACGGCGCCCCTCGCCGGTCGGGCTCGCGACACGACTCCGGCGCGCTGCCACGGCCGCCGAGGCAGGACAGGCAGGACTCGGGCGCGCTCCCGCGCCCCCAGCAGGACTCCGGCCCTCTGCCGCGCCCCCAGCAGGAGTCCGGGGCGCTGCCCCGGCCCCAGCCGGACGAGCCGCCCGCGCGCGCGCCTCGCGGCTCACGCCGTTCCGCGGCCGAGACCCCGGTCGACCCGCCCACCCGGCGGGTCCCGACGCGGGCTCGCCGCCAGCAGCCCCCACCTCCGCCGCCCCCGGTGGCGCCGCCGCCCGGCGCGCTCTCGGCGCGGCTGGACGGTCTGGACGGCGAGGCCGAGACGCCCGCCGCCGAGCCGGAGCCGGGTCCGCCGCCGACCGGCGGGTACCCGGTGCCGCCGCGTGCGCCGCGCCGCCGTAGCGGCCCGGTGCGCCGCCCCGCGCCGCCGAAGCGCGAGGAGCACACCGAGCAGATCCCGGTGGTGCCCGACGAGCCGGACAACGGTCCGCCCAGCGGGTACAACAGCGGTTATGCGAGCGGGTACGCCAGCGGCTACCAGAGCGGGTTCGCGCCAAGAGCGCCCCAGCCGCCACCGCAGGAGCCCCCGTTCGAGCCGGAACCGGAGCTCGACGAGCCACCCGCCGGGCTGGCCGGCTGGCGCCAGCGCCGCGAGGAGGCGCGCCTGGAGGACACCCAGGCCGCGATGACGCCGGTGGACGACCCGATGGACGGGCCGCCCGGCGACCCGTACGCCAGCGGGCAGTTCGCCTCCGGCCGGTTCAGCACCGGCGACTTCGAAGCCGTGCAGCGGCCGGTCGCCGGGGAGCTGGGCGGTCCGGGGTACGGCGACGACTTCGACGGCCCGCCGCGTCGCAACCGCGCCCCCGGCTACGACGACGGTTTCGACACCGAACTCGATGCCCAGGACGGTGATTTCGCCGAGCTGGACGACCCGTACGGCGGGGTCGCCGGAGTCGACGAACTCCCCGAGGAAGAGGCTTCGCCGGGCAAGCAGTGGCTGGTCATGGGCGCGCAGCTGGCGCTGGGCGTGGTCGGCGGTGCCGGGGTCTGGCTGGGCTTCAACTGGCTGTGGGGCAGGCTTCCCGCCGCCGCGCTGATCGCCGCGCTGGTGGTGATCGTCGCGCTGGTCTGGATCGTCAGGAAGATCCGCCGGGCCGACGACATCCAGACCACCGTGCTCGCGGTGCTGGTCGGACTGGTGGTCACGGTGTCCCCCGCCGCGCTGCTCCTGCTGTCCAAGTAGGACCATGCCCGCGTGAGCATTCCGATCGGCCTGTCCACCGCCTCGGTCTGGCCGCTGAAAGCCGGCGCCGGGTTCGAGCTCGCCGCCGACCTCGGTTACGACGGGGTCGAGGTGATGGTCTGGGCGGATTCGGTCAGCCAGGACGTCGGCGCGCTGCGGAAGCTGTCGAAGCGCACCGGGATGCCGGTGCTGTCGGTGCACTCGCCGTCACTGCTGATCACCCAGCGCGTGTGGTCACCCGATCCGGTGGTCCGGCTGCGCCGAAGCGTGGAGGCGGCACAGGAGCTGGGCGCGGCCACGGTCGTGGTGCACCCGCCGTTCCGCTGGCAGCGACGCTACGGCGACGGCTTCGCCGACCTGGTCGCCGAGCTGGAGGACGGCAGCGGGGTGGCGATCGCGGTGGAGAACATGTTCAAGGTTCGGCCGCCGGGCGGGAACCGGGACGCGCGGGTGTCGGCGTTCCGGCCGTCGATCGACCCGACCGACGTCGGTTACCGCCACTACACGCTCGACCTGTCGCACACCGCGGCCGCGCGGATGGACCCGATCGCGCTGGCCAGGCGCATGGGACCGGGCCTGGCGCACCTGCACCTGGCCGACGGCACCGGCCTGCCCAAGGACGAGCACCTGGTGCCCGGCCGTGGTGGGCAGCCGTGCGCAGAGGTGCTCGAACTGCTGCGGAGCACCGGGTTCGACGGGCAGGTGGTGCTGGAGATCAACACCCGGCGGGCCGGTGAGCGGGCGCGCCGCGTCAAGGATCTGGCCGAAGCGCTGCTGTACGCCCGCCTGCACCTCGGCCAGTGAAATAACCAAGATCATCTTGTCTGGCCGACAGGCCGCCGGGTGACTCGGTTTCAGCCGACTGAACACGTAAAGTTTCCGGCGTGAACCCCGTACGCTCGACGATCCTCGCCGCCGCGGGCAACGACCGCCTGCGCCGGCTGGTCGCCACCGCGCCGGGCACACGTTCGGTGGTGGAGCGCTTCGTCGCCGGGGAGAGCTGCGCGCGGGCGGTCGAGGCGGTGCGCGGGCTCGCCGCGGACGGGCTGACCGCCACGCTGGACTACCTCGGCGAGGACACCACCGACGCCGAGCTGGCCGAGCGCACCGTGCGGACCTACCTGACCCTGCTGGACCAGCTGCACGGCGAGGGGCTGGCGCGGTACGCGGAGGTGAGCGTCAAGCTGTCGGCCGTCGGGCAGAAGCTGTCCGGACGGCTGAGCGTGGACAACGCCTACCGGATCTGCGCCGCGGCCGAGCAGTGCGGCACCACGGTCACCTTCGACATGGAGGACCACACCACCACCGACGCCACCCTGGCCACGGTCGCCCAGCTGCGCCGCACCTGGCCGTGGGTGGGCGCGGTGCTGCAGTCGTACCTGCGCCGGACCGAGGCGGACGCGGTGGCGCTCGCCGGGTCCAGGGTCCGGCTGTGCAAGGGTGCCTACGCGGAGCCGGAGTCCGTGGCCTTCGCCACCGCGCACGAGGTGGACCGGAGTTACGTGCGGGCGGCGAACGCGCTGCTGTCGGGTGACGGTTACCCGATGTTCGCCACGCACGACCCGAGACTGGTGGAGATCCTCGGGGAGCGGGCGCGCTGGTACGGGCGCAAGCAGGGCAGCTACGAGTTCCAGATGTTGTACGGGATCCGGCCGGACGAGCAGCGCCGGCTGGCCGGGGAGGGGGAGACCGTGCGGGTGTACGTCCCGTTCGGGGAGCAGTGGTACGGCTACCTGATGCGGCGCCTTGCCGAGCGCCCGGCGAACCTCGGCTTTTTCCTGCGCGCGCTGGCCAGCCGTTCGTGAGCGCAGCGGAAGAGGCCGTGCCGTTCGGCGCGGCGATTTCGGTCCGCTCGCTGAGCGACGGCACGTTCACCGCCGACCTGCGGCCGGAGTGGTCGATCGGCACCCATCCGCACGGCGGTTTCCTGCTGGCGCTGCTGGCCAGGGCCGCGCAGTCGGCGCTCGCCGAACGCGGTGAGCCGCAGGCGGAACCGCTGGTGGTCTCGGCCGAGTTCCTGCACCCGCCGGCCATCGGGCCGGTGCTGCTGCGCACCGAACTGCACAAGCTGGGCCGTCGCGCCACCGTCGTCGGGGTGCGGCTGGAGCAGCGCGGGCGCAGCTGCGTCGAGGCCAGGGTGACCACCGGGCGGCTGCCCGTCCGCCGTCCGGAGTGGACGGACGTGCCGCCGGTGCCCGCCGAACCGCCGCCGGGCGCGATCCAGATCGGCGGCAACACCGCCGAAGGCGCGTTCAACCTGGCGAAGGCCTGCGACGTCCGGCTCGACCCGGCGACCGTCGGCTACCTGGCGGGGCGGACCGCGGACGCGCCGCGGATCCGGCTGTGGGTCCGGCCGCGAGTCGGGCAGCCGGACCCGTACTTCGCGCTGCTCGCCGGGGACGTGAACCCGCCGGTGGTGTTCAACGTGGGCCGGATGGGCTGGGCGCCGACCGTGCAGCTGACCGCGCTGGTCCGCTGCCGACCGGCGCCGGGCTGGCTCCGCGTGCAGGTCGACTGCCGGTCCATCCACGAAGCCTGGTTCGACTCGGACGCCACCGTGATCGACTCGGCCGGTCGCCTGATCTGCCAGTCGCGGCAGCTGGCACTGGCCCCCGGGAGCTGACCCCCGCGCCCCGGTGATAATCGGGGCATGGCTGTCATCGCGGTGCTCGGAGCGGGAAAGATCGGCGAGGCCCTCCTGTCGGGGCTGCTGCACGGCGGGCGCAAGCCCGACGAGCTGCTGTTCACCGAGCGCTATCCGGAGCGCGTGGAGGAGCTGACCCGCCGCTACGGCGTGCGCGGGGTCGACGTGCCGGAGGCCGCGAAGCTGGCCGACGTGCTGATCGTCGCGGTCAAGCCCCAGGACATCGAGCCGCTGCTCGACGAGCTGGGCCCGCTCCTGCGCCAGGAGACCCTGGTCGTC
This sequence comes from Amycolatopsis sp. YIM 10, assembly GCF_009429145.1. Classification (GTDB taxonomy): domain Bacteria; phylum Actinomycetota; class Actinomycetes; order Mycobacteriales; family Pseudonocardiaceae; genus Amycolatopsis. The sequence goes on along the minus strand of NZ_CP045480.1, from coordinate 9,740,829 downwards.
TCGCTGTGCGCGGGCCTGCCGACAGCCCTCTACGAGCGGCGGCTCGCCGACGGCACCCCCGTCGTCCGGGTGATGCCGAACACCCCGATGGTGGTCGGTGAGGCGATGAGCGCGATTTCACCCGGTCGGTACGCCACCGCCGACCATTTGGCACTGGTCGAGGAGCTGCTCACCTGCGTCGGCAGCGTGGTCAGGGTGCCCGAATCGCAGCAGGACGCGGTCACCGCGCTCTCCGGTTCCGGTCCGGCCTACTTCTTCTTCCTGGTCGAGGCCATGATCGACGCGGGCATCCTGCTCGGCCTGCCGCGCAACATCGCCGAGAAGCTGATCGTGCAGTCCGCCGTCGGCGCGGCGAAAATGCTCGCGGAGACCGGGGAGCACCCGGTCACGCTCCGTGAAGCGGTCACCTCGCCGGCCGGCACCACGATCAACGCGATCCGCGAACTGGAGAACCACGGGGTGCGCGCGGCACTGATCGCGGCCATCGAAGCGGCGCGTGACCGATCGGTCGAACTGGGCAACGCGCACGACTGATCGAGGCAGCGCGACACACCGCCGAGAGTGGTCTCCGGCGACGCACGGGCGCCTGTTCCCCCAGGTGGCTGGCCAGCAAACGGGCGAATGTTGGCGATATCGGGCCTGGTTGGGGCCATTTCCGGTGACAGGCGTCGCATTAGTCTCACCTGTCCCGCTACCCTCGCTAGAAGCACGTGCGTGTCGGTACCGCCGGTGGGGAAGCCGCGCGGCGCGACACGTGTCGAAGGACGCGGTGACTATGCCGACGAAGAAGAAACAAGAGGACCTGACACCACCACGCCAGGTCCAGTTCCTGACGGTTGCCGAGGTGGCCACGCTGATGCGGGTCTCCAAGATGACCGTCTACCGGCTCGTGCACTCGGGTGAGCTCCCGGCCGTCAGGGTCGGGAAATCGTTCCGGGTGCCGGAGAAGTCGGTGCACGAATATCTGGACAGCGCCTACTACGACGTGGGATGACACCTCCCCCGCCGACCGGTGGCCGTCCGGCCACCGGTAACCTGATAGGCCGCTCGTCCTGTTGCGCTGTACGCCGCGCCGGGCCGGGTGATCACTGACGAGAGGTTAAGGAGCACCTGTGGGCTCGGTCATCAAGAAGCGCCGCAAGCGCATGTCCAAGAAGAAGCACCGCAAGCTGTTGCGCCGCACGCGGATGCAGCGTCGCAAGCAGGGCAAGTGAGCGGCGAACCACAGGTTCCATCGGCTGCGTGAAGCAACGCAGCGAACGGCCCGTCCGGCTCAGCCGGGCGGGCCGCCGCCATTAGTGTGGTCCGTCCCCGGAATCGGTTGAGCTGCGTTAACAGCAGGTAAGACGGTCTTCCGGCCTGCCCGTCGCGCGGTAACATCTCGGGTGCGCCAGCGCGATACGGTCTTGCGTAACCAGCCGCGCACTGAGTGACAGCGTCCGGAGTTGCGGCTGTCCCGCCCGAGGAACCGATGCCCGCACACACCCGCCAGGGGGCCGAATGCCGTCCAAGATCGTGCTCGTCACCGGAGTCGGCGGAGAGCTCGGCGGGCGCCTGCTCGCCCGCCTCGGCAGCAACCCCGACCTCGAGCGCGTGATCGGCGTCGACACCACCCCGCCGGCCAAGTCCGTGCTCCAGCGCATGGGCCGGGCCGAATTCGTCCGCGCCGACATCCGCAACCCGCTGATCGCCAAGGTGATCAGCACCGCACAGGTCGACACCGTGGTGCACGCCTCCACCACCTGCCACCCGGCCGGCCCCGGCCGCCGGACGGCGATCAAGGAGGTGAACGTGATCGGCACCATGCGCCTGCTCGCCGCGTGTCAGCGATCGCCGCAGGTGCGCAAGCTGGTGGTGAAATCCACCGCCGCGGTGTACGGCGCCAGTTCGCGGTCACAGGCGGTGTTCACCGAGGACTCCGAGCTGATCCCGGCGTCGAGCAGCGGTTACGCCAAGGACGCGGTGGAGATGGAGGGTTACGTGCGCGGGCTGTCCCGCCGCCGCCCGGACATCATCATCACCATGGCGCGGTTCACCAACATGATCGGCCCCGAGGTCGACACGGTGCTTTCGCGTTACTTCTCGCTGCCGGTGGTGCCGACGGTGCTCGGTTACGACGCGCGGATGCAGCTGCTGCACTCCTCGGACGCGCTGGCCGTGCTGGAGCAGGCCACACTGGAGGACAAACCGGGTGTGTTCAACGTGGGCAGCGAGGGGGTACTCACGCTCTCACAGGCAATCCGCCGGGCGGGCCGGGTCGAGTTGCCCATGCCGCGCGGTGTGGTGCCGTCGGTCGGCAAGGTGCTGCGCGGGGCGCGGGTGGTGGACTTCTCCGCCGACCAGGTCCGGCTGCTGAACTTCGGCCGGGTGGTGGACATCACCAAGCTGCGCAAGGACTTCGGCTACACGCCGCGGTGGACCACGCGTGAGGCGTTCGACGACTACGTGCAGGGCCGCGGGCTGCGGCCGGTGCTCGACGGGCCGCGGCTGGCCAAGCTCGCCGGCAAGGTGGCCGTCGCCGCCGCCACCGGTCAGGCAGGCGGAACGGGTTCAGGGACAGAAGGGAAGGCAGGGCGCAGGAAGTGACCACGAGCATGAGCGCGCAGGTGATTCCGCTGCACGGACCGGGCCGCGAGAAGGCCCCCGAGCCACCGGCCGCGCCTCCGCGGCCGGAGGGCGCCGCGGAGGAAGCGTCCAGGCTCGCCGACGCGCCGGTCGTCCCGTTCCCGAAGGCGCGGCCCGCTGCCGTGCCCGCTGAGGCCGAGCTGCCGGACGCGCTGGTCACGCTGCTGAAGTTCGTGCGCAACCGGCTCACCGGCGACTACACCGTCGACGAGTTCGGCTTCGACGCCGAGCTGACCGACGCGCTGCTGATGCCGCCGTTCCGCGCGCTGTACGAGAAGTGGTTCCGGGTGAGCACGCACGGGGTGCACAACCTGCCGGTCACGGGTGGGGCGCTGCTGGTCAGCAACCACTCGGGCACGGTGCCGCTGGACGCGCTGATGACCGCGGTCGCGGTGCACGACGAGCACCCGGAGCACCGGCACCTGCGCGGACTGGGCGCCGACCTGGTGTTCCGGATGCCGCTGGTGGGTTCGCTGGCGCGCAAGTCGGGGCAGACGCTGGCCTGCAACCCGGACGCGGAGCGGCTGCTGCGCGCGGGCGAGCTGGTCGGCGTGTGGCCGGAGGGGTTCAAGGGCATCGGGAAGCCGTTCTCCTCGCGGTACAAGCTGCAGCGCTTCGGCCGCGGCGGCTTCGTCTCGGCGGCGATGCGGACCGGGGTGCCGATCATCCCGTGCTCGATCGTGGGCGCCGAGGAGATCTACCCGAAGATCGGCGACATCAAGCCGCTCGCGCGGTTGCTGGGGTTGCCGTACTTCCCGGTGACGCCGTTCTTCCCGCTGTTGGGGCCGCTGGGCGCGATCCCGCTGCCGACGAAGTGGCACATCGAGTTCGGCGAGCCGATCCGCACCGACCAGTTCGGCCCGGACGCCGAGGACGACCCGATGCTGGTGTTCAACCTGACCGACCAGGTGCGCGAGTCGATCCAGCAGACCCTCTACCGCCGCCTGGCCCAGCGCCGCAGCATCTTCCGCGACTGAGGGGCAGGGCGTCAGCGGCGCCGGTAGGCGAGACCGGCGGCGACCGCCCCGGCCACCGCACCGGCGCCGAGAACGGAGGGCACGCCGATCTTGGCGGCCTTCCGGCCGGTCCGGAAGTCCCGGATCTCCCAGCCCCGCGCCCGCGCGACCTCGCGCAGGCCGGAGTCCGGGTTCACCGCGACCGAGGTGCCCACCGCGGAGAGCATCGGGATGTCGTTCGACGAGTCCGAGTACGCGGTGCACCGGCGCAGGTTGAGGCCCTCGCGCGCGGCCAGCGCCCGCACCGCGTGCGCCTTCGCGCGCCCGTGCAGCAGGTCGCCGACGAGCCGTCCGGTGTAGACACCGTCGACGCTTTCGGCGACCGTGCCGAGCGCGCCGGTCAGGCCGAGCCGTCGCGAGATGATCGCGGCCAGCTCCACCGGGGTGGCGGTGACCAGCCAGACCCGCTGCCCGGCGTCCAGGTGCATCTGCGCCAGCGCCCTGGTACCGGACCAGATCTTCTCGGCCATCAGCTCGTCGTAGATCTCCTCGCCGACGTCGACCATCTCCTGCACCGTGCGACCGGCCACAAAGGACAGCCCCTTTTCCCGGTGCGACTTGATGTCGTCGTGGTTCTCCCGCCCGCCGACCCGGAACTTCAGCTGCTGCCAGGCGAACCCGGCCAGGTCGGAGGTGGTGAAGAAGTTCCGCGAGGCCAGCCCGCGGACGAAGTGGAAGATCGACGCGCCCATCATCATCGTGTTGTCCACGTCGAAGAAGGCGGCGGCGGTCAGGTCCGGCGGCGCGGCGGCGACGGGCGGCTCGGCCCGGTCGCTCTCGGCCGGTCCGGCGACCGGCTCCGGCGGCACCTCACCGGCGGCCAGGTCCTGCGCGGGCACGGTCAGCACGGCGGACGGCGACTGCTCCATCGCGACGGCGGCCTCGGCGGACGCCTCACCGGCCAGTTCCGCGAGCCGCTCCAGTTCCTGACTCTTATCCCTGCCACTCCACCGCGACACGCTCACCGCCTCCGATTTGTGGGAAACGCCTGTGCACAGGGTAGCGAGCCGGAGTGGCCGCCGGGTTACCAGCCGACCCTCACCTCGGGCAATCCCGGCAACAGTGGGGGAAGTCTCAGGAGTTCACCAGGTGGCGGCGGCATTATCGGCGGCCGGGGCCGGGTGACCGGTGGTGGCGTCTCGATCACTGGTGGTGCTTCCGGCGAGGGGGCGACGAGCACCGGCGTGGCCGTCACGGGGCTGTCGTCGACCGGTGGGGTGGCCACCGTGGGTGACTCCGGCCGGTCGACCGGGACCGGCGCCGGGATGCCCGGATCGGCGGGGTCGGCGGGGTCGGCCGGTGGGATACCGCCGAGCGCGCAGCCGCCGGTGGCGGGCAGGGCGCCGAGATCGTCGTACCGGCCGGAGGTGATCTGGTAGCAGCTCATCCGCTCGGCGAGCGCGGCCGCGCGCCGGTCGACCCGGTCCACCAGCGCGACAGCGTTGTCATAGGCGGCACCGGCACCTTCTGGCACCGACGGCCGCAGGTCGGCGAGCAGGCGCGACTGCTCGGCGGCCCACGCCCGCAGGCCGGTCAACTGGGCGCCCGAGGTCCCGGTGGCGACCGCGGTCAGCTCGGCGGTGCCCTCCCTGGTGGCCTGGCCGAAGCTGTCCAGCGCGGCGCGGAACTCGGCGGCGTCGTGGCCACCGAGTTCGCGGAGTTCGGCGAGCCGCCCGCCCGCGTGGTCGAGCCGCTTGCCCGCCCTGGCCTCGTCGTCGAAGGTCAGGCCGACGGTGGCGGTTTCACCGGCGAGTTTCATGCCGTAGAGGGAGTCGCCGGGCAGCGCGTCCCCGGCGAGGGCCACGCCGAGACCGCCGATCGCGATCAGTCCGGCCAGCCCACCGGCCACCACGGGGCCCAGCCGCGGCCGTCGCCGGGGCTGGGGCGCGACCGGCCGCGCCTCGATGGCGGCGGCGATGCGTTCCCTGGTCTCCGGGCCGGGGGAGGCGGCGTCGCCGAGCCTGCGGAGCCGGCCGACCAGGTCCAGCTCGTGGCGGAACTCGTCGTCGTCCGGCGACGGGTTCTCGACGGCGCGCGCGAACCGGTCCCGCTCGCGCTCCCAGGGCAACTTCACGGCTGGCTAACGAACAGCCGATAACGACAGTTACGGCGTACTGGCCAGTATCAACCCGGAGATCGGCCCGGACTACCGCAATCCGCTCGGCATGAGCTGGGCCAGCCGCCGGACGGCGCGGTGCTGCAGTGCCTTGATGGCGCCCTCGTTGCGGTTCATGATCTCCGCCGTCTCGGCAACCGAGAGGCCCTGCATGAACCGCAGGAGGATGCATTCGCGCTGGTCACTGCCCAGTTCGTCGATGCAGCGGAACAGCTCGGAGCTGGTCGCGCGGCTGATCACCTGCTGCTCGGGACCCGCCGGGCCCGGCGCGGTGGAGCCGGTGAACGGGCTCGCGCCGCCCTCGGAGACCTCGTCGGTGACCACTTCGAGGCGGAAGCGGCTGGACTTGACGTGGTCGAGGATGAGGTTGCGGGCGATGGTGACGAACCAGGCGCCCACGTCCCGGCCCTGGTAGCTGACCGAGGTGATCCGGCGCAGCGCGCGCAGGAAGGTCTCGCTGGTCACGTCCTCGGCCAGGTCGCGATCGCCGAGGCGGAACAGCACGTACCGGAAGACCATGTCGACGTACCGGTCGTACAGCTTGCCGAAGGCGCCGGCGTCGCCCTGCTGGGCGGCGTGCACCAGGTCCCACGCTTCGGCCTTGACGGCTTCGGCCTGGGCGGTGCGCTGCGCGGCGACCTCCCGGCGGCTCGGCACGCTCGTGCCGATGAGCGCGCCCGAACCACCGGCCAAGGCGACTTGCAGGCTCATCGATTCGCACCTCCCGGGCCCCGCTGGCGAGCCGTTGGCTGGTCACGGAGTGATCAACACCACCCAAGGACCAGTGCAGCATACGTGTTGTTACCGCGAAGTAGGTAGTGGTGTTCCGGTGACGTAACCACCACGACTGGGCGATATCCCCGCTTCGGGGGATGGGGATGACAGACTGGTTACGGTGTGAGTGCGCTCGCGGAAGGGGTTGGGATTTGTCGTCCGAACAGGGGAATCACCAGAACCACCAGGCAACGGCCGGCACCGTGGGCAACGTCTCGGAGCTGGTTTCCGCGGCTGCCGGGAGCTGGCCGGATTCACTCGCACTTATCGATTCAGGAAGCGACCGGCGGTGCACCTGGGCACAGGCGGACGCGGCGGTGAACGCCGAAGCGCGCCGCCTCGCCGACGCCGGGGTCACTCCCGGTGACCGGGTGGTGGTGCGGCTGCCGACCTCCACCGCGTTCGCGGTGACGCTGTTCGGCGTGCTGCGCGCGGGCGGGATCGCGGTGCCGTTGTCACCGCAGGCGCCGGGCGCCGAGATCCGGCCGCTGGTCGAGCACAGCGGGGCGAAGCTCGTGGTCAGCCACGACCCGGAGGCCGAGGACCTGCCGGACGGGGTCACCGCGCTGCCCGCGGCCGACACCACAGCCGGTGGGGAGCCGGTCGAGCCGGTGGGCAGCGGTGAGGACATCGCCGTGGTCTCGTACACCTCGGGCACCACCGGCCCGCCGCGTGGCGTGATGTTGTCGCACCGGGCGCTGCTGGCCAACATCGAGCAGCTTTCGTCGGTGCGGCCGCCGGTGCTCCAGCACTCCGACCGCGTGTTCATCGCGATCCCGCTGTTCCACGTCTACGGACTGGGCCCCGGCCTGCTCCAGGCCGCGGCGGTGGGCGCCACCGTGGTGCTGTCCGAGCGGTTCGACGCGCGGCGCGCGCTGGCCGACTGCGCCGAGTTCCGGGTCACCACGATCGCCGGGGTCCCCGCGATGTACGCCGAGTTCGCCGCGCTGGACGCCGACGAGCTGGGCGCCGGGCTGGCCACCGTGCGCCGGATGACCTCGGGCGCGGCGCCGCTGCACCCCAAGGTGCTGGCCGCGATCCGGGCGGCCACCGGAATGGACGTCTACGAGGGCTACGGCCTGACCGAGGCCGCGCCGGTGGTGACCACCACGCTGGTCACCGGCTATCCGAAGCCCGGTTCGGTCGGGCGCGCGCTGCCCGGCATCGAGCTGCGGCTGGTGGAGAGCGACGGCACCACCGGGCCGGTGCCGTCCGATCCGGACGACCTGGTGGACAGCTTCGACGAGGAGGACGGCGGCACCGGGCTGGTCGCGCTGCGCGGCGCGAACCTGTTCTCCGGGTACTGGCCCGACGGCGCGCACGGCCCCGACGAGGAGGGCTGGTTCCGCACCGGCGACGTCGGTTACCTGGACACCGACGGCGATCTGCACCTGGTCGACCGCGCCAACGACCTGATCATCGTGAACGGGTTCAACGTGTACCCGAACGAGGTCGAGTCGGCGATCACCGAGCTGCCGGAGGTTCTCGAGGCGGCGGTGGTCGGGGTGCTGGACGAACGCAGCGGCGAGGCGGTCAAGGCGGTCGTGGTGGTCGCGCCGGGTGCCTCGCTGTCCGCGCAGCAGGTGGTCGACCACTGCGCGGGCAAGCTCGCCGGCTACAAGGTCCCGCACACGGTGGAGTTCGCCGAGAGCCTGCCGCATTCGGCGACCGGCAAGCTGCGCCGGCTGCGCCTGAGGTAGGAAGGCAAACCATGGCGCATGAAGTGACGGTGGTGACCAGGGACGGCTGCTCGGCGTGCGTGCGCGCGGAGGCCGACGTGGCGCGCATCTGCGGTGAGCTGGGGGTCGCGTGGTCGACCTTCGACGTGGACAGCGATCCGGAGTGGCGGGCCGAGTACGGCGACCGCGTACCGGTGATCCTGGTCGACGGCGACGAGCACGGGTACTGGTCGGTCGAGGAGGACCGGCTGCGCGCGGCGCTCGCGTAATGCACTCGTAAGGGCGGAACAGCGGCTTTCCGGCCCGCGGCTGACCACGATGGAGGCATGAGCACACGCCTGCCGCGCCCGCGCGCGGCCGTGATCGGAGTGGTCGCCGTCGGTGCGGCGGCCGCGGCCGGGCACCTGCTTTCCGCGTTCCTCGGGCGGAATTCGTCGCCGGTGGTCGCGGTGGGCAGCACCATCGCGGAGTTCTCGCCGAGCTGGCTGACCGAATTCGGCAAGGACACCTTCTACCTCTACGACAAGCTCGCGCTGTTCGTCGGCATGGGCCTGGTGATGCTCGTACTGGCCGCGGTCGCCGGGCTGATCTCGCGGGCGTCGCGCACGCCGGGGTTGGTGCTGATCGGGGCGTTCGGCGTGCTCGGGGTGGTCGCCGTGCTGCGGCGGCCGGACCTCGGGCAGCTGGCGATCCTCGCGCCGCTGGCCACGCTGCTGGCCGGGTGCGGGGTGTTCGCCTGGCTGCACGGGCTGGCGTTCGCCGGGGAGGCCGTCGACGGCGGACTGAGCAGGCGGCGGTTCCTGGTCGGCGGGGCCGGGGTCGCCGCCGGCGCCGGGGTGGCCGCGCTGGCCGGTCAGGTGATCGGGGTGAGCCGGGACGCGGAACTTTCGCGGGCAGAAGTCGGTGGGCTGGTCCCGGCCAGGCCCGCGCCGCCGATCCCGGCCGACGCCGACTTCGGCAAGCTCGGCACGCCGACCTTCCTCACCCCGAACGCGGACTTCTACAAGATCGACACCACGCTGGCGCTGCCGCAGGTGCGGGCCGACGACTGGCGGCTGCGGGTGCACGGCCTGGTCGACCGCGAAGTCACCTTCACCTACGCGGACATCCGCGACCGGCCGCTGGTCGAGCGCGCGGTCACGTTGTGCTGCGTGTCGAACGAAGTGGGCGGTGACCTGATTTCCACGGCCACCTTCGTCGGCGTGGACCTGCGCGACCTGCTGAACGAGGCGGGTGTGCGGCCGGGTGCCGAGCAGCTGTTCTCCACCAGCACCGACGGCTGGACCTGCGGCACGCCGATCTCGGCGGTGCTCGACCCCGGGCGCGGCGCGATGCTCGCGCTCGGCATGAACGGGGAACCGCTGCCGGTCAAGCACGGCTTCCCGGCGCGGCTGGTGGTACCGGGGTTGTACGGCTACGTGTCGGCCACCAAGTGGGTCACCGATCTCGAGGTGACCACCTGGTCGGCGCGGCGGGCCTACTGGCTGGAGCGCGACTGGGCGCGGGAAGGGCCGGTGAAGACCCAGTCCCGCATCGACGTGCCGAAGCCGTTCTCCTCGCAGGCGGCCGGGAAGACCGTGGTCGCCGGGATCGCCTGGGCGCAGCACACCGGGATCGACCGGGTGGAGGTGCGGCTGGACCAGGGCCCGTGGGTGCCCGCGACGCTGAGCGCCGAGGTGAACGCGGACACCTGGCGGATGTGGTGGGTGCGGTTGGACGTGCCTCCCGGTCCGCACCAGCTGTACTGCCGGGCGGTGGACCGCTCGGGGTACGTGCAGACCGGGGAGGTCCAGGGCACCGTGCCGGACGGCGCCACCGGCTGGCACTCCGTCTCGATCACGGCGACCTGACGCGCCGCCTCAGTTCTGGCCCGAGCCCGCGGCTCCACCACCGCCGGAGCCCGCGGCTCCACCGCCCCCGGAACCCGCGCCGCCTGGCGGGCCCTGCTGGCCTTCGCCGCCCTCTTCGTCGCGCTCGACGCCGCCGCCCTCGTCACCTCGTTCGGCGCCGGCTTCGGCCCCGCCCGAGACCCCGGCTTCGGAAGCCGCGTCGGTCAGCTTCTTGAACTCCTCGCGAATCCGCAGCACCTGCTGCTGGAACTGCTCGGCGAGCCGGATGATCTCGTCGATGGCCTTGATGACGTGTTCCTCGTCTTCGGCCGAGGCCGAGCCGTCCACCACCGCGCCCGCCGCGCCCGCTGCCCCGTTCGCGATCGAGACGATCTGGTGGCTCACGTCCGTCACCAGCTTTTCCAGCTCCTGGCCGATGCCGGTGATCTGGTCGGCGAGCTTGGCCACCTCGGCCCGGTCGCTCTCCAGCTCGGCCAGTTCCTTCCGCGCTTCCTCGAGCGCGGCTTCCGAGCCTTCGCCGTCGTCCTGCTCCAGTTCGGCGATCGTCGCGTTCTGCTGGTCGATCGCCTTGTCCAAATCGGACAGTGCGGCGCGGAGACGATCGCCGTACGCCTTGATCGACTCGGGATCGCAGTCGATGTGCGCGAGCACCTCGATCGGATCGGCGGCGCCGAGCGCCTTCGACGCGGCCGACAGCGGCCCGCAGGCGCTGATGGCGTTCTGCAGTGCCGGATGCGTCATTCCGACCTTCCCGCGGCTCGCAGGTCTTCCTGGGTCTCGGACTCGTTGCGGTCGTAGTCGTCGGCCGCGACGTCGAGCTTCCCGGCGAACTCACCGAGGCGCGCGTGCCGCGTGCGGAGCCGCTCCAGCCGGTGCCCGACGGCCTTCTCGATGTCGGCGGCCAGTTCCGGCCCCGGCCCGGAGATGCCGAAGGCCTCGGTCGGCACCTTGGCCGCCGAGATCGACTCCACCGCGGTGCCGACGGAGTCCCCGCTGGCGCGGAATCCCGTGGCCGCCCGGCGGATCCGCCCGGTGTCGACGCGGAACCCTGATCCGGTCATGCTTTCCCCCTTCGTGCTGGTCGGCGTCATGATGCCGGGCGCTGCTTTCCCGGTGCTTTCATCTGGGTGGCAGCTCGAACGAGGGCACCAGCCAGGTCGACGGCGGTTCGTGCTCGTCCTCGGTGCGCGAGGTGGGCGCGGCGGGCGCTGTGGGCGCTGTGGGCGCTGTGGTGCGCACGACCGGCGCCGCCGCCGCGGTCACCTCGCCGTCCGCCTTGACCCAGACCGGCTTCCCGGCCGCGGGCACGCGGATCTGTTCCGCCGGTTCACCGACGTGCGCGCGAACCCACGGGCTCATTTGCCGAGGTGGTACGCGCGGCGTTCCGCGACCAGCTCGGCGGCCGCGCGCTGGGCGCCGGTGGAGGCCTGCAGGATCGCGTTCGCCAGGGTCTTGGCGTCCACCTTGCGCACCAGCGTCGAATTCACCGAGACCGCGAGCACCTTGCCGCCCGAGTCCACCTCGACCTGGACCAGGTCACCGCGGTCGCGCGCGGTGACGGTGCGCTGGGCGAGATCCTTGCGCAGCGCGAGCAGGCCCTCGTCGGCACGGTTGTTCCGCGCGGCCAGCGCGGACAGCGAAGTCGCCATGCCGGAAGTGTGGCGGTTGCCGCTTTCATCGTGGTTTCACCCGATCTCGGCGAGCAGTTTCCGCACTTCCGCGGCCTCCGGATCGCCATTGCGGGTGAACACCTCCAGCGCCTCGCGCAGGAATTCGCGGGCTTCGCCGTCGCGCCCGATGCTGTGCAGTACCGCGCCGAGGCGTGCCTGGACCCGTGCCGCGCGCCAGCTCTCGCCGAGCATCCGGCTGATTTCCAGGGCCTCCCGGTACGCCTCGAGCGCGCGTTCCGGATCGCCGCTGTCGCGGTGCAGATCGCCGAGCGTGCACAGGGTGAACCGGCGCGCGGGGGTGTCGGCGGCCCGCCGGTGGACCTCCATCGCCTCACGCAGGTACGCCTCGGCTTCGGCGAAGGAGCCCTGTTGCCGGAGCACGTCGCCGAGGTTGTTGAGGCAGTAGCCCTCGCCACGCGGGTCGCCGAGCGCGCGGAACCGCCGCAGGCCGTCCTCGTAGCAGGCGGCGGCCTCGGGGAACCGCTTCGCGTTGTCGTAGACCACGCCGAGGTTGTTCTGGTTCCACGCCGCGGCCAGCCCGTCGTCCACTGTGCTTTCGGCGTCGAACAACTCCGCAGCTTCCCGGTGGCAGGCGATCGCCCGCTCGTGGTCGTGCAGGTCGTCGTAGGCGACGCCGAGCCCGTTCAGCATGTGCGCGCGGCCCAGCGGGTCGGCGACCGCGAGCGCGGTCCGGTGCGTGCCGAGCCAGTCGTCCCAGCGGCGGCTCGAATAGAAGTAGATGAGCAGCGCCGAAGCCAGCTGCCAGGCGACCGTGGCGTACCCCCTGGCCACGGCGTCGCGGACGGCCGCGCTGAAGTTCTCCCGTTCCAGCTCGAACCAGGCCAGCGCCGCCGCGCGGTCTCCGAACACGGGCAGGTGCGACGGCGGCTCGACGGCGTCGCTCCACATCGGCCGGGCGTGCGGGTCGAGCACGGCGCGCGCGGCGATCGCCGAATGCACGTACCAGCCGAGGATGCGCCGCGACGCCGCGTCGTCCTCACCAGCCGACTCACCGGCATATGCCCGCAGAAGATCGTGCATCACGTATCGGCCGTCGGCGCTCGCCTCGACCAGGTTGGCGCGCCGGAGCTGGCCGAGCGCGCGTCGCGCGGTCCGCAGATCGATGTCCGCCAGCGCGGCCACCGCCTGCTCGCCGGTGTCGTGACCGGGGTGCAGCCCGAGCAGCCGGAACACCCTGGCGGCTTCCGCGGGCAGATGCTGGAACGACCACGAGAAGGCCGAGCGGACCGCGGCCCGCGGGTCCCCGTCGGCGTCGAGCAGGTCGAGCCGGGCGCGCTCGTCGGCCAGTTCCTCGACCAGCGCGGCGATGCTGCGGGCCGGCCGGTCGCGAATGGACTCGGCGGCGATCCGCAGCGCCAGCGGCAGCCGCGCGCACAGCTCGATCACCTGGGCGGCGGCCTCCGGCTCGGCGTCCACCCGGTCGCCGGTCAGCTCGCGGAGCAGGGTGAGCGAGGCCGCGGCGGGCAGCCGGTCCAGCTCGTGCCGCCGCGCGCCGTCGACCGCGGCCAGTCCGGTCAGCGTGTCGCGGCTGGTCACCAGCACCACGCACGAACCGGTGCCGGGCAGCAGCGGCCGCACCTGCTCGGCGGTCCGCGCGTTGTCCAGCACGATCAGCAGCCGCCGCCCGGCCACCCGCGTGCGGAACTTGGCCGAGCGCTCGGCGAGCACCGGCGACAGCGCGGCGCCGTCCACCCCGAGCGCCCGCAGGAAACCGGCGAGCACGTCGGCCGGATCGGCGGGGCGGTCGGGACCGTATCCGTGCAGATCGGCGTAGAGCTGCCCGTCGGGGAACCGGTCGCGCGTGCGGTGGGCCCAGCGCAGCGCCAGCGCCGTCTTGCCCGCCCCCGCGGTACCGGTGATCACCGACAGCGGGGCGAGTTCGTCCAGCTCGGCGAGTTCGCGCTCGCGGCCGGTGAACCCGCGTGCCTGCGCCGGGAGTTGTGCCGGAACGGGTGACGGCCCGGCGGGCTCGGTTTCGCGGCCCTCGAAGATCGCCTGCTCGAGTTCGCGAAGTTCCGGGCCCGGCTCCAGGCCCAGCTCCGTCCGCAGCACCCGGCGCGCGGTGCGGCACGCGGCGAGCGCGTCGGCCTGCCTGCCCCCGCGGTACAGCGCCCGCACGAGCAGCGCGTGCAGCCGTTCGCGCAGCGGGTGTGCCGCGGCCAGCGCACCCAGCTCACCGACCACGGCCAGGTGTCGACCGGCGTTCAGCTCCGCCTCGAACAGCGCCTCCAGCAGGTTGAGCCGGGTCTCGGCGAGCCGCCGCGCTTCGTCGGTGAGCAACGGCACGTCGAGCCCGTCGAACGGGGTGCCCTGCCACAGGTCCAGCGCCTTCCTGGCCAGTGCGGGGTCGTCGACGGCCTCGCCGGAAAGTGATTCGAATCGCTCCGCGTCCAGCTCACCGGGCAGCACGCGCAGCAGGTACCCACCGGAGTCGAAGACCAGCCGTCCCGGTTCGCCGAGCAGCCCGCGCAGGCGGTGGACGTGCAGCTGCAGCTTCTGCGCGGCCCGCCGGTCGGCGCGTTCACCCCACAGCGCGTCGGTGAGCACGTCGACGGGAACCGGGCGGTTCGCCCTGGTCAGCAGCACGCCGAGCAGGATCCGCTGCAACTTCCCGGACGGCTGGGACGGGCCGTCGGCCCGGCGGACGCGCATCGGCCCGAGCACTTCGAACTCCATCGACGACACCGGCCACCCCCTATCGCCCCAGTGTGACGTCGGATACCGGCGTGCGGTTGCCGTTTTCGGCTGATGGAAGATCGGCGGGTAGCCTGGGTTCAAGCCCTCTACCAGTCACTTTGTGCATGCGTTCACAAGTGGCTACCGTAGTGCCATCGCCCCGCGCGGCGCCGGGTATCGAACACTGAGTCGCCCGCCGGGTCAAGGGTTGATTTTTCAACCTGGATCTGTCAGCAGGAACGGCATCAACGAGGAGATCAGGCGTGGTCGCACAGCGGGGCCGCCGAGGTGGTTCGGCCAGGCAGGCGGGCACTCCCGACGCCGACAACGCGCCGACCGCCGAGATGCCGACCGTGCCGGACGCGCCGGTGAACGGCGTGGCCGACCCGGTCCGCGCCAAGTCCATTCCCGAAGCCGCCGTCGCCCGCCTCGCCGTCTACCTGCGGGTGCTCTCCGCGATGGCCGAGCAGGGCGCGACCACGGTCTCCAGCGAAGAACTCTCCGCGGCCGCCGGGGTCAACTCGGCGAAGCTGCGCAAGGACCTGTCCTACCTGGGCTCCTACGGCACGCGCGGGGTCGGCTACGAGGTCTCCGTGCTGGTCGGCCACATCGAGCGCACGCTCGGGCTGACCCGCAAGCACAAGGTCGCCGTGGTCGGCATCGGCAACCTGGGCCACGCGCTGGCCAACTACGGCGGTTTCCCCGGCCGCGGTTTCCCGGTGGAGGCCCTGTTCGACCTCGACCCCGACCTGATCGGCGTGCCGGTCGGCGGGCTGCCGGTGTCGCACCTGGACGAGATCCCGAAGGTGTGCGCCGAGCGTGAGATCTCCATCGGCGTGATCGCCACCCCGCCGACCGCCGCGCAGTCGGTCTGCGACCGGCTGGTGGCCGGCGGTGTGCAGTGCATCCTCAACTTCGCGCCGGTGGTGCTCCAGGCTCCACCGCACGTCGAGGTTCGCAAGGTAGACCTGGCGGTGGAACTGCAGATCCTTTCGTTCCACGTGGCGCGCAGGGCCGACGAAGAAGCGGGTGTGAACGGCGTGGCGGACAACGGCATGGTGGTGCGATCGTGAGCATTCTGGCCATCGGGCTCTCCCACCGCACCGCGGACCTGACCATGCTGGAGCGGGCCGCCGTGCCCGCCGCCGAGCTGGGCAAGGTGCTCCACGAGCTGCAGCAGGCCGAGCACATCGCCGAGGTGATGGTGCTCTCGACCTGCAACCGCATCGAGGTCTTCGCGGTGGTCGACGCCTTCCACGGCGGCCTGTCCGACGTCTCCGCGGTCCTCGCGCGCCAGGCCGGGGTCGAACCCGCCACGCTGTACGACAACCTCTACGTGCACTACGCCGGTGCCGCCGTCGAGCACATGTTCTCGGTGGCTTCGGGCCTGGACTCGATGGTCATCGGCGAGACGCAGATCCTCGGCCAGGTCCGCGCCGCCTACGCCACCGCGCGCGAGGCGGGCACGGTCGGCCGTGTGCTGCACGAGCTGACCCAGACCACGCTGCGCGTCGGCAAGCGCGTGCAGACCGAGACCGGCCTCGGCGAGCTGGGCGCCTCCGTGGTGTCCGAGGCGCTGCGTGCGGCCGGTGAGATCGAGGGCAAGCACGCGCTGGTCGTCGGCGCCGGTTCGATGGGCGCGCTGACCGGGTCGCACCTGCGCAAGGCGGGCATCGGCTCGATCACCGTGGCGAACCGCACGCTGGTCAACGCCCAGCGCCTGGCCGCGTCGATCGCCGAGCAGGGCGTGCCCGCCGCCGCGGTGCCGATGACCGAGCTGACCGCGGCCGTCGCCAGGGCGGACGTGGTGGTCTCCAGCACCGGTGCCGCCGACGCCGTGCTCGACACCTCCCACGTGCTCCCGCGCGAAGGCCGTGAACTGGTCATCTGCGATCTCGGGCTGCCGAGGGACGTCGAACCCGCCGTCGCCGAGCTGGCCGGCGTCCGGGTGGTCGACCTGGAGACCGTGCGCCGCCGGATGAGCGCGGCGACCGGTACCTCCGAGACCGATCGCCAGCTCGCCAAGGCCACCGGCATCGTGCTGGACGAGGTGCGCGAGTACCTCGCCGGCCAGCGCAGCGCCGAGGTCACCCCGACCGTCACCGCCCTGCGCAAGCGGGCCGCGGAGGTGGTCGACGCCGAGCTGCTGCGGCTGGACAACCGGCTGCCGGAACTCGACACCACGGTCCGCGAGGAGCTGGGCCGCACCGTCCGCCGCGTGGTGGACAAGCTCCTGCACGCGCCGACCGTGCGCGTGAAGCAACTCGCCGGACAGGACGCCGGAACCGACTACGCCAGCGCGCTGCGCGAGCTGTTCGAGCTCGATCCCGCCGCGCCGCAGGTGGTCGCGCGTCCTTCTGATCCACAAGAAACCAACGGTGAACCGAATTGAGCAGGACCATCAGGATCGGCACGCGCGGCAGCAAGCTCGCGCTGGCCCAGACCGGCACCGTGGCCAAGGCGCTGGAAGACGCCGGCGCCCAGGTGGAGCTGGTCACCATCTCCACCCCCGGCGACCGCTCCAGCGCGCCGATCACCGAGATCGGCATCGGGGTGTTCACCTCCGCGCTGCGTGACGCGCTGACCGCCGGTGAGATCGACGTCGCCGTGCACTCCTACAAGGACCTTCCCACCGCGCCCGCGCCGGGACTGGTGATCGCGGCGGTCCCGCCGCGTGCCGACCCGCGTGACGCGCTGATCGCCCGCGACGGCCTCACCCTCGGCGAACTGCCGCCGGGGTCGACCGTCGGCACCGGCTCGCCGCGGCGCACCGCGCAGCTGCGCGCGCTCGGCCTCGGCCTGGAGATCGTGCCGATCCGCGGCAACATCGACACCCGCATGGGCAAGGTGTCCGGCGGTGAGCTCGACGCCGTGGTGCTGGCCAGGGCCGGGCTGGCCAGGGTGGGCAGGCTCGCCGAGATCACCGAGACGCTCGACCCGATCCAGCTGCTGCCCGCGCCCGCCCAGGGCGCGCTGGCGGTGGAGTGCCGGGCGGATGACACCGACGTCGCCGAGCTGCTCCAGTCCACTTTGGACGACGAAGCCACCCGGATCGCGGTGACCGCGGAACGGGCCATGCTGGCCGCGCTGGAAGCCGGGTGCAGTGCCCCGGTGGGGGCGCTGGCCGAGGTGGTGGAGGACCTCGACGAGAACGGCTCGGTGATCGAGCGGGTTTCGTTGCGGGGCACCGCGGCCGTCGGCGGTGACGGCGAGGCGGTGGACATGCTCCGCGCCTCCGCGGTGGCCGGGAAGGACGAGGCGGAGAAGCTCGGCCGCGAGCTGGCCGCCGAGCTGCTCGACCTCGGCGCGGGCGCGCTGACCGCGAACTGATTCTCGTTTTCCCTGCTCGGCGGGGAAGAATGCTTGCCAGATGGCCGAGGTGTGCAGCGGCCGATTGTAAAGAGGAGAGACGTAGAGATGACCCCCGCGCGCAAGACCACCGGGCGCGTCGCCTTCGTGGGCTCGGGCCCCGGCGACGCCGGTCTGCTGACCGTCCGTGCCCAGGAGCTGCTGGGCAAGGCCGAGGTCGTGGTGACCGATCCGGACGTGCCCGCCGGTGTGCTGGCCTTCGCCCACCCCGACGCCGAGGTGCGCCCCGCGGTGGGGGACCCGGCCGAGGTGGCCAAGGACCTGGTCAACGAGGCCAAGTCGGGCCGGCTGACGCTCCGGCTGGTCGCCGGTGACCCGCTGACCCAGTCCGCCGCGGTGGCCGAGGTGCAGGCCGTGGCCAAAACCAGCGCCGTGTTCGACGTGGTGCCCGGCGTTTCGCCCGGTGCCGCGGTGCCCGCCTACGCCGGTGTGGCGCTCGGCGGCACGCACATCGAGGTCGACGTGCGCGGCGAGGTCGACTGGGCCGCGCTGGCCGGCACCGGCGCCCCGCTGGTGCTGCACGCCACCTCCAGCCACCTGGCCGAAGCCGCCTCCCGGCTGACCGAGCACGGGCTGGCCCCGGCCACCCCGGTCGCGGTCACCTCGAACGGCACCATCAACACCCAGCGCACGGTGGACTCCACGCTGGCCTCGCTCTCGGCCGACGCCGGTGAGCTGGTCGGCCCGCTGGTGGTCACCGTCGGGCAGGCCGCCGGGCAGCGCTCGAAGCTGTCCTGGTGGGAGTCGCGCGCGCTGTACGGCTGGAAGGTGCTGGTCCCGCGCACCAAGGAGCAGGCTGGCGACATGGCCGACCGGCTGCACAGCCACGGCGCCACCTCGCACGAGGTGCCGACCATCTCGGTCGAGCCGCCGCGCAGCCCGGCGCAGATGGAGCGCTCGGTCAAGGGCCTGGTCGACGGCCGGTACCAGTGGCTGGTGTTCACCTCCACCAACGCGGTGCGCGCGGTGTGGGAGAAGTTCGAGGAGTTCGGCCTGGACGCGCGGGCGTTCTCCGGCGTGAAGATCGCCTGCGTCGGCGAGGCCACCGCGGCGAAGGTGCGCTCGTTCGGCATCATTCCCGAGCTGGTGCCCTCCGGTGAGCAGTCCTCGGAAGGCCTGCTGGCCGAGTTCCCGCCCTACGACGACGTGCTGGACCCGGTCGACCGGGTGCTGCTGCCGCGGGCGGACATCGCCACCGAGACGCTGTCCGCCGGGCTGCGCGAGCGCGGCTGGGAGATCGACGACGTGACGGCCTACCGGACCGTCCGGGCCGCCCCGCCGCCAGCCGAGACCCGCGAGATGATCAAGACCGGCGGGTTCGACGCGGTGTGCTTCACCTCGTCGTCCACCGTGCGGAACCTGGTCGGCATCGCGGGCAAGCCGCACACCCGGACCCTGGTGGCCTGCATCGGCCCGAAGACCGCGGAGACGGCGACCGAGTTCGGCCTGCGCGTGGACGTGCAGCCGGAAACCCCGAACGTGACCGCGCTGGTGGACGCGCTCGCCGCGCACGCCGCCCGCCTGCGGGCCGAGGGCGCGCTGCCGCCGCCGCGCAAGGCCAAGCGCGCTCGCCGCTCGTAGTTTCACTTGCTGACGCTTTGTCAGAAAATGACGCGACTATTTTCTGACGAAGCGTCATTAAAAGCATTTCGGGTACTCCCCGCAATTCCCCGGAATTGCGGGGAGTACCGTCATAAGGGTGTTTCCCGAGCATCGTCCCCGCCGGTTGCGTGTCACCCCCGCGATGCGGCGCCTCGTCAGTGAGACCACGCTCCGCCCGCGGCAGCTGATCCTGCCGATGTTCGTGGCCGAGGGCGCCGACGCGCCGCGGCCGATCGCGAGCATGCCCGGCGTGGTCCAGCACACCCGCGACTCGTTGCGCAAGGCCGCCGTCGAGGCCGTGCGCGCCGGGGTCGGCGGGCTGATGCTCTTCGGCATTCCGGAGCAGCACGACGCCATCGGCTCCGGGGCCACCGACGAGAACGGCATCCTCAACGTCGCGCTCCGCGATCTCAAGGCCGAACTGGGCGACGAGACCGTGCTGATGGCCGACACCTGCCTCGACGAGTTCACCGACCACGGTCACTGCGGCGTGCTCGACGCGAACGGCGGCGTGGACAACGACGCCACCCTCGAGCGCTACGCCGAAATGGCGCTGGCCCAGGCGCGGGCGGGCGCGCACCTGCTCGGCCCGAGCGGGATGATGGACGGCCAGGTCGGCGTGATCCGCCGTGCGCTGGACGACGCCGGATTCACCGACACCGGAATTCTCGCCTATTCCGCGAAGTACTCCAGCGCCTTTTTCGGCCCGTTCCGCGAGGCGGTCAACTCGCAGCTCAAGGGCGATCGCAAGACCTACCAGCAGGACCCGGGCAACGCGCGGGAAGCGTTGCGCGAGATCGAACTGGACGTGGCCGAGGGCGCGGACATGGTGATGGTCAAGCCCGCGCTCGCCTACCTGGACATCGTGCGCGCCGCCGCCGAGGTCTCGCCGGTGCCGGTGGCCGCGTACAACATCTCCGGTGAGTACGCGATGGTCGAGGCCGCGGTGGCGAACGGCTGGCTGAACCGCGAAGCGACGGTGCTGGAGGTCCTGACCTCGATCCGCCGCGCCGGTGCCGACTCGATCCTCACCTATTGGGCCGCCGAGGCGGCGCGCTGGCTGGACTGACGGGGCAAGGAAACTAGAGTCACCGCCGTGACCGAGCCAAGCGAGAAACCCGAGCCCGAAGGTCTGCCCAAGGCACCAGCCGTGTCCGGGGAGGAGACCGCGAAACCGGCGGGTCCGCTACCGCAGCCGGTGAAGGTGTCCTGGTACCTGTGGATCAGCGCCAGCGCGGTGATGGTGATCGGCTTCGCGCTCTCGCTGGTGATGAAGCAGCAGATCATCGACCTGACCCTGGGACTGCCCCGCGACCAGCGGCTGACCGCGGAGCAGGTGGCCGGCGGCATCACCACGGTGCTGTGGACCTTCCTGGTCGGCGCGATCGTGTTCGCCGCGCTGTTCCTGCTGTTCGCCTGGAAGGCCAAGGACGGCACCCGTTCGGCGCGCACCGTGCTGACCGTGCTCGCCGTGGTGACGGTGGTCTTCCAGGTGCTGTTCTTCACCAACGAGGCCAAGCTGCTGGCCTGCGCGCTGATCATCGCCGCCACCGTCTGCCTCTACCTGCCCAGCGTGCAGCCCTACTTCCCGAAGCTGCCGAAGCGGTGACCGAGCCCCGGGTGCTGCTCGACGAGCCGGGAGCCGGGGGTGCGCCGCTGTTGTGGGGCCCCGGCTTCGCGCTCGTGGGCTTCGGGCTCGAACTGCTCGCGGGCGGCCCGGTGCACGGCATCGAGTGGGTGCTGGTCGGGCTGGCGCTGCTCGGCGTGACCATGCTCTGGGTGTACGCGCGGCGCCGGTTCCTCAGCGTCAAGGTGACCACCGAGGCGCTGTGGCAGGGCCGCGAAAGCCTGCCGGTCGAACGGATCAAGGAACTCGAGGACGTCGGCACACCGGTCGGGGCGAAGGTGCTCGGCGGCGGCCCGGCGGTGCCCCGGAAGTTCGAGGACCTGCCGCTCCGGCTCGACGACGGCAGCGTGGTGGTGGCCTGGGCGCGTGACGCCGAAAAGTTGCGCGCCGCGTTGCGCAGGGTCACCGGCATCGTGAGAGAGTCTGACGGTGAGTGAAACCGAGCCGGACTGGCCGCCGGAGCCCGCGACGACTCCCCAGAGCCTGCACCGCCCGTGGCGCGCCATCGTGGCGGTGGTCGAGTTGGTGCTCGCCGGGGTGGCTGTCTGGCTGGCGACGATGGCCTGGTCGGCTTCGATCAGCACGGTGCGCGTCCGCGCCTCGGACGGGGCCGAGCTGACCTCCTTCCACTACGCGGGCAACTGGGTGCTCGCCGCGATCGTGCTCGGCCTGGCGGCGGCTCTGCTGGTGGTGGACGCGGTGCGTCAGTTCGTGCTCGCGGCGCGTGCCCGCCCGCGCAAGCCGCGCAAGGATCCACAGCCCGCGCACAGCTGACTCCCAGCGCGCCAACAACTTCGGCGGCCAGCGTCGCCGCATGACAAAGCGCCGTACCTGGGTCATCAACGGGGTGCTCGTCCTGGCGCTCGGCGGTGCCGCGTTCGGGGCGTACCAGGCGTTCGCGCCCGCCGAGGGGGACGCGCAGGCGCAGTCCCGGACCACCCCGGTGACCAGGGCGGACGTCACCGAGTCGGTGTCCGCGGCAGGCACGGTGGCCAGCGCGTACACGGCGAACGCCGATTTCGGCACCGCCGGCGAGGTGGCCACCATCGAGGTCGCGGTCGGCGACACCGTCACCGCCGGGCAGCGACTGGCCACTTTGGACAGTGCGCAGGCGGAGCGGAAGCTGGACCTGGCGCGGAGCGAACTGGCCGCGGCCGAGGAGGAGCTGGCGAACGCGCCGGAGACCAGCGCCGCGCTGCAGGCCAAGGTGGACCAGGCCGAAATCGAGGTGGCCGACGCCGAAACCGCGGTCGCGAACACCGTGCTGACCGCGCCGGGCGCGGGCACGGTCACCACGATCAACGGTTACGTCGGGCAGCAGGTCGGCAACGGCGGCTCCGGCTTCGTGGTGCTCACCGATCTCCGGAACTACTTGGTGGACTCGTCGATCGCCGAGGTCGACACGGCGAAGGTGAAGGCGGGCCAGCAGGCCACGGTCACGGTCAACGCGTTGTCCGGCAAGGAGATCACCGCGACCGTGGAGTCGATCGCGCTGACCCCGGCGGAGAGCGGCGACACGGTGACGTACCCGGCCAAGCTGAAGTTGTCCGAGCCGCCGGAGGGGTTGCGGCCCGGCCAGTCGACGAGCGTGTCGATCACCGTCGCCGAAGCGAAGAACGCGCTGGCGGTGCCCGCCGCGGCGGTACCGGGCGGCGGCACGGTGCTGGTGCGCCGCGACGGCCAGGACGTGCCGGTGCGGGTGGAACTCGGGGTGCGCGGCCAGGCGTTGGTCGAGGTCAAGTCGGGACTGAGCGAAGGCGACCAGGTGGTGCTGCAGGCGGCCGGGGCACGCCAGTGACCGTCATAGAGGTCAGGGGTCTGCACAAGACCTACGGCGACGGGGAAACCGCCGTGCACGCGTTGCGCGGGGTGGATCTGGTGGTGCCGCGCGGTGAGTACGTGGCGATCATGGGAGCTTCCGGCTCCGGCAAGTCCACGCTGCTGAACGTGCTCGGCTGCCTGGATGTGCCGACCAGCGGGGAGTACGTGCTCGATTCGGTGCCGGTGAGTGCGTTGCGCGAGAGTCAGCTCTCCTTGCTGCGCAACCGGAAGATCGGCTTCGTCTTCCAGTCGTTCAACCTGGTGCCCAGGGTCAGCGCACTGTCCAATGTGGAGCTCCCGTTGGGGTACGCCGGGTTGCGCCGGGCCCAGCGGCGGGCGCGGGCGATGGCCGCGCTGGAACTGGTCGGCCTCACCGATCGCGCGAAGCACGTGCCCAGTGAACTGTCCGGCGGGCAGCAGCAACGCGTCGCGCTGGCCAGGGCGCTGGTGACCGCGCCGGCGCTGCTGCTGGCCGACGAGCCGACCGGCAATCTCGACCGGGCCAGCACCGCCGAGGTGCTCGGCGTGTTCGACCGGTTGCACGCGCTGGGCCGGACGATCGTGGTGATCACGCACGAGAACGAGGTCGCCGCGCACGCCCGCCGGGTGATCCGGGTCAGTGACGGCCGGATCGTCTCCGACGAGACGGGGTGGTGACGTGGAGGTCCTCCGGTTCGCCGCGCGCGGGCTGACCACGAACAAGCTGCGCTCGGCGCTGACCACGCTCGGCATCACCGTCGGCGTGGCGGCGGTGATCCTGCTGGTGGCCGTCGGCAACGGCGCCTCGGCCAAGGTCGCCGAGAGCATCGAGGGCCTGGGCACCAACGTGCTGGCGGTGACCCCGGCCCGCGGCCCCGACGCCCGTAAACTGTCCACACAGGACTCCAAAGCGCTGGTGGATCCGTTGGGGGCACCCGATGTCCAGGCGGCCTCGCCGGTGGTGTCCACCCAGGCCACCGCGGTCGCCGGGCAGACCAGCTACGACCTGCCCGCGGTGACCGGTACCGATCTCGAGTACTTCACCACCACGAACCGGGTGCCGGCGCGGGGTGCCTTGTTCACCGCCGAGGACGTGACCGCCGCGCGCAAGGTGGTGGTGCTCGGCCCGGCCGTCGCCGAGGAGTTGTTCGGCCGGGCCGATCCGGTGGGGCAGAAGGTGTTGCTCGACGGCATCGAGTTCACCGTGGTCGGTGTGCTGGCGGAGAAGGGCAGCACCGGCGAGCGCAACGCCGACGAAGTGGCGATCGCGCCGCTGACCGCCGTGCAGGATTCGCTGACCGGGTACGGCAGCCTGGACCAGATCGTCGTGCGCGCCGCCGCGCCCGACGCGGTTTCACTGGCGCAGGCGGAGATCACCGCGATCCTGACCGCGCGGCTGTCCGACGCGGAGGCGTTCTCCGTGCAGAACTCGGCGGAACTGCTCGAAGCGAGTCAGTCGACCACCGAGACCTTCACCGTGCTGCTGACCGCGGTCGCGGCGATTTCGCTGCTGGTCGGCGGGATCGGCGTGACCAACATCATGCTGGTCACGGTCACCGAGCGGATCCGCGAGATCGGCATCCGCAAGGCCATCGGCGCCCCGCGCGCGGCGATCCTCGGGCAGTTCCTGGCCGAGGCGACCCTGCTCAGTCTCTTCGGCGGCCTGCTGGGTGTGCTGCTCGGGGTGGCGGGCAGCCGGTTCGACGTCGCCGGGATCACTCCGGTGCTGGTGCCGTCATCGATCGTGCCGGCCTTTGTGGTCTCGGCGCTGATCGGCCTGTTCTTCGGCAGCTACCCGGCCGCGCGGGCCGCCGGTCTGCGGCCCATCGACGCCCTTCGACACGAGGAGGAATCGCTGTGACACAACAACTTTCGGCAGCCGAGGCGGCGGCGGTGGTCAACGAGCCGATCGGCGACCTCAACGCGGACCTGGCGCGGGCGGCCCGGCCGACCAGTCGCATCACGCTGGTGCTGGCCGCGCTGGTGGTTTTTGTGGTGGTCTTCGGCGCGGGGGCGTGGACGCACGCGCTCCTTTCCGGACCGTCCTCCTCGGAAGGCCCGTCGGCGGTGCCGGGTGGCGGCAACCGCGCCCGGCAACCGGGGCAGGGCGAGCTGGTCATCCGGCCGGAAGGCGGCCAAGGCGGTCAGCGTCCGCCCGGCCGCGGGTGACCCGGCCGCCGGTCTGCTCTGTCAGACTGGCGAACGTGACAGTCGAACAGTCCAAGGAATGGTTCGCGCGCGCGTCGGCCGCCACCCCCGGTGGGGTCAACTCGCCGGTGCGCGCGTTCAGCGCGGTCGGCGGAACGCCGAGGTTCATGGTTCGCGGCGAGGGCGCGTACCTCTGGGACGCCGACGGCACCAGATACGTCGACCTGGTCTCCTCGTGGGGGCCGATGATCCTCGGGCACGCGCATCCCGCCGTGGTCGAGGCCGCCCGTGAAGCCGCGACCGCCGGGCTGTCCTTCGGCACGCCGACCATCGGCGAGGTCGAGCTGGCCGAGGAGATCATCGGCCGGGTGGAGCCGGTGCAGCAGGTCCGCCTGGTGAACTCGGGCACCGAGGCGACGATGAGCGCGATCCGGCTGGCCCGCGGTTTCACCGAGCGGTCCAAGATCATCAAGTTCGCCGGTTGTTACCACGGGCACGTCGACGCGCTGCTCGCCCAGGCCGGCTCCGGGGTGGCCACGCTCGGCCTGCCGACCTCGCCGGGCGTCACCGGTGCGCAGGCCGCGGACACGATCGTCCTGCCCTACAACGACATCGACGCGGTGCGGGCCGCCTTCGCCGAAAACCCCGGCGAAATCGCCGCGATCATCACCGAGGCGGCCGCGGGCAACATGGGCGCGGTCGCCCCGGACCAGGGCTTCAACGCCGCGCTGCGTGAGATCGCGCACGCCAACGGCGCGCTGCTGATCATGGACGAGGTGATGACCGGGTTCCGGGTCAGCGCCGCGGGCTGGTTCGGCCTCGAGGCCGTGCCCGGCGATCTCTACACCTTCGGCAAGGTCATGTCCGGCGGGCTGCCCGCGGCGGCCTTCGGCGGTCGCGCGGACGTGATGGCCCGCCTCGCCCCGACCGGCCCGGTCTACCAGGCGGGCACGCTGTCCGGGAACCCGGTGGCGGTGGCGTCGGGCCTGGCCACGCTGCGCAACGCCGACGAGTCGGTCTACCGCGCGCTCGACGCGAACTCCCAGCGCCTCGGCGCGCTGTTCGGCCGGGCGCTGTCGGCAGCCGGGGTGGCGCACCACGTCGCGTACGCGGGCAACCTGGTCAGCGTGTTCTTCACCGAGGAGCCGGTGCGTAACTACCACGCCGCGACCACCGCCGAGACCTGGCGCTTCCCGCCGTTCTTCCACGCACTGCTCGAACGCGGTGTCTACGCCCCGCCGAGCGCGTTCGAGGCGTGGTTCGTCAACGCCGCCATGGACGACGCGGTGTTCGAGCAGATCGAAGCCGCGCTGACCCCGGCGGCGGAGGCCGCCGCAGCCGCGAAGCAGGCGTCATGACCACGATCGTGCATGTGCTCCGCCACGGCGAGGTGCACAATCCCGAGGGCATTCTGTACGGCCGCCTGCCCGGGTTCCGGTTGTCCGGGCGCGGGCAGCGGCAGGCGCTCACCGTGGCCGAGGCGCTGGCCGGGCACCAGATCGTGCACGTGGTGGCGTCGCCGTTGCAGCGCGCGCAGGAGACCGCCACGCCGATCGCCGACGCGCACCGCCTGGACGTGGCCACCGACGAGCGGCTGATCGAGGCGGGCAACCGGTTCGAGGGCAAGCGGGTGGCCGTCGGCGACGGCGCGCTGCGGCAGCCGAGGCACTGGCCGAAGCTGGTCAACCCGTTCAAGCCGTCGTGGGGCGAGCCGTACGTGGAGATCGCGCACCGCATGCTCGGCGCGATCCACCGCGCCCGCGTCGAGGCCGAGGGCTTCGAGGCGTTGTGCGTGTCGCACCAGCTGCCGATCTGGACACTGCGGCGGTTCCTGGAGCGGCGCGTGCTCTGGCACGACCCGCGTCAGCGGCAGTGCTCGCTGGCCTCACTGACCAGCCTGGTCTTCGAAGGCGACCGCCTCGACCGGATCGTCTACAGCGAACCGGCCGGGTACACCGATCCGAAGGTGACCGGGGCATGAGAAAGCTCACCGCTTCGCTCGCCGCGCTGGCGCTGCTGGTGGCGGGCTGCACCAGTGGGTCCGACGCGGTCACCCGCGGGACCAACTTCGAGTTCGTGTCACCGGGTGGCCAGATCGACATCAGCTACGAAGGCGACCAGCGCAAGCCGCTGCCGCCGCTGTCCGGCGAGGACCTGATGACCGAGGGCAAGCAGATCGCGGTCGCGGACTTCCCCGGCAAGGTCGTGGTGATCAATCTCTGGGGTTCGTGGTGCCCGCCCTGCCGCACCGAGGCGCCGGAGCTGGAGAAGGTGCAGCGCGAGGTGCCCGGGGTGCAGGTGCTCGGCCTCGACGTCCGCGAGGACAACCGCAACGCGCCGCAGGACTTCGTGCGCAACCACGGTCTCACCTACCCGTCCATCTACGACCCGCCGGGCCGGTCGCTGCTGATGCTCAAGGGCTATCCGCGCAACGCCGTGCCGTCGACGATCGTGCTGGACAAGCAGCACCGGGTGGCCATGGTCTTCCTGCGCGGTCTGCTCGCCAGCGACCTGGTACCGGTGGTCCAGCGCCTCGCGGCGGAGTAAGCACGTACCGGTCGGGTTCACGGGTTTTTCATTCCTTACCCTGATCGGGTGGACCCAGTGACCGAGCTAGCGACCTCCGGTCCGCTGCTGCTCGCCGCCGGGGTGGCCCTGCTGGCCGGGGCGGTCTCGTTCGCCTCGCCGTGCGTGGTGCCGCTCGTACCCGGCTACCTCGCGTATCTGTCCGCGCTGGTCGGCGCGGACGCCCCCGCGGTCAGCACCGACGAAGCGCCGAAGAAGGGCCGCTTCGCCGTGGTCGGCGCGGCCGGGTTGTTCATTCTCGGCTTCACCGTGGTCTTCACCCTCGGTCTTGGCAGCCTGGTCTGGATCTCGGACGCGTTGCTGGTCAACCAGGACCTGCTGCAGCGCATCGGCGGTGTGGTCACGATCGCCATGGGACTGGTGTTCCTCGGCCTGATCCCCGCGCTGCAGAAGGACGTCCGCTCGCACCGGGTGCCGCGCGGCGGGTTGTGGGGGGCGCCGCTGCTCGGCGCGGTCTTCGGCCTCGGCTGGACCCCGTGCATCGGCCCGACCCTGACCGGCGTGCTGGTGCTGGCCAGCTCCACCGGCGACACCGCGGCCCGCGGTTTCCTGCTGATCCTGCTCTACTGCCTCGGCCTCGGCGTGCCGTTCCTGCTGATCGCGCTCGGCGCGCGGTGGGCCGTGCGCGCCACCGGCTGGCTGCGCCGCAACGGCCGCCGCGTGCAGATCTTCGGCGGCGCGCTGCTGCTGGTGGTCGGCCTGCTGCTGGTCACCGGGCTGTGGGGCGAGCTGGTCGGCTGGCTGCGGGTGGCGTTCATCAGCGAAGTGGAGCTGCCACTGTGACGGTCACCTCGGACGCGCCCCCTGAGTGGTTGCCATCGGAAGTCCTTCGCGGGTATCGGCGGATCCAGGTTTCCGCTGGGCGTGCCGCGCGAAGGTCCTCGTACTGGCCGTACTCGGGCCTTGGCGCGGTGCGGCCGGCGGGAAGCTGGGCCGTCGAGACCCCGAAGGACTTCCGGTGGTGACCACTAAGCGCCCGTACCGCGAGACCCCGCTCCGGCGCGCGCTGGGCTTCGTCCGCAACACCTGGCGCGGGCTGACCTCCATGCGCACCGCGCTGATCCTGCTCTTCCTGCTGGCGCTGGCCGCGCTGCCGGGCGCACTGCTGCCGCAGCGCGCGCTGAACGCGCCGAAGACCGACGAGTACATCACCAACCACGGCTGGTGGGGCGAGCTGCTCGACCGGTTGCAGTTCTTCGAGGTCTACTCCAGCGTCTGGTTCTCGGCGATCTACCTGCTCCTGATGGTGTCGCTGGTCGGCTGCCTCGCCCCGCGCAGCGTCGACTACGTGCGCGCGATGCGGGCGAAGCCGGTGCTCACCCCGCGCCGCCTCGCGCGCATGCCGCACCACCACCACTTCGAGACCGAGGCCACCGCCGACGAGGTGGCCGCCACCGTCCGAACGCGACTGCGCGGCTGGCGCAAGATCGAGCGCGAGGAGGAGGGCGGCGTCCGCACCATCAGCGCGGAACGCGGCTACCTGCGTGAGACCGGCAACCTGCTGTTCCACTTCGCCATGCTCGGCCTGATCGTGTTCTTCGCCATCGGCAAGATGTTCGGTTACGAGGGCCAGGTCACCGTGCTGGCCAACGGCTCGCAGTTCTGCAACTCCGGCATCTACGCCTACGACGCCTTCGAGCCCGGCCTCCAGGTGGACGGCACCGAGCTGAACCCGTTCTGCGTGAAGGTGAACAAGTTCACCGCGGAGTACACCGAGCAGCTGCAGCCGATCCACTACCAGGCCGACATCGAGTACCAGACCGGCGCGGACCTGGACAGCGGCACCTGGCACCCGTACCAGGTCAAGATGAACGAGCCGCTGCGCATGGGCGAGGACCGCGTCTACGTGCTCGGTTACGGCTACGCGCCGAAGTTCACCGTCACCTATCCCGACGGCACCACCCGCACGCAGACCATCCAGTGGCGCCTGGTCGATCCGGGCACGATGCTCTCCGAGGGCGCGACCAAGTTCGACCCGCCGGGCATCGCCGACACCGAGGAACGCCGGAAGAAGCAGCTGGCGATCACCGGCCTGTTCGCGCCGACCGCCTTCGTGCACGGCAACGTGCTCAGCTCGTCGAGCCCGGTGCTCACCGATCCCGGTGTCGCGGTGGACGTGCTGCGTGGTGACCTCGGCATCGACTCCGGCCGCGGGCAGTCCATCTTCGAGGTCAACCAGTCCATGGTGGACAGCGGGCGGCTGGTCAAGGTGGCGCGGGAGAACCTGATGCTGGGCCAGGACATCACCCTGGACGACGGCACCAAGATCCGGTTCGACGGGGTGGAGAACTACGCCTCGCTCCAGGTTTCCTACGACCCGACGCAGATGTGGGTGCTGGTCTGCGCGATCGCCATGCTGCTCGGGCTGGTCGGCTCGCTGGTGGTCAAGCGGCGCCGGTTCTGGGTGCGGATCACCCCGCCCGCCGATGGCGATGAGCTACGACGTACTGTAGTAGAAGTGGCCGGGCTGGCCAGGACGGACCAGGCAGGCTACGGCGAGGAGTTCAACCGGATCGCGGTCTCGCTCCACGAGAAGAAGGACGACTAGCGCATGGTCAACGAGACGTTGTCGCAGTTCAGCGACCTGTCCTACACCACATCGGTTGCCGTGTACGTGCTGGCGATGATGTTCTTCCTGGTCGAGCAGTCCTTCGGGCGCAAGGGCAGGCAGGCCGCGCAGCGGACCAAGGAACGCAGCGCCGCGCTGGTCGGCGGCGGCACGGCCGTGCTCGCCACCACCGTGCCCCCGGTGGACGAGGCCCCATCCCGGCGTGAGCGGGCCGAGCGCATCGGCCGCATGGGTGTCGCGCTGACCGTGCTCGGCGTGCTGCTGCACCTGGCCGCGCTGGTGCTGCGCGGAGTCGCCACGCACCGCGTGCCCTGGGGCAACATGTACGAATACATCATGGCGGTCTGCCTGATCGCCGTGGCTACCTGGCTGGTGGTGCTGCGCAAGTCGGACATCCGGCACCTGTCGGCGTTCGTGCTGCTGCCGGTGGTCATCCTGATGTTCATCGGCGGCACCATGCTCTACGCCGTGGCCGCGCCGGTGCAGCCCGCGCTCCAGTCGTACTGGCTGGTCATCCACGTCTCGGCGGCCATCGTCGCCTCCGGGGTGTTCCTGGTGCCCGGCGTGGCCAGCGTGTTCTACCTGATCCGCGGCCAGCACGAGAAGAACCCGGCGAAGTTCGCCCGCTTCGGGCCCAAGCTGCCCGCGCTGGACGTGCTGGACCGCGTCGCCTACCGGACCACGGTGTTCGCCTTCCCGGTGTTCACCTTCGGCGTGCTGTGCGGCGCGGTGTGGGCCGAGGCCGCGTGGGGCCGGTTCTGGGGCTGGGACCCGAAGGAGACGGTCGCCTTCATCGCCTGGGTGATCTACGCCGCCTACCTGCACTCGCGGGCCACCGCCGGCTGGCGGGGCAACCGCGCGGCCTGGATCAACGTGCTGGGCTTCGCCGCCACCGTGTTCAACCTGTTCTTCGTGAACCTCGTCACCACCGGGTTGCACTCGTACGCCGGGGTCGGCTGACATCCGCCGCGGATCCCGGCTACCGTCGTGCCAGTGCGACGTGAGGGAGTTGGAGGATCGCGAAGGTGACCGGATCTGACGAAGTGCCCGGTCAGCAGCCGGAACCGGGGGACGAGCCCACCCAGTGGCAGCCCGCGCCCCCACCGCCTGACCAGGCGCATTTCTCCGAGGAACGCACCGACTCGGCACCGCACCCGGCCGCCGGGGCCCCCGGGTCTACGTCAGGGCCGTACGAAGTGCCGCAGGTGCCGCCGTACCAGCGGCCCTACGCCGACCCGTACGACCAGCAACTGCCCCCGCTGCACCCACAACAGCAGCAGCAGTACGGGCAGCCCGCCTACGACCAGCAGCCGTTGCCGCCGCTGCCCCAGCCGCAGACACCGCAGGGGCCGCCGGCGCCCCAGCTGCCGCCGAGCATGCTGCCCCAGCCGCAGCACGGCAGACAGCCGCTGCCCGGCGACGACCTGACCACCGCGCACCTGGTCAAGCCGACCAGGCGCCGCCCGCAGTCCGGCTGGCGCAAGGCGCTGTACGTCGGGTCCGGCAAGCTGATCAACCCGGGCGAGAGCCCGGCCGACCGGCGTCGCCGGGAACTGATCGCGCAGGTCAACCAGCCGCTGCGGGGCTGCTACAAGATCGCCATGCTGAGCCTGAAGGGCGGCGTCGGCAAAACCACGACCACCACCACGCTCGGCGCCACCTTCGCCTCGCTGCGCGGGGACCGGGTGGTCGCGGTGGACGCGAACCCCGACCGCGGCACGCTGTCGCAGAAGATCCCGATCGAGACCACTGCCACCGTGCGCCACCTGCTGCGGGACGCGGACAAGATCACGCGCTACAGCGACGTCCGGTCCTACACCTCGCAGGGCTCGAGCCGCCTGGAGATCCTCGCCAGCGAGCAGGATCCGGCGGTGTCCGAGGCGTTCTCCGAGGACGACTACCGGCGCACGGTCAACCTGCTGGAGCACTTCTACAACATCGTGCTCACCGACTGCGGGACCGGCCTGATGCACTCGGCGATGAAGGGCGTGCTCGACGTCGCCGACGCGCTGGTGGTGGTCTCGTCCGGTTCGGTGGACGGGGCGCGCAGCGCTTCGGCCACTTTGGACTGGCTCGACGCCCACGGGTACGGCGACCTGGTCAAACGCTCGGTCGCGGTGATCAACTCGGTGCGGCCGAAGGGCGGCTCGGTCGATCTGGACAAGCTCGCCGCGCACTTCGCCGCGCGGGTGCGCGGGGTGTGCCGCATCCCGTTCGACCCGCACCTGGAAGAGGGCGCCGAGATCGAACTGGACCGCCTGCAGGCGGAAACCCGGCTGGCCCTGCTGGAACTGGCGGCGACCGTCGCGGACGGTTTCGCCGTCGAACGGTAAAGCCCGGTTTTACTTCTGCTCGTCCTCGTCGCGGCCCTTCTGCCGCTGCTGTTCGGCTAGACCACGGAGGAAGTCCGGGTCGTCATCGGGGGCGACGCGGGGCTGTGACGACGGGACTCCGGGGCGGGGGGCGCCGAACGTTCGCCACAGGACAACGGCGACCGTCAGTGCTCCGATCGCCGCGAGCAGGTAGAGCATGCTCGATCCCTTCAGGCTCTGGTGCGCGGATGTGCTTCCCCCGAGGTTAACCCTTTTGCCGGGTTTGCGGGTGGCGTGGGGTTGATGCCCCCCGCCTCGTGACATGCGAACGGGGATGTCGTGAGACATCCCCGTTGGTTCGCGGGCCGGTCAGACGCGGCGAGCGGGCTCGCTGGCGTCCGTGGTGAGCTCGGCGAGCAGTTCGTTGACTTCGGCTTCCCGGAACCGGCGGTGCCCGCCCGGGGTGCGGATGGAACCGATCCGCCCGGCGGTGGCCCAGCGGGTCACGGTCTTGGGATCGACTCGGAACAATGTGGCGACCTCACCCGGGGTGAGCAGTCGTCCTCCGACGGTCGCGGTCACTTTCCGCCTCCTTCACGACCTCGCGGCTATACCGGTAGGTAGGTAGCCGGCTCTCAACGGGGCAATCGTCGCACTTACCCCGGCAGGTACTCGAACGGTTGTCGAAGAGTAAAGAGGTAGTAAGGGATAAACGCCGCGACTCGGACATCGGGGCCGGGCCGGGCGCGCCTGGTTAGGGTGAGCCGCTATGGACGCACTCGATCGCAGGATCATCGCCGCGCTGCGGCTCAACGGCAGGGCGACCTACGCCGAGCTGGGCCGGACCGTGGGATTGTCGGCGTCCTCGGTGCACGAGCGCGTCGGCAAGCTGGAGGCGGCCGGGGTGATCACCGGCTACCACGCGGTGGTCGATCCGAGCACGGTCGGCCTCGGTGTGACCGCGCTGGTCGGCATCCAGCCGACCGACACCGCCGCCGACGAGGACGTGGCCGAAGCGCTCGGCAGCCTCGGTGAGGTGGAGAGCTGCTACGCCGTCGCGGGTGACGAGGCGTTCGTGGTCAAGGTCCGCGTGTCCACCGTCGACGAGCTGGAGCGCACGCTGGGCAGGCTCCGCCGGATCGACGGGGTGGCCCGCACGCGCACCACCGTGGTGCTGTCCACCCGCTTCGAGGGCAGGCCCAACAACGAAGGCCTGGACGAAGCCGCCGAAGATGGCGCGTAACCTGCATAGATGTGAGTGACGCTGCTGTTCCTGGCCACCTCGGTCGTGACCTGACCCTGTACCTGCTCGCGCGCTTCGGCCTGGTGGCCGTGGTCGCCGCGCTCCTGTTGCTGGTCAACGTGCCGCTGCTGGTGGCGCTGGCGGTCGGCCTGGTGGTCGGCCTGCCGCTGGGGCTGCTCGCCTTCCGCGGCCTGAACACCCGGGTCACCGCCCAGCTGGCCAAGCGCAACGAGAACCGGGCCCGTGAGCGCGCGAAGCTCCGGGCCCAGCTCCGGGGCGACCTGAGCGAAGCGGAATGAGCCAGCAGAACCGCGCGTGGACCCGTGAGGCCGTGCGCATCATCGAGGCCGACGCCAACCGCAGCGCCGACACCCACCTCCACGTGTTCCCGCTGCCCCCGGAGTGGGGTGTCGACCTCTACCTCAAGGACGAGTCGGTGCACCCGACCGGCTCGCTCAAGCACCGGCTGGCCCGTTCGCTGCTGCTCTACGGCCTGGTCAACGGGCACATCGGCCCGGACACCGTGCTGATCGAGGCGTCCAGCGGCTCGACCGCGGTGTCCGAGGCGTACTTCGCGCGGATGCTGGGCCTGGAGTTCGTCACCGTGGTGCCGCGCAAGACCAGTCCGGAGAAGGTCGCGCTGATCGAGTTCTACGGCGGGCGCTGCCACTTCGTCGACATCCCGGCCGAGATGTACACCGAGGCCGAGCGCCTGGCGTCCGAGTGCAACGGGCACTACCTCGACCAGTTCACCTACGCCGAGCGGGCCACCGACTGGCGCGGCAACAACAACATCGCCGAGTCGGTGTTCGCGCAGCTGCGCGCCGAGCGGCACCCGGTGCCAGCCTGGATCGTGGTCGGCGCGGGAACCGGCGGGACCAGCGCCACCTTCGGCCGGTACGTGCGCTATCGGCGGCACACCACCAAGATCGCCGTGGTCGACCCGGAGAACTCGTCGTTCTACGGCGCCTGGGAGACCGGCGCGCTCGACTACGCCACCGGCATGCCGTCCCGGATCGAGGGCATCGGACGGCCCCGCTGTGAGCCGTCGTTCGTGCCGAACGTGATCGACGAGATGTTCCAGGTGCCGGACGCGGCCTCGCTGGCGGCGATCCGGTTGCTGCGCGAGCACACCGGGCACTGGGCCGGTGGCTCGACCGGTACCAGCCTCTACGGCGCGTTCAAGCTGATCTCGCGCATGGTGTCGGAGGGCCAGGCCGGCAGCGTGGTCACCCTGCTCTGCGACAGCGGCGACCGCTACGCGCACACCTACTACAACGACGACTGGGTCGCCGCGCAGGGCATGGACCTCGCCCCGCACCGAGCCGCCATGGAGGAGTTCCTGACCAGCGGCAAGTTCCTGCCGCCTAGCTGAGCACCAGCGCCAGTGCGGTGAGCACGGACCAGGCCAGCATGGCCAGTCCGGTGTCCTTGAGCGCCGGGATCAGACCGGGGCCGGTGGCGCCGGAGCGGATCGCGCGGACCGGGCGGATCAGCAGCGCGCCGGCCAGTACGCCGATCACCAGCCGCGGGTCGGTGAGCAGGCCGAGCGCGAAGCTGAGCACGAACGGCACGGCGACCAGCACCAGGTAGAACCGGCGCGTGCCCTCGTCGCCGAGGCGGACGGCCAGGGTGCGCTTGCCGGAGGTGACGTCGGTGGGGATGTCGCGCAGGTTGTTCGCGGTGAGCACGGCGGTGGAGAAGCAGCCGACGGCCACCGCGCACGCCAGCGCCTGCCAGCTGATCCGGCCCGCCTGGATGTACACCGTGCCGAGCACGGCGGCGAGGCCGAAGAAGACAAAAACCGCCACCTCGCCGAAGCCGTGGTAACCGTACGGGCGCCGCCCGCCGGTGTAGAACCAGGCGCCGAGCAGGCAGACCGCGCCCAGCGCGAGCAGCCACCAGTACCCGCTCGCGGCGACCAGCACCAGCCCGAGCACCCCGGCCAGCCCGAGCGAGGTGAGCGCGGCGGCCAGCACCGCCTTCGGCTTCGCCGTGCCCGAGCCGACCAGCCGCAGCGGGCCGACGCGGTCGGCGTCGGTGCCGCGGATGCCGTCGGAGTAGTCGTTGGCGTAGTTGACGCCGATGATCAGCGCGAGCGACACGCCCAGCGCGAGCAGCGAGCGCCACCAGGAGAACGCGTCGAGCGCCGTCGCCGCCCCGATCCCGGCGACCACCGGTGCCACCGCGTTCGGCAGCGTTCGCGGCCGCGCCCCCTCGATCCATTCGGTCAGCGTCGCCATACCGATCATTCTGGTCACCGGCGCTCTTCGCCGGTCGGCAGGGTCAGCAGGGTGGCGGCGGCTGGGCCAGTCGCACGTAGGCACCCGACACGTACATGCCCTCCGCCAGCCGGTACCAGCGGTCGTTCGTGCCTTCGGTGCCGTCGACGGATTCCCCCGCCGCGGCGCAGTCGATGCGGATCTGCGCGTGCCGCGCCGCCAGGCCAACCTGCCGTTCGCCGCTGTGCGGGCCGGTGCGCACGTTCAGCGAGTCCAGCGAGGTCACCGTGCCCCACGGACCGCCGCCGGTCCACTGGTAGGTCACGTCCACCCAGGCGTTGTCCTTCAGCTTCAGCCCGTCCCAGAAGGTGCCGTCGGCCAGGTCGATGCCCGCCGGGTTCGCCACCTTCCGGCCGAACTGGTCCTTCCCGCCGTTGTGCCCGTGCTGGTACGCCGCCTGCGCCTGCGGCAGCCCGCGCGGCAGCTCACCCCAGCTCAGCCGCTCGACGCTCCAGTAGTCGTCCTTGATGTTCCACGGCCCGACGTCCCACACCGGTGCCCATTCGCACCGCGCGTGGTCGGGCGTGCACACCTTCACCGAGTAGTTGCCCTGCCCCTTCCCCGCCAGCCCGCGCCGCGACGGCAGTGCCACGAAATGGTCCCGCTGCACGATCTTGTGCCCGTTCGCGGTGGTCCCGCCGACCAGGCCCTCACGCGTGGCGAACACCCGGTACGTCGCGGCGAGCGTCGGGTCGGTGACCTCGGTTCCCGCGTGCCAGGCGGTCAACCCGACCGGCCCGACCGCCGTGCCGACCGGCCCGGTCAGCACCAGCCGCGCCTGCACCGAACGGGTCGCGCCGGGCAGCACGGTCGGCGCGCCCGGCAGCGCCTCGACCCATTCGGTCCACCGGCCGTCCGGGTGCTGCCCGCGGAGGTCCACCGCCACTCCCGGCGCGCCGAACTCCGCGCGCACGGTGTCCACTTCGGACTGGAGCTGCTTGGCGGGTAGTTCCTCGATGCTCAGTGGTGAGGCACTGGCCGGTGTGCCCGGTACCGGGTCGATCCGGCCGCGCGGTGGTTCGACCGTCCAGCTCACCGGTCCGGTGGCGACGGCGGGGGTGGTCAGGGCGGTCAGGGCGAGCAGCACGCACAGGGTGACCGCCCGGGTTCTCTTGATCACGGAACGCCAGCCAAAGGCACGCTA
Organism: Amycolatopsis sp. YIM 10; assembly: GCF_009429145.1. GTDB lineage: Bacteria > Actinomycetota > Actinomycetes > Mycobacteriales > Pseudonocardiaceae > Amycolatopsis. Next base: position 9,703,720 of record NZ_CP045480.1, on the reverse strand, counting down.
CGTGATCTGTCAATCAACCATCCCTGACCGTGTTACCCCTGTTCAGCTAAGGTGCGAACGCCGCTACGGTCCACCTTGCCCGGCCCGCGCAGCGGCAGCTCGGCCAGCGCGAGCAGCCGCTTCGGCACCGCCGCGGCGCCCGCTTCCGCCCGCACGAGCGCCCGCAGTTCGTCCTCCGGAAGAGGGCCTTTCGCGGGCACCACCGCGGCCACCACGGCCTCGCCCCACTCCGGATCCGGCACGCCGACCACGCAGACCGCCCGCACCGACGGGTGCGCCAGCAACGCCCGCTCCACCGCGGCCGCGGGCACCTTGACCCCGCCGGTGTTGATCACGTCGTCGGCGCGGCCGAGCACCGTCAGCCGCCCGTCGTCGAACCGGCCGAGGTCGCTGGTGCGGAACCAGCCATCCACAAAGGACTCCGCAGTCAGCTCCGGGTTGAGCCGATACCCGTGCGCCAGCACGGAACCGGCGATCTCCACCCGGCCGCCGCCACCGATGCGAATGTCCACTCCGGACAATGGAACGCCCTGGTAGACGCAGCCGCTGGCGGTCTCGCTCATGCCGTACGCGGGCACCGCGGTGATGCCGGCCGAAGCCGCGCGTTCGGCGAGCCCGGGGTCCAGCGCGGCCCCGCCGAGCACGATCGCGTCCAGTCGCGCGACCTCACGCGTCACCTCCGGCCCCGCGTCCACCAGTCGCGACAGCTGTGTCGGCACCAGCGCGCTGTAGTGCGGCCCCGGCCGCCGGACCAGCTCGCGCACACCGTCGGCGAAGTCCGTCGCCCGGAACCCGGCCCGCGAGTCGAGCACCACCGGCGAGGTCCCGGCGAGCATCGAGCGCACCAGCACCTGGAGTCCGCCGATGTACTGCGGTGGCGTCGCGAGCAGCCAGCGACCCGGCCCGCCGAGCCGCTCGTGCGTGGCTTCCGCGGACGCCCGCAGCGCGGCCGCGGACAGCAGCACGCCCTTCGGCGCCCCGGTCGAGCCCGAGGTCGCGATGATCACCGCGGTGCCGTCCTCGACCGGCAGGTCCGGCCGCATCGCCTCGGCCAGCGCGGGGTCGCCGACCGGCAGCACCGCCGGACCGCCGTCCAGCGCCGCGGCCAGTGCCCCCGGCAGTTCCGAGAACTCGGCGACGACCCGCATCAGTAGTAGTACGGGTAGCCGGACCAGTCCGGATCGCGTTTCTGCAGGAAGGCGTCGCGGCCCTCGACCGCCTCGTCCTGCATGTACGCCAGCCGGGTGGTTTCCCCGGCGAAGAGCTGCTGGCCGACCAGGCCGTCGTCGATCAGGTTGAACGAGTACTTGAGCATGCGCTGCGCGGTCGGCGACTTGCCGTTGATCTCCCACGCCCAGCGCAGCGCCTCGGCCTCCAGCTCGGCGTGCGGGAACACCGCGTTGACCGCGCCCATGCGGTGCATTTCCTCGCCGGTGTAGGACCGGCCGAGGAAGAAGATCTCGCGGGCGAACTTCTGCCCGACCTGCCGGGCCAGGTAGGCCGAGCCGTACCCGCCGTCGAACGAGCCGACGTCGGCGTCGGTCTGCTTGAACCGCGCGTGCTCGGCCGAGGCGAGCGTGAGATCGCACACCACGTGCAGCGAGTGCCCGCCGCCCGCCGCCCAGCCCGGCACCACCGCTACCACGACTTTCGGCATGAATCGGATGAGCCGCTGGACCTCGAGGATGTGCAGCCGCCCGGCCCGCGCGGGGTCCACCGTGTCGGAGGTCTCCCCGTCCGCGTACTGATACCCGGACCGACCGCGAATACGCTGGTCACCACCGGAGCAGAAAGCCCACCCGCCGTCCCGCGACGACGGGCCGTTGCCGGTGAGCAGCACGCAGCCGACGTCCGAGCTCATCCGCGCGTGGTCGAGCGCGCGGTACAGCTCGTCGACGGTGTGCGGCCGGAAGGCGTTGCGGACGTCCGGCCGGTCGAATGCCACCCGGACGACGCGTTTGCCTGAGCGGCTCTCCGTGGAACGGTGGTAGGTGATGTCGGTGAAGTCGAACCCTTCGACCTCGGACCAAGAGGCGGGGTCGAACAGCTCGGAAACTTGGGCGTCACTCACGCCTGGGAGAATAGGACCTATGGCCATGAGCGCGGAGGACCTGCCGGGGGACGCCCGGTGAACCCGTCGACCGCGCAGGCCAGGGTGATCGTGGACGAGCTGATCCGCAACACCGTCTCGCACGTCGTGCTCTGCCCCGGCTCCCGCAACGCCCCGCTCTCGCTCGCGCTCTACGACGCGGCGTCGACCGGCAAGCTGCGGCTGCACGTCCGGATCGACGAGCGCAGCGCCGCCTTCCTCGCGCTCGGCATCGCCGCGCGCACCGGCCGCCCGGTGGCCGTGCTGTGCACCTCGGGCACCGCCGCCTCGAACTTCCACCCCGCCGTGCTCGAAGCCGACCGAGCCGGGGTGCCGCTGATCGTGCTCACCGCCGATCGCCCGCCCGAGCTGCGCGCGGCGGGGGCCAACCAGGTCATCGACCAGCGCCGCCTCTACGGCGACGCGGTCCGCTACGGCGACGAGCTGGCGGTCGCCGAACGCCGCGCCGGGCAGAACTCGTACTGGCGCAGCCAGGTCTGCCGGGCCTGGAACGCGGCCTACGGCGAGTGGCGCAGCGGGCCGGTCCACCTGAACATCCCCTTTCGCGAGCCGCTGGTGCCGGACGAAGAGGACGGCGAGTGGTACGAGTCGCTGGAGGGCCGCCCCGGCGGTGCCCGGTGGACCGAGCTGCCCGACTTCGGCGCGCTGCCCGCGTTCGTGGTGCCCTCGGCGCGGCACGGCCTGGTCATCGCCTGTGACACCGGGGTCGGCGCGGCCAGCGAATGGGCCGAGCAGCACGGCTGGCCGGTGGTCTCGGAGACCGGCGGCATCGGGCTGACCGGGTCGACCGCGATCGGTGCCGGTGCCTGGCTGCTCGGGGTGCCGGAGTTCATCGAACGGCACAAGCCGGAGCAGGTGCTCTGCCTCGGCAGGCCGACGGTGTTCCGGCAGGTCCAGGCGCTGCTCTCGGACGCGGACGTGGAGGTGCTGCTGGTCCGGCCGGATTCGGACTGGCCTGCCCCCGCGCACAACGTGCGGCAGGTGGGCCAGTGGTTCGCCGAGCCGACCAAGCCCGCCGACCCGGAGTGGCTGGCGAGCTGGCAGCGCGCGGACGCGGCGGCGAAGGCCGCGGTCCGCGAGGCGCTGGCCGAGGAGGCGTGGCCGACCGGCCTGCGGCTGGCCGCGGAGCTGGTCGAGGCGCTGCCGGAGGACGCGATGCTGGTGGTCGGGCCGTCGAACCCGACGCGGGACATCGCGCTGGCCGGCGGCATGCGGCCGGACGTGCTGGTGCACCGCAACCGCGGGGTGGCAGGCATCGACGGCGCGGTGTCCACCGCGATCGGCGCCGCCAGCGTCCACAAGGGACCGTCATACGCGCTGCTCGGCGACCTGACCTTCCTGCACGACATCAACGGCCTGCTCACCGGGCCCGCCGAGTCGCGGCCGGACCTGACCATCGTGGTGCTGAACGACGACGGTGGTGGCATCTTCACGCTGCTGGAGCAGGGCGCGCCGGAGCACAGCGCCGGGTTCGAGCGGGTCTTCGGCACCCCGCACGGGGCGGACCTCGGCGCGTTGTGCGCCGGGTACCGCGTGCCGCACGTGGTGGCCGAGACGCTGACCGAGTTCCGGGCCGCGCTGCGCCCGGCACCCGGCCTGCGGGTGATCGAGGTGCGGGTCGACCGCGCCCGGCACCGCGACCTGCACGCCCGCCTTCGGGCTGCCGTTTCCGCCTCGGTCTGAAACCTGCTTCAGCCCGCAGAAGCCTGGCCTGCTTCAGCTCGTGGAAGCCTGCTGCCTGCTTTTTGCCCGCGGAAGTCTGCCGCCTGCGTCAGCCCGCAGAAGTCTGCTGACCTGCTTCAGTCCGCGGAAGTCTGCTGACCTGCTTCAGTCCGCGAAAGCCTGTGGGCGGATGCCCGCGTCCTCCAGCGCCGCTCGTACCGCGCGGGCGATTTCCACCGCGCCCGGCGTGTCTCCGTGTACGCAGATCGAGCGGGCGCCGACCGTCACCGTGGAGCCGTCGATGGCGGTGATCCGGCCGTGTGTGGCCAGGTCGACACAACGCGCGGCGATCACCGAGGCGTCGTGCAGCACCGCGCCCGGTTCCCGCCGCGAGACCAGGTGGCCCTCCGGGGTGTAGGCCCGGTCGGCGAACGCCTCGGTCACCGTGGGCAGCCCGGCGGCTTCCGCGGCCGAAAGCAGGGCGGACCCCGGCAGGCCGAGCACCGGCAGCGAGCCGTACCGCCGCACGCCTTCGGCGACGCCCCCGGCCTGCACCGAGTCGGTCACCACGGTGTTGTAGAGCGCTCCATGCGGCTTCACGTACGCGACCCGCGTCCCGGCCGCGCGCGCGAAGGCGTCCAGCGCGCCGATCTGGTAGGTGATTTCGTCCGCGAGCCGGTCCGGCGGCACGTCCATCCGCTGCCTGCCGAAGCCGGCGAGGTCGCGATAGGACACCTGCGCGCCGATCACCACGCCGGACCTGGCGGCCCGGTCGCAGGTGGCACGCATGATCGTCGGGTCACCGGCGTGGAAACCGCAGGCGACGTTCGCGCTGGTCACCACGTCCAGCAGCGCTTCGTCGTCGCCGAGGGACCAGATCCCGAAGCCCTCGCCGAGGTCACTGTTCAGGTCGACCGTGGAATTCCCGGTTGGACCGTTCTCAGCAGGCAAGACCCTCCTTTTGGTTGTTCCTCGGACCCAGCCGCGGCGATAGGTTCGCCCAAGCTCGAGCCACGGACACTTCGGAGGGTATAGATGCGCCTGAGAACTCGCGCGGGAGTCGGTGCGGTGGCCACCGGCCTCGCCTCGATCCTGCTGGCCTCCACGGCCAGCGCCGCCCCGGCGCCCGGTGCGCCAGGGGCCGGGGACGCCTACTACCCGGGTGCCGGCAACGGGGGTTACGACGTCCAGCACTACGACATCAGGCTGACCTACCAGCCGTCGACCGACCAGCTGTCCGGGCAGACGACCATCCTGGCCACCACCACGCAGGAGCTGTCCGCGCTCAACCTGGACTTCGCGCTCAAGGTCAGTTCGGTGCGGGTGAACAACGCGCCCGCGCAGTTCAGCAAGGACGCGAAGGACCCCAGCGAGCTGGTGGTGAAGCCGGCCAAGCCGCTGGCGAAGAACCAGTTCGTCACCATCGTGGTCAGCTACGCCGACACGCCGTCGAAGGTCGTCGTCGACGGTGCGACGGCCTGGCGCAAGACGCCGACCGGCGCCGAAGTGGTGGACGAGCCGTTCAGCTCGGAGTGGTGGTACCCGGCCAACGACCACCCCACCGACAAGGCCACCTTCGACGTCTCCGTCGAGGTCCCCGACGCCGTTTCCGCCATCACCAACGGCACCCTGGTGCGCAAGACCAAGCAGCGCACCGGCTGGACGCGGTGGAACTGGCGCAGCACCCAGCCGCAGGCCACCTACCTGGCCTTCCTCGCCGTCGGCGGGTTCGAGGTGCTGCAGTCGACCACGCCGAGCGGGCAGCCGTTCCTGTCCGCATACGACCCGGCGCTGGGCGCCGCGCTGCCCGCCGCGAAGGCCAGCATCGAGCGCACGCCCGAGGTCACCGACTTCCTGGCCACCCAGTTCGGGCCCTACCCGTTCGAAGCGCAGGGCGGGGTGGCGTCCAACGCGATCGGCTTCGCGCTGGAGAACCAGACGCGCTCGGTCTACGGCAACAGCTTCTGGCGCAACGGCTCGAACACCTCGGTGGTCGCGCACGAGGTGGCGCACCAGTGGTTCGGCGACTCGGTGTCGCTGGGCAAGTGGAGCGACATCTGGCTGAACGAGGGCTTCGCCAGCTACGCGGAGTTCCTGTGGTCGGAGAGCATCGGTGAGGGCACGGCCGACGAACTGGCCGAGTACCTGTACAACTCCTACCCGGCGGACAGCCCGTTCTGGCAGGTCAAGCCCGGTGACCCGGGGCCGGACAAGCAGTTCGACGCGGCCGTCTACGACCGCGGCGCGCTGACCGTGCACGCGTTGCGCAAGGCGGTCGGCGACGAGAGCTTCTTCAAGATCCTGCAGACCTGGCAGGCGCAGAAGAAGGGCACGCACGCCACCATTCCGGAGTTCATCGCGCTGTCGGAGAAGATCTCCGGCAAGCCGCTGTACGACCTGTTCCAGACCTGGCTGTACACCCCGGGACGCCCGGAGTTCAGCCCGACGGGACAGCCGTCCGCGGTTTCGGCGGCGACCGTGGCCCGGGCGGCCGACGGCGCGCCCGCCGAGCCGAAGTCGTGGTCGAAGATCAAGCTCACGCACGCCGAACTGGCGGAGCACGGGCACGGTCACGACCACGGCACGGAAGCGGGCCGCGACTACTAGTCCGGCACACGGCTGGCGGGCATCGGCACGACCAGCCCGCACCCGGGGCTCGCAGGTGTCGGCAACCCGCCACGCCTGCGGGTCCCGGGTGGCTAGGCACTGTCCGGCGAGCCACGCTCGCGGTCTGGATCACGAAGCCCATCGACCAGACTCACCGGCCAGTGCCTAGGGTGTCCCCATGTCCCCCAGGAGTGAGAAGCTGCTGCGGATCGGTGTCCGCGTGCTGGTCGGCGTCGCCGCCGTGCTCACCCTGCTCTGCGTGACGCTCTTCTTCGCCGCGGTGCGCAACGACGGTTCGATCACCGACCACCGCGGCCTGGCCGACGCCGAGGTGCTGTCGGTTTCGTTCGACCGGACGCTGATCCGGTTCGTCACCCCGGACGGTGTGGCGCACACGCCGTCGCTGGGCGTGCTCTACCCCGAGGGTCTGCAGGCCGGTCAGCTGGTCCGGGTCGAATACAACACCGAGGACCCGGAGCTGGCGCGCGTCGCGGGCCGGAGTGCGTCGCTGACGCTGCTGCCGCTGGGCACGACGGTCCTGTTCACCTGGCTGGTCGCCGGTCCGGCCTGGTGGTTCTCGCGTCGCCTGCTGCGCCGGTCGGCCGCGTCAGCCCCGGCTGACTGACGTACCCCGCCACCAGTCGAGAACGGCTTCGGCCAGGCCAGGAGCGGCCACCAGCAGGCCGTCCGAGGGCAGCGCGTTGCCTTCCCCGTGCCGGTCCATCACCACCGCGCCCGATTCGATGGCCAGCGCGACCGCGGCCGCGACGTCCCATTCGTGGTAGCTGTGCAGCACGGCCGCGCCCGCGTGCCCCATCGCCACCTGCGCCACCGACAGCGCCGCCGAGCCGAGCACCCGCACCCCGGCGTGCGCGGCGGAGGCCTGTTCGATGAAGCCCGCCATGCCCGGCCACGCGCCACCACGGCCCAGTTCCGTGCAGATGATCGCGCCGGTGGTCCGCATCGGCTCGCCCGACAACCGCACCGGGGTGCCGTTCGCCCGTGCGCCGCGACCGCGGGCCGCCGCGTAGATCTGGCCCCGGTACGGGTCGGCGATCACCCCGACCACCGGTCCCGACGAGTCGACCAGCGCCAGGCTGAACGCGCACCACGGCATTCCGGCCACGTAGTTCGCGGTGCCGTCGACCGGGTCCACCACCCAGCGGTACTCGGCTTCGTGGGCGCCGAGGTCGGCGCCGAACTCCTCGCCGACCACCGGCACCCCGGGGAACTCGGCGGTCAGCACCCGGCGGGTGTGCCGCTCCAGGATGCGCTCGGTGTCGGTGACCCAGTCGAACGGCGTGTCCCCGGTCTCCGGCCGGGCACCCCGGCCGGCGGTCGCGGTGATCACGTCGGTCGCGTCGTTCGCCAGCCGACCGGCGACTTCGAGGGCCTTGGACAGCAGGGCGGGCTCGACGGGCCTGGCCGGGCGGGACGACAAGAGGGTCACGCCGCTCTAGCATGGCCGCGCTCGGTGACCGGAACCCGACGGTGAGGTGACCAGCCCGTGGCCAGTTCACGGTGAGCCGAGGAGTTCGAACGCCGTTGGCCGGTGCGTCACCCGCGCGTGCGACAGTCCGATCGTGCGTATCGCCATCGTCACCGAAAGCTTCCTGCCGCAGGTCAACGGCGTCACCAACTCCGTGCTGCGGGTGGTCGAGCACCTGCGCGACCGGGCGCACGAGGTGCTCGTGATCGCACCGGGCGCCGGTCCGGCCGAATACCGGGGCGCGCCGGTGGTGCGGATCCCGGCGCTCGGCCTGCCGGTGGTCAACTCGCTGCCGATCGGGGTGCCGACCAGGACCGTGCTCACCGCGATGGCCGAGTTCCGCCCGGACGTGGTGCACCTGGCTTCACCGTTCGTGGTCGGGGCGCGCGGGCTCGCCGCGGCCCGGCGGCTGCGTGTGCCGTCGATCGCGGTGTACCAGACCGACATCGCCGGGTTCGCCGCCGCGTACGGCCTCGGTCTCGGCGCGCGGGCGGCCTGGCGCTGGGTCCGGCGGGTGCACTCGCGGGCGGACCGCACGCTCGCGCCGTCCAGCGATTCGGTGCGTGAACTGCGGGCGCACGGGGTGCCGCGCGTGCACCGCTGGGGCCGGGGTGTGGATATCGAGCGGTTCTCGCCGTCGCACGCCGATCCCGCGCTGCGCGCCGAACTCGCGCCGAACGGCGAGCTGCTGGTCGGTTTTGTCGGCAGGCTCGCCCCGGAGAAGGAGGTCGACCGCCTGACCACGCTGGCCGGGGTGCCCGGCATCCGCGTGGTCGTCGTCGGCGACGGCCCCGAGTTGGACGGCCTGCGCGAACGTCTGCCCGGCGCCGCCTTCCTCGGCGCGAAGTACGGCGACGAGCTGTCGGTCGCGTACGCCAGCCTCGACGTCTTCGTGCACACCGGCCCGCACGAGACCTTCTGCCAGGCGGTGCAGGAGGCGATGGCCTCCGGCCTGCCGGTGCTCGCGCCGGACGCGGGCGGCCCGCGTGACCTCGTGCTGCACGGCCGGACCGGCTTCCTGCTGCCCGCGGACCGCGCGCGCTTCGCCACCGGACTGCTCGCCCGCGTGGACGAACTGCGCGACCCGGCGCTGCGCGAACGACTCGGCGGCCGGGCGCGCAAGGTGGTGCTCGGCCGGACCTGGCCCGCGGTGTGCGGTGAGCTGATGGGCCACTACGAGGCGGTGGCCGGCCGGGCGGCGCAGGCGGCCTGAGTGCACATCGTCCAGCTCGCGAACTTCTACGGGCCGCGGTCGGGCGGGTTGCGCACCGCGCTGCACCACCTCGGCGCGGGCTACGTGGCGGACGGCCACGAGGTGACCTTGGTGGTTCCAGGGCAGCGGCACGCCGAAGAAGTGCTGCCGACCGGTGTGCGCCGGTTCCAGCTCCCCGCGCCCCGGATCCCGGGCACCGGCGGTTATCGCGCGGTCGACCCGCACCGGGTGCGCCTAGTGCTGCGCGGGCTGCGGCCGGACCGGCTGGAGGTGTCCGACCGGCTGACCCTGCGCGGCATGGGGACCTGGGCGCGGCGGCACGGCGTGCCGAGCGTGGTCATCTCGCACGAGCGGCTGGACCGGCTGCTGGAGCAGTTCCTGGTGCCCGCGCCGGTGGCCAGGCACTGGGCGGACGCGGCGAACCGGCGGATGGCGGGCAGCTACGACACGGTGGTCTGCACCACCGCGTTCGCCCGCGCCGAATTCGACCGGATCGGCGTGCCCAACGTGCGCCGGGTGCCGCTGGGTGTCGACCTGCTCGCCTTCACCCCACGACGGCACGATCCCGCGCTGCGGCGTGAACTGCTCGGCGGGGCCGAGGCGCTGATCGTCCACTGTGGACGCCTGTCGCCGGAGAAGCACGTGGAGCGCAGCGTGGACACCGTGGCCGAGCTGACCGAGTCCGGAGTGGACGTCCGGCTGGTGATCGCCGGGGACGGCCCGCGGCGGCGCGCGCTGGAGCGGCGGGCGCGCGGGCTGCCGGTGACCTTTCTCGGCTTCGTCGCCGAACGCGCCGAGGTCGCCAGGCTGCTCGCTTCGGCCGACGTCTCGCTCGCGCCCGGCCCGCACGAGACCTTCGGACTGGCCGCGCTCGAAGCGCTCGCCTCCGGCACCCCCGCGGTCGTCTCGGCCTCGTCCGCGCTGCGCGAGATCGTGCGCCCGCCCGGTGGCGCGGCCGTCGAAGACCACGCGCCCGCCTTCGCCGCCGGGGTCACCGGGGTGCTCGGGCGCCCCGAACCCGAGCGCCGCGCGGCGGCCAGGTCGCGGGCGGAGGAGTTCACCTGGCCGAGCGCGGTCCGGGGCATGTTGCGCGTCCTGGGCGGGTAGCGACGTAATGTGGCGGCATGTCCCGAGCCAGCCTCGACAAGGATCCGCGTGAGGTCGCCGCCATGTTCGACGGCGTCGCCGACGGATACGACCGCGCGAACTCGTTCATGACCTTCGGCTTCGACCGCCGCTGGCGGGTCACCACCTCGCGGGTGCTCGCCGCCAAGCGCGGGGAGAAGGTGCTCGACCTGGCCGCCGGCACCGGGGTGTCCACCACCGAGTACGCCGCCAACGGCGCCTGGTGCCTGGCCGCGGACTTCTCCATCGGCATGCTGCGCGCGGGACTGCACCGCAAGGTGCCGATGGTCGCCGCGGACGCGCTGCACCTGCCGTTCGCCGACGACAGCTTCGACGCGGCCACGGTCTCGCTCGGCATCCGGAACTTCGTCGACACCAAGGCCGCGCTGACCGAGCTGGCGCGCGTGGTGCGGCCGGGCGGGCGGCTGGTCGTCTGCGAGGTGTCCACGCCGACCTTCCCGCCGATCCGCTTCCTCTACCGCCGGTTCATCCTCAAGGCGATGACCTGGGTCGGGCGCCGGTTCTCGTCCAATCCGGACGCCTACGGCTACCTCGCCGAATCCATGCTCGCCTGGCCCGCGCAGCGCGAGTTCGGCGAGATCATCGCCTCGGCGGGCTGGACCGATGTGGAGTGGATGAACCTCACATTCGGCGTCGTAGCAATCCATCGGGCCACCAAGCCGCCCGTACACTCGGCCACATGACCTCTCTGCAGCAAACTCGCGACGCCGAGGTGATCGTGGTCGGCGCGGGCCCGGCGGGCTCCACCGTCGCCACCTATCTCGCCAGGGCCGGCGTGGACGTGCTGCTGCTGGAGAAGACGGTTTTCCCGCGCGAGAAGGTCTGCGGTGACGGGCTCACCCCGCGCGGGGTGAAGCAGTTGATCGATCTCGGCATCGACACCAGCGAGGACGCGGGCTGGGTGCACAGCCGCGGCCTGCGCATCCTCACCGGCGAGCTGACCCTGGAACTGGACTGGCCGGAGCTGACCAGCTACCCGCCCTACGGTGTTTCCCGCACCCGCCAGGACTTCGACGACCTGCTGGCGAAGACCGCGGTCAAGGCGGGCGCGCGCCTGCTGGAACGCACCACGGTCACCGGCGCGATCACCGACGCCACCGGGCGCGTGGTCGGGGTCGAGGCCAAGACCGGCGAGGAGAAGCGCCCGGTCAGCTACCGCGCGCCGCTGGTGCTGGCCTGCGACGGGGTGTCCGCGCGGCTCGCGCTGAGCGTGGGCATCGGCAAGAACGAGAAGCGCCCGATGGGTGTGGCCGTGCGCCGGTACTACAAGAGCCCGCGGCACGACGACCCGTTCATCGAGGGCCACCTCGAGCTGTGGGACCGCACCGATCCGGCCCGGCCGAAGCTGCTGCCCGGTTACGGCTGGGCGTTCCCGCTCGGCGACGGCACGGTGAACATCGGCCTCGGCATGCTGTCCACCTCGAAGGCCTTCCGCAGCACCGACTACCGCGCGCTGCTGCGCCAGTGGCTCGACAGCACCCCCGAGGAATGGGGCTATCGCGAGGAGAACGCGATCGGCAAGGTCGGCGGCGCCGGGCTGCCGATGGGCTTCAACCGCACCCCGCACTACCGCGACGGACTGCTGCTGCTCGGCGACGCGGGCGGCATGGTCAGCCCGTTCAACGGCGAGGGCATCTCGGCGGCGATGGAGTCGGCGCAGCTGGCGGCCGAAGCCGTGGTGCAGGCGCTCGCCCGGCCGGAAGGCTCCTCGCGTGAGCGCGCGCTGCAGGGTTATCCGATGGCCGTCGCGGAGTTGATGGGCGGCTACTACCGGCTCGGCAACGTGTTCGCGAAGCTGATCGGGAAACCGGCCGTGATGCGTGCCGCGACCAAGTACGGGCTGCGCATCAACGCGCTGCTTCCCTTGGTGTACAAGGGACTTTCCGGCTGCTACGACGCCAAGGGCGGCGACGTGGTCGACCGGCTCATCGCCGCCGCCGCGCGGGCGACACCCAGCCCCCGGTAAGCGAACCCCTTCCCGGTTGGCGTGTGTTACCTCACACCGGACAAACCGTGTCAGCGCCTCGAATGGGCGCGTTCAGTCCCTTTGTCCCTGGTCTGCGAGCTGTGACGCAGTACGGGCGTTCCGTGATCACCCGGAAAGTTAGGTAAGCCTTATACCACGGGGGATGGCGACAAGGCTGTGACTCGCGTCCTACACTGACCCCGTGCCTTGTGAACCGCTTCACAATTCCGACGGCTCGCTTGTGAACTTTTTCACAAGCGGTCGCCGAGGTCGCGGGCCATAACTGCACAAGCAGTAAGGCTGCCCTAACTCTCGGAGGTGTGATCCGGGTCGCTTAGGGTGCGCCACGAGGCACTCAGACCGAGTTTCGATCGCAGCGGCGCGGAAGGGATGGACGAACCGTGCTGGCGTTGCAACCACCACACTTCGCGGGACAACTGGCTCAGGGGGCCGCGGCCCCCACTCTGGACGTCTACCTCCCGCTGGTCATCCTGTTCGTGCTGGCGATCGCGTTCGCCGTGCTTTCGGTGCTGCTGGGCCCGCTCGTCGGCCCCAGCCGCTACAACAAGGCGAAGCTTTCCGCCTACGAGTGCGGGATCGAACCCTCGCCGCAGCCGGTGGTCGGCGGCGGCCGGATGCCGATCGCCTACTACGTCACGGCGATGCTGTTCATCCTGTTCGACATCGAGATGGTGTTCCTCTACCCGTTCGCGGTCTCCGCGGACGCGCTGGGCCTGTTCGGCCTGGTGGAGATCGTTCTGTTCATCGCCACGGTCGGTTTCGCCTACGCCTACGTGTGGCGGCGCGGCGGCCTCGACTGGAACTAGGGGCAAGCACATGGGTCTCGAAGAGAAACTCCCGAACGGAATCCTGCTGGCCAGCCTGGAGGGCCTGGTCAACTGGGCGCGCAAGAACTCGATGTGGCCGGCCACCTTCGGGCTCGCCTGCTGCGCCATCGAGATGATGACCGTCGGCGGTTCCCGCTACGACATCGCGCGCTTCGGCATGGAGCGCTTCAGCGCCACCCCGCGCCAGGCCGACCTGATGATCGTGGCCGGTCGCGTGACGCAGAAGATGGCGCCGGTGCTCCGCCAGATCTACGACCAGATGGCCGAGCCCAAGTGGGTGCTCGCGATGGGCGTGTGCGCCTCCTCCGGCGGCATGTTCAACAACTACGCCGTGGTGCAGGGCGTCGACCACATCGTGCCGGTGGACATGTACCTGCCCGGCTGCCCGCCGCGGCCGGAGATGCTGCTCGACGCGATCCTCAAGCTGCACGCCAAGATCCAGGACGAGCCGCTGAACGCCCGGCGCGCCGAACTGCGCGCGGCCAGCGGTGCCAGGACCGAGCTGATCCCGTCCTCCATCAAGTACGCGAAGAAGTGACGCAGATGCCTGAGGAAGAAAAGCCGGTCACCGGCGGAGAGCAGTCCAGCGCCGAGCGCGCCGAATCGGCCGAACTGCGGCCGAGCGGCCCGCGCCCGGCCGAGCCGGTGGTCGCCGGTCGTGAGCGCAAGGGCATGTTCGGCGTTTCCGGCACCGGGGACACCTCCGGTTACGGCGGCCTGCGGCTCCCGGCGTACTCGCCGCCCCCGGCCGAGCGCCCGTACGGGGGCTGGTTCGACGAGTTCGCCGACGAGTTCTTCGCCGCGCTGGGCGAAAACGGCGTGCCGGCCGAGGCGATCCAGCAGGTGACCGTCGACCGCGGTGAGATCACCTTCTACGTCGCGCGCGAGCACCTGGTGGAGATCTGCCGGACCCTGCGCAACGACGGCGGGCTGCGGTTCGAGCTGTGCAGCTCGGTCTCCGGCGTGGACTACGGCGTGGACGTGCCGCAGCGGCTGCACTCGGTCTACCACCTGACCTCGATGACCTTCCGCCGCCGCATCCGGCTGGAGGTCGCGGTCGACGTGGACGACGCGCACATCCCGTCCATCGTCGAGGTCTATCCGACCGCCGACTGGCAGGAGCGGGAGGCCTACGACATGTTCGGCATCGTCTACGACGGCCACCCGGCGCTGACCAGGATCCTGATGCCGGACGACTGGGACGGCCACCCCCAGCGCAAGGACTACCCGCTCGGCGGGATTCCCGTGGAGTACAAGGGCGCGGAGATCCCGCCGCCGGATCAGCGGAGGTCGTACTCGTGAGCAGCACCGAAAGGATTTCCGAGGTCGAGACCGGCACGGACACCTCTCCGCCGGGCGCGTCCTCGGCCGGTGAGCAGGCCTACGCCCAGGAGCGCCGCACCACCGAGGGCCCGGTCTACACGGTTTCCGGCGGGGACTGGGACGACGTGCTCTCCGACGCCGAGCACGACGACCGCATGGTCATCAACATGGGCCCGCAGCACCCGTCCACGCACGGCGTGCTCCGGCTCGTGCTGGAGATGGAGGGCGAGACCGTCACCCAGCTCCGCTCGGTCATCGGCTACCTGCACACCGGGATCGAGAAGAACTGCGAGTACCGGACCTGGACCCAGGGCGTCACCTTCGTGACGCGGATGGACTACCTGGCGCCGCTGTCCACCGAGATGGCCTACTGCCTCGCGGTGGAGAAGCTGCTCGGCATCAAGGCGCCGCCGCGTGCCGAACTGCTGCGCGTGATGCTGCTGGAGATCAACCGGATCGGCTCGCACCTGGTCTACATCGCCACCGGCGGCATGGAACTCGGTGCCACCACGGCGATGACGCTCGGCTTCCGCGAGCGCGAGGTGGTCCTGCACCTGCTCGAGCACCTGACCGGCCTGCGGATGAACCACGCGTTCATCCGGCCCGGCGGGCTCGCCCAGGACATGCCGGACGACTACCAGGAGGCGGTCGCCGAGTTCGTCAAGACCATGGAGGAACGGCTTCCGCTCTACGACAAGCTGTTCACCGGTCAGCCGATCTGGCGCAACCGGCTCAAGGACGTCGGTTTCCTCCCGGTGGACGCCTGCCTCTCGCTCGGCGTGACCGGCCCGGTGCTGCGGTCGGCCGGGCTGCCGTGGGACCTGCGCAAGACCGAGCCGTACTCGCGCTACGACGAGTTCAAGTTCGACGTGCCGACCTCGACCGACGCGGACTGCTGGGCGCGGTACCTGATCCGCGTGCAGGAGATGCGCGAGAGCCTGAAGATCATCAAGCAGGCGCTGAAGAAGCTGGCCGACGAGGGCCCCGGCCCGGTGATGGTCGACGACGCCAAGGTGGCCTGGCCCGCGCAGCTGTCGCTGGGCAGCGACGGGCTCGGCAACTCGCTCGAGCACGTCCGCAAGATCATGGGCCAGTCGATGGAATCGCTGATCCACCACTTCAAGCTGGTCACCGAGGGCTTCAAGGTCCCGGCGGGGCAGGCGTACGCGACGGTCGAGTCCCCGCGCGGCGAGCTGGGCGCGCACCTGGTCTCCGACGGCGGCACCCGGCCGATGCGCGTGCACATCAGGGAACCAAGCTTCATCAACCTGCAGTCGATGCCCGCGATGGCCGAGGGCGGGCTGGTGGCGGACGTGATCGCGGCGATCGCGTCGATCGACCCCGTGATGGGGGGAGTGGACCGATGACCTCTTCGACGGAACGCCCGGAGCCGGGCCCCGACTACGCCGACCAGACGCACGTCGCGGCCGGTGGCGACGTGGACGTGCGGGGCATCGCTCCCGGCGACTCGGCGTCCATTTTGGACACCGCGGTACTCGAAGACCCGTTCGGGCCGGACATCGTGGAGAAGGCGCAGCAGATCATCGCACGCTACCCGGTGAGCCGCTCGGCGCTGCTGCCGATGCTGCACCTGGTGCAGTCGGTGCAGGGGTACGTCACGCAGGAGGGCATCGCCTTCTGCGCCGGGCAGCTCGACCTGTCCGACGCCGAGGTCAGCGCGGTCGCCACGTTCTACACCATGTACAAGCGCCGCCCGTGCGGTGAGCACCTGGTCAGCGTCTGCACCAACACGCTGTGCGCGGCGCTGGGCGGCGACGACATCTACAAGAAGCTCCAGCGCCACCTCGGTTCCGAGGAAAAGCCGCTGGGGCACGAGGAGACCGCGGGCACGCCCGGTGAGCCCGGCTCGATCACCCTCGAGCACGCGGAGTGCCTGGCCGCCTGCGACCTCGGCCCGGTCATCCAGGTCAACTACGAGTACTTCGACAACCAGACCACCGACAAGGCGGTCGCGCTGGTCGACGCGCTGCGGGCGGGCAAGAAGCCCGCGCCGACGCGCGGCGCCCCGCTGAGTGACTTCAAGGGCGCGGAACTGCAGCTCGCCGGGTTCTTCCCGGAGGACGAGCGGACCTACCGCGCCGAGGTGGACGGGCCGTCGCAGGCGGTGGAAACCCTGCGGGGCGCCCAGGTCGCGCAGGAGCGCGGCTGGACCGCGCCGGTGATGGAAGACGTGCCGCTGCCCGCCGTCGAAGAGAAGAAGTGAGGCAAGCCGATGGCTGACCCCATTACCCCGGTCCTCACCAAGCGCTGGCTCTCGCCGGATTCCTGGCGGCTGGCCACCTACGAGCGCCTCGAGGGTTACACCGCGCTGCGCAAGGCGCTGGCCGGTACGCCGGAGCAGCTGGTCACCCTGATCAAGAACGCGGGCCTGCGCGGCCGCGGCGGCGCGGGCTTCCCGGCGGGCGTGAAGTGGTCGTTCATGCCGCCCAACGAGGACAAGCCGCACTACTTGGTGATCAACGCCGACGAGGGCGAACCGGGTACCTGCAAGGACATCCCGCTGATGATGGCGGACCCGCACTCGCTGATCGAGGGCTGCGTCATCGCCTCGTACGCGATGCGCTCGCACCACTGCTTCATCTACGTCCGCGGTGAGGCGCTGCACTGCATCCGCCGCCTCAACGCGGCCGTGCGCGAGGCGTACGAAGCCGGGTACCTCGGCAAGGACATCGTCGGCAGCGGGTTCGATCTCGACATCACCGTGCACGCGGGCGCCGGCGCCTACATCTGCGGTGAGGAAACCGCGCTGCTCGACTCGCTGGAGGGCCGTCGCGGCCAGCCGCGGCTCAAGCCGCCGTTCCCCGCGGCCGCCGGTCTCTACGCCGCGCCGACCACGGTGAACAACGTGGAGACCATCGCCAGCGCGCCCTACATCGTCAACGCCGGTGCCGACTGGTTCCGCAAGATGGGCAGCGAGAAGTCGCCCGGCCCGAAGATCTACTCGATCTCCGGCCACGTGGAGAACCCCGGCCAGTACGAGTGCCCGCTCGGCACCACGCTGCGCCAGCTGCTGGACATGGCCGGCGGCATGAAGGACGGCATCCCGCTGAAGTTCTGGACGCCGGGTGGTTCGTCCACGCCGATGTTCACCGCGGAGCACCTGGACACCCCGCTGGACTTCGAGGGCGCCGCGGAGGCGGGCTCGATGCTCGGCACCACCGCGGTGATGGTGTTCAACGAGACGGTTTCCGTGCCGTGGGCCGTGATGAAGTGGACCCAGTTCTACGAGCACGAGTCGTGCGGCAAGTGCACGCCGTGCCGCGAGGGCACCTACTGGCTGGCGCAGATCCTCGAGCGCATGGTCGACGGCCGGGGCACCGAGGCCGACATCGACACCCTGCTCGACGTCTGCGACAACATTCTCGGCCGCTCCTTCTGCGCCCTCGGTGACGGTGCGGTCAGCCCGATCACCAGTGGCATCAAGTACTTCCGGGACGAGTTCCTGGCCCTGTGTGAGAGCAACAAGCGCGAACTGGTGGGAGCGCAGGCATGACCATCGCACCCGACAAGCCTTCGACCGAGGAAACGCCGGTCCCCGAAGGCCACGTCAAACTGATCATGGACGGCGAAGAGGTCATCGCGCCGAAGGGCGAGCTGCTGATCCGCACCGCGGAGCGGCTCGGCACGGTGATCCCGCGCTTCTGCGACCACCCGCTGCTCGACCCGGCGGGCGCCTGCCGCCAGTGCCTGGTCGAGGTGGAGATGAACGGCCGCCCGATGCCGAAGCCGCAGGCCTCGTGCACGATGACGGTGGCCGACGGCATGGTGGTCAAGACCCAGCTGACCTCGCCGGTGGCGGACAAGGCGCAGCAGGGCGTGATGGAGCTGCTGCTGATCAACCACCCGCTGGACTGCCCGATCTGCGACAAGGGCGGGGAGTGCCCGCTGCAGAACCAGGCGCTGGCGCACGGCCGCGCGGAGTCGCGGTTCGTCGACACCAAGCGGACCTTTCCGAAGCCGCTGCCGATCTCCAGCCAGGTGCTGCTCGACCGCGAGCGCTGCGTGCTCTGCCAGCGCTGCACCCGGTTCTCCGCGCAGATCGCCGGTGACCCGTTCATCGAGCTGCTCGAACGCGGGGCGCACCAGCAGATCGGTACCGCCGAGACGGCTGACGTGCTGGACATGGCCTCGCGCACGACCAGCGGACAGCCGTTCCAGAGCTACTTCTCCGGCAACACCATCCAGATCTGCCCGGTGGGCGCGCTGACCAGCGCGGCGTACCGGTTCCGGTCGCGGCCGTTCGACCTGGTGTCCTCGCCGAGCGTCTGCGAGCACTGCTCGTCGGGCTGCGCCGAGCGCACCGACTTCCGCCGCGGCAAGGTGATGCGCAAGCTGGCCGGGGACGACCCGCAGGTCAACGAGGAGTGGATCTGCGACAAGGGCCGGTTCGCCTTCCGGTACGCCGGCGCCGAGGACCGGCTCCGCCGTCCGATGGTGCGCGACGCGGAAACCGGTGAGCTGAAGGAAACCTCCTGGACCGACGCGCTGCGCGCGGCCGCCGACGGGCTGGCCAAGGCCCGCGACGGCAAGGGCGCGGCGGTGCTGCCCGGCGGCAGGCTGACCGTCGAGGACGCCTACGCGTACTCGAAGTTCGCCCGGATCGCCCTGCGCACCAACGACATCGACTACCGCGCGCGGGCGCACTCGGCGGAGGAACTGGACTTCCTCACCGCGCACGTGGTCGGCACCACCCCGGAGACCGGGGTGACCTTCTCGGCCATCGAGAACGCGCCGACCGTGCTCTGCGTGGCCTTCGAGCCGGAGGAGGAAGCGCCGATCGTCTTCCTGCGGCTGCGCAAGGCGGCCCGCGCGAAGAAGGCCAAGATCGTCCACTTGGGACAGTGGACCACCGCCTCGGTGCGCAAGACCTTCGGTGAGCTGCTCGCCTGCGTGCCCGGTGGTGAGGCGGCCGCGATCGACGCGCTCGCCCAGCACGCGCCGGACCTCGACGAGGCGCTGGCCGCGGGCGGCGTGGTGCTCGTCGGCGAGCGCGCCGCCGAGGTGCCCGGCCTGTTCTCCGCGCTGCTGCGGCTGACCGCCCGCACCGGGGCCCGGCTGGCGTGGATCCCGCGCCGCGCCGGGGAACGCGGTGCCGTGGAGGTCGGCGCGCTGCCGACGCTGCTGCCCGGTGGCCGTTCGGTGACCAGTGCCGAGGACCGCGCCGAGGTGGCGAAGGCCTGGGGTGTCGGCGAACTGCCCGCCGAACCCGGCCGCGACCTCACCGGCATTCTCGAAGCCGCCTCCGGTGGCGGTCTTGACGGCTTGCTGGTCGGCGGGCTCGACCCGGCCGACCTGCCCGACCCGGACCTGGCCGCTCGCGCACTGGCCAACGTGGGCTTCGTGGTCAGCCTGGAAATGCGCGAGAGCGCGGTCACCGCGCACGCCGACGTGGTGCTGCCGATCGCGCCCGCGGTGGAGAAGTCCGGCACCTACCTCAACTGGGAGGGCCGCCGCCGCGAGTTCCAGGTGACCCTGGAGGGCACCGGCGCGCTGCCCGACTGCCGCGTGCTGGACACGCTCGCGGTCGAGATGGACGCCGACCTGTTCACCCAGACCCCGGCCGCCGCGGCCGGCGATCTGGCGCGGCTGGCCACCCGGCGCGGCGGCAAGGCGCCCGAGGTCCCGGCCTCGGCCGCACCGAAGCCCGGTGCGGGACAGGCGGTGCTGGCGACCTGGCGGCAGCTGCTGGACAAGGGCACGTTGCAGGACGGCGAACCGCACCTGGCAGGCACCGCCCGCCAGGTGGTGGCCCGGCTGTCCGAGGCGACCGCGAACGGCATGGAGACGGTGACCGTGTCCACCGAGCGCGGGGCCATCACCCTGCCGGTGGAGGTCGCCGACCTGCCCGACGGCGTGGTCTGGCTGCCGGGCAACTCCGAAGGCTCCCAGGTCCGCGCCGCACTCGCGGCCGGGCACGGCTCGGTGGTCTCGATCGCTGGAGGTGAGCGGTGACCCCGTTCCTGCTACAGGCCCAGGAAATGACCCGCGCGGAGATCCTGGCCGACGACCCGTGGTGGCTGGTGCTGATCAAGGCCGTGGTCATCCTGCTGATCGGCCCGATCCTGACGATCTTCCTGATCGTCTGGGAGCGCAAGGCGGTCGGCCGGATGCAGAACCGGCCCGGCCCGAACCGCGTCGGACCCGGCGGTTATCTCCAGTCCCTGGCGGACGCGCTGAAGCTGCCGTTCAAGGAACAGATCATCCCGGACACCGCCGACCGCAAGGTCTACTTCCTGGCGCCGGTGCTGTCCGCGGTCCCGGCGCTGGTCGGGCTCTCGGCGATCCCGTTCGGCCCGGAGGTCTCGATCTTCGGTGAGCGGACCCTGCTGCAGCTGGTCGACCTGCCGGTCGGCGTGCTGGTGATCCTGGCCTGCTCCTCGATCGGCGTGTACGGCATCGTGCTGGCGGGCTGGTCGTCCGGTTCGCCGTACCCGCTGCTCGGCGGGCTGCGCTCGGCGGCGCAGGTGATCTCCTACGAGATCGCGATGGGCCTGTCGATCGTCGGCGTGATCCTGTACGCGCAGTCGATGTCCACCAGCGACATCGTCGCCTCGCAGCAGTCGGGCTGGTACTTCTACCTGCTGCTGCCGAGCTGCGTGATCTACCTGATCTCCATGGTCGGCGAGACCAACCGCGCGCCCTTCGACCTGCCGGAAGCCGAATCCGAGCTGGTCGGCGGGTTCCACACCGAGTACAGCTCGATGAAGTTCGCCATGTTCTTCCTCGCCGAGTACGTGAACATGGTGATCGTCTCGGCGTTCGCCACCACGTTGTTCCTCGGCGGCTGGATGTTCCCGTTCGTCGGCGCGGACCACGCGCTCAACACCGGCTGGCTGCCGGTCATCTGGTTCATGGCCAAGATGTTCGTGCTGCTGTTCGGCTTCATCTGGCTGCGCGGCACGCTGCCCCGGTACCGCTACGACCAGTTCATGCGCCTCGGCTGGAAGGTGCTGGTCCCGCTGAACCTGGTGTGGATCGTGCTGATCGCCACCATCCGGGCCATCCGCACCACCGACGAGGTGCCGCTCGGCGTGTGGATCGCGGTCGGCGCGGTGGTGCTGCTGGTGCTCGTGGTGATCGCGTTCATGGTGCCGGAGAAGGAACTCCGCGACGCCGACAGCGTTCCGGTCACCGGCAGCGACTACCCGCTGCCGCCGCTCGATCTCAAGGTCCCCGAGACCACCCCGCGCCAACGGGCGCTCAAGGCCAAGGCACGGGTGTCGAAGAAACAGCCCGCCGCGGTCTCCGCCGGAAGGGAGAACAGCGATGGGGATGTTTGATCCCATCAAGGGCTTCGGCGTCACCTTCTCGATGATGTTCAAGAAGGTGGCCACCGAGGAGTACCCGGAGGCCGGGGCGCCGGCGGCGCCGCGTTACCACGGGCGGCACCAGCTCAACCGGCACCCGGACGGGCTGGAGAAGTGCGTCGGCTGCGAGCTGTGCGCCTGGGCCTGCCCGGCCGACGCGATCTTCGTCGAGGGCGGTGACAACACCGAGGAGGAGCGCTACTCGCCCGGCGAGCGGTACGGCGCGGACTACCAGATCAACTACCTGCGCTGCATCGGCTGCGGGCTGTGCGTCGAGGCCTGCCCGACCCGGTCCCTGACGATGATCAACTTCTACGAGCTGGCCGACGACGACCGCCAGCGGCTGATCTACACCAAGGAGGACCTGCTCGCCCCGCTGCTGCCCGGCATGGAGCAGCCGCCGCACCCGATGCGGCTCGGGGAGAGCGAGCAGGACTACTACGTGAACGGGCCGGAGCTGGCTCGCAAGCAGGGGGGCGCGTCATGATCACCGCGCTGCTCGCGCAGGCGCCGCTGCCGGAGGCGGTGCCGGTGACCACCGGCGAGACCATCGCCTTCTGGGTGCTGGCCCCGCTCGCGGTGGCCGGCGCGCTCGGCATGATCTTCGCCCGCAACGCGGTGCACTCCGCGCTGTGGCTGGTGCTGACCATGCTCTCGCTCGGTGTGCTCTACATGGTCCAGCAGGCGCCGTTCCTCGGTTTCACCCAGATCATCGTCTACACCGGCGCGATCATGATGCTGTTCCTGTTCGTGCTGATGCTGGTCGGCCGCGACTCCTCGGACTCGGTGGTGGAGGTGCTGCGCGGGCAGCGGCTCGCCGCCGCGCTGCTCGGCATCGGCATGGCCGGGCTGTTCGCCGCCGCGCTGGCCCGGTCGCTGGCCGACGTCACCCCGGCGCCGCTGCTCGACCCGGCCACCCCGCAGGGCGGTGCCGCCGGTGGGCTCGGCCGCAAGATCTTCACCGAGTACCTCTTCCCGTTCGAGCTGACCTCGGCGCTGCTGATCACCGCGGCGATGGGCGCGATGGTGCTGGCCTTCTCCGACCGGCACGGCAAGGGCGGCAAGATGTCGCAGAAGGAACTCGTCGTGGCCCGGTTCCGCGGTGAGCACGCGCGGCCATCGCCGCTGCCCGGTCCCGGGGTGTTCGCCACCGCCAACTCGGTGGCCACGCCCGCGTTGCTGCCGGACGGTTCGGTGGCGCCGGAGTCGCTGTCGGAGATCATCGAGTCCACCACCGCCTCGCACTTCGAGAGCGAGCGCAAGCAGGTGGCCGGCGACGAGCCCGGCCCCGACGCGCACGCACTGGTCGGTGGCAAGGAAGAAAAAGACGAAGGCGAAGAGAAATGACGCCGACGAACTACCTCCTGCTCTCCGCGCTGCTGTTCTCCATCGGTGCGGTCGGTGTGCTGGTGCGCCGCAACGCGATCGTGGTGTTCATGTGCATCGAGCTGATGCTCAACGCGGTGAACCTCACGCTGGTCACCTTCGCCAGGATCAACGGCAATCTCGACGGCCAGGTGATGGCGTTCTTCGTGATGGTCGTGGCCGCCGCCGAAGTGGTGGTCGGGCTGGCGATCATCATGTCGATCTTCCGCACCCGCCGGTCGGCCTCGGTCGACGACACGAACCTGCTGAAGTACTGAAGGGGCCCGGTAAGTGATCGCATCATCGTGGCTGCTGGTCGCCTTTCCGGCGCTCGGCGCGCTGATCCTGCTGGTCGGGGGCAAGCGCACCGACGCGTGGGGGCACCTGCTCGGTACGGCCACCGTCGCACTGTCCTTTGTGTACGGACTGGTCCTGTTCTTCGCGAACAGCTTCGACACGCCGAGCGACGTCAAGCTGTTCTCGTGGATCCCGGTCAACGAGCTGCAGGTGGACTTCGGGCTGCGGATGGATCCGCTGTCGATGACCTTCGTGCTGCTGATCACCGGTGTCGGCATGCTGATCCACTTCTACTCGGTGGGTTACATGCACGACGACCGCGGCAGGCGCCGGTTCTTCGGTTACCTCAACCTGTTCGTCGCCTCGATGCTGATCCTGGTGCTGGGCAACAGCTTCGTGACGCTGTACCTCGGCTGGGAGGGCGTCGGCCTCGCCTCGTACCTGCTCATCGGCTGGTACCAGGACCGCCCGTCCGCGGCCACCGCGGCGAAGAAGGCGTTCCTGATGAACCGCGTCGGTGACGTCGGGCTCGCGCTGGCGATCTTCCTGATGTTCAAGTACGTCGGCAGCACCGGTTACGCCGAGGTTTTCGCCGCGGTGGACCAGATCCCGCCGGGCGTGGTCACCGCGATCGCGATCCTGCTGCTGCTCGGGGCCTGCGGTAAGTCCGGTCAGTTCCCGCTCCAGGCGTGGTTGCCGGACGCGATGGAGGGCCCGACCCCGGTCTCCGCGCTGATCCACGCCGCGACGATGGTCACCGCGGGCGTCTACCTGGTCGCCCGCTCCGGCGAGATCTTCAACGCCACCGAGTCCGGGCGGCTGGTGGTCACCCTGGTCGGTACCGTCACGCTGCTGATCGGGTGCATCATCGGCTGCGCCTACGACGACATCAAGAAGGTGCTCGCCTACTCCACGGTGAGCCAGATCGGTTACATGATGCTGGCGGTCGGGCTCGGCCCGTTCGGCTACGCGCTGGGCATCATGCACCTGCTCACCCACGGCTTCTTCAAGGCGGGCCTCTTCCTCGGCGCCGGTTCGGTCATGCACGGCATGAACGACGAGGTGGACATGCGGAAGTTCGGCGGGCTGTGGCGCAAGATGCCGATCACCTTCGCCACCTTCGGCCTCGGTTACCTCGCGCTGATCGGCTTCCCGTTCCTGTCGGGCTTCTACTCGAAGGACGCGATCATCGAAGCGGCCTTCGGCGCCGAGGGCTGGCAGGGCTGGGTCTTCGGTGGCGCCGCCACCCTGGGCGCCGCGCTCACCGCGTTCTACATGACCCGCCTGGTGATGCTGACCTTCTTCGGCAAGCAGCGCTGGAAGAAGATCAAGTCCAGCGACGGGCGCGACTTCCAGCCGCACGAGTCGCCACCGGTGATGACCGTGCCGATGATCATCCTGGCGGTCGGCTCGGTCGCCGCGGGCTTCCTGTTCACCACCGGCGACTCACTGGTCGAATGGCTCACGCCGGCGCTGGGTGAGCTGCGGGAGGCCGAGCACACCGCGCTGCCGCACGGTCTCATCCCGTTCCTGGTGGTCGGTCTGTCCGCGCTCGGCGCGCTGGCCGCCTACCTGATCTTCCGCCGCGACACCCCGGTCGAGCGGCCGGAGCGGGTTTCCTTCCCGGTCCGCGCGGCCCGCAAGGACCTGTACGGCAACGCGCTGAACGAGAACCTGATCGCCCGGCCGGGCATCTGGCTCACCCGGTTCGCCGTGTTCCTGGACAACCGGGGCGTGGACGGCGCGGTCAACGGCCTGGCCGCGAGCCTTGGCGGCGGCTCCGGCCGCCTGCGCCGGCTGCAGACCGGATTCGTCCGCTCCTACGCGCTGTCCATGCTCGGCGGTTCGTTCGTCGTCATCGCCGCGCTCCTGCTGGTGAGGTTCTCATGACCCTGTTGCTAGTCCTCATCCTGCTGCCGCTGGCCGGGGCGATCGCGGTCACCGCGCTGCGCTCGAACGACCGGGTCGCCACGCTCACCGCGCTCGGCGTCTCGGTGGTCGAGCTGCTGCTGATCATCCCGCTGTGGCTCGGTTACGAACCACGCGGCGAGCGCATCCAGCAGGCGTCCTCGATGGACTGGATCCCGAACTTCGGCATCCACATCTCGTTCGGCATGGACGGCATCGCGCTGGTGATGATCGCGGTGATCGCTCTGCTGGTGCCGCTGATCATCGGCGGCACCGCGGCCGTCGACAAGCTGCCGAAGGGACGCAGCGCGGGTGGTTACTTCGCGCTGATCCTGGTGCAGCAGTCGCTGACCATCGCGGTGTTCGCGGCCACCGACGTGTTCCTGTTCTACGTGCTGTTCGAGATCATGCTGATCCCGATGTACTTCCTGATCGGCGGCTACGGCGGCCCGAACCGGCAGTACGCGGCGGTCAAGTTCTTCCTGTACTCGTTCCTCGGCGGCCTGATCATGCTGGCCTCGGCGATCGGCGCCTACTCGATGGCGTCGGACGAGCTCGGCCAGGGCACCTTCGACTGGGCCACGCTGGTCTCGGTGGTGCGGGACGCGCCGACCGGCACGCAGATCTGGCTGTTCCTCGGCTTCTTCCTGGCCTTCGCGATCAAGGCGCCGCTGGTGCCGCTGCACACCTGGCTGCCGGACGCGGCCGGGCAGGCGCCGATCGGCGTGGCCGTGCTGCTGGTCGGCGTGCTGGACAAGGTCGGCACCTTCGGCTTCCTGCGGTACTGCATCCCGATGTTCCCCGACGCCAGCCAGGCGCTCGCGCCGCTGGTGCTCACCCTCGCCGTGGCAGGCGTGGTCTACGGCTCGATGCTGGCCGCCGGGCAGTCGGACCTGAAGCGGTTCATCGCCTACGTGTCCATCGCCCACTTCGGCTTCATCGCGCTGGGCATCTTCGCCTTCACCGAGCAGGCCCAGGTCGGCTCGGTGTCGTACATGCTCAACCACAGCCTGGCCACCGGCATGCTGATCCTGGTGATCGGCATGGTGATCGCCCGCGGCGGGTCCACCCGGATCGCCGACTACGGCGGCATGGCCAAGGTGACCCCGGTGCTGGGCGGCCTGTTCTTCGTCGCCGGACTGTCCACTTTGTCCCTGCCGGGGACGAACTCGTTCATCAGCGAGTTCCTGGTGCTGCTGGGCTCCTTCGAAACCCGGCCGGTGTACACCATCGTGGCCACGCTGGGCCTGGTGCTCGCCGCGGCCTACGTGCTCTGGCTGTACCAGCGGATCTTCCAGGGTCCGGTACGCGGTGACGCGCTGGTCGGCGCCGGTGGTGGCCCGGGTACCGCGGTGGCGCCGGAAGTCGGTGCGAAGAAGTCGATTCGCGACCTGTCCAAAGTGGAGATCGGCGTGCTCGCGCCGATGGTGGTGCTGATCATCGGGCTCGGTTTCTACCCGAAGCCGGTCCTGGACACGATTACTCCTTCGGTGGAAGCCACGATGTCCGCCGTGCAGGAAGGCAACTGATGCTCGAGGTATTCCTGGCCCAGGATCCGGGCAAGATCTCCGCCCCGGCGATCGACTACGCGGCGATCCTGCCGATCCTGATCATTCTCGGCGCGGCGTGCGTCAGCGTGCTGTTCGAGGCGTTCCTGATCAAGCACCAGCGGTGGTCGGCGCAGGTCATCCTGTCCCTGCTGGCCATCGTGGCGGCCGGGGTGGCGCTGGTGGTCTACGTCGGCGACTCGCCGGAGCGCGGCGTGACCACGCTGACCGGGTCGCTCTCGATCGACAAGCCCGCGTTGTTCCTCTGGGGCACGCTGCTGGCGCTGGCGATCGGCGCGGTGCTGCTGATCGCGGACCGCTCGGTCGAGCCGGGCGGCGCCTTCGTCGCGCAGGCGGCGATCCGGCCGGGCACCTTCCAGGACCGCGCGCAGGTCGGCTCCACCGGCATGCAGACCGAGGTCTTCCCGCTGACGCTGTTCGCGCTCGGCGGCATGATGGTCTTCACTGCGGCGAACGACCTGCTGACCATGTTCATCGCGCTCGAAGTGCTTTCGCTGCCGCTGTACCTGATGTGCGGCCTCGCCCGCCGTCGCCGCCTCATCTCGCAGGAAGCGGCGGTCAAGTACTTCCTGCTCGGCGCCTTCTCCAGCGCGTTCTTCCTGTACGGGCTGGCGCTGCTCTACGGCTACGCGAACTCGGTGAAGCTGGCCGACATCGCCAACGCCACCGCGGGCACCAACCGTTCGGACACGCTGCTGTTCGCCGGGCTCGGCCTGCTCATGGTCGGCCTGCTGTTCAAGGGCTCGGTCGGCCCGTTCCACACCTGGACGCCGGACGTCTACCAGGGCGCGCCGACCCCGGTCACCGCGTTCATGGCGGCCTGCACCAAGGTCGCCGCGTTCGGCGCCATCCTGCGCGTGCTGACCGTCGGCTTCGAGTCGACCAGCTGGGAATGGCGCGGCGTGCTGTGGGGCGTGGCGATCGTGTCGATGGTGCTGGGCGCGGTGCTCGGGCTGACCCAGACCGACGTCAAGCGGATGATCGCCTACTCGTCGATCGCGCACGCGGGCTTCCTGCTGGTCGGCGCGATCGCGATGACCGAGCAGGGCTTGTCGGGCACGCTGTTCTACCTGCTCGCCTACGGCTTCACCACGCTGGCCGCGTTCGGTGTGGTCAGCCTGGTGCGCGACTCGAACGGCGAGGCCACGCACCTGTCGGCGTGGGCCGGGCTGGCCAAGCGGTCGCCGGTGCTGGCCGGGGTGTTCACCTTCCTCCTGCTCGCACTGGCCGGGATTCCGCTGACCAGTGGCTTCATCGGCAAGTTCGTGGTGTTCGAGGCGGCGCTGACCGACGGCATGGCGCCGCTGGTGGTGATCGCGCTGGTGGCCAGTGCCGTGGCGGCGTTCTTCTACCTGCGCGTGGTGGTGCTGATGTACTTCTCGGAGCCGTCGCCGGAGGGGCCCACGGTGACCGTGCCGGGCACCTTCACCACGGTGGCCATCACCCTCGGCGTGATCGTCACGCTGGTGCTGGGCATCATTCCCGCCTTCGCGCTGGACTGGGCGAGCGCGGGCGGTTTCGCCAGCTGAGTTTCCGTTTTCGGGTGGGGCGCTGCTTCCGGGCAGCGCCCCACTTCGCGTTCAGAGGCCGTCCGGGCGGGGAACCCGCTCCGAGCTGACCGAGACCAAGCCGAGCACGGTGTCCGGCGGGATCCACGCCTGCTTGGGCCGCGGCCCGGAAACCCGGCGCTCACCGAGGAACCGGCCGTCTTTGCGGTCGATCACCAGCTCACGCCGTTCACGTTCGGCCGGCACGCCCAGGCTCGCGCCCACCTTCCCGTCGGGCAGCGTGACGTCGCCGTAGTCGAGGACCCCGTCGATCATCGCCAGCGCGCGGAACCAGTTGGCGTAGCGCTCTTTCGGCAGCACACCGGACGACATCAGTTCCACCCCTTCGGCGAACACCGCGCTCGGGTCGCCGGGGGCACTGCTGCGCTTCCGCAGCCAGTTGAGGATCTCCGCCGGTTCGGTCGGCACGGTCGCGTAGAAGGTCGGGCTCGCCGGGTCGTTCAGGCCACCGCAGGTGGTTTTCGGCTTGTCCTCAGGGAAGTAGTTGCCGCACGGTGCCGTCCAGTCGCCGTCCTTCGACCACGGTGCCGGAGGTTTGACCGGGCTGTTCGGCTCGCTCACCAGCCGGTGCGATTCGCCCTCGCTGGTGCGCTTCTCCCGCCAGGCCTGTTCCGGCTCGAACGGTACCCAGTGCTCGAGCCGCTGCCCGTACAGCTCGGTGTAGCCGGAGTTCGGCGGGCTGTCGGCGACGTCGTCGTCCGCGACGGTGCCGTAGACGAAGGTTCGGGCCATCGTGCCCCGCACCACGACGTGCAGGTACGAACCCTCGGTCCGCCACCGCCCGTCGGCGTAGGTCTTCGCGGCGTGCTCCAGGAGCGGCACGCCGGAAGCCTGGGGTGCCGCGGGCGGGATCTCCTCCGGCGGCTCCCTGATCACCTGCACGGCGGTTACCCCGGCGAGCACCACGGCGGCCGCGGCCACCGGCAGGAGCCAGCGCTTCTTCCGGGATTCCCCGGTGTCGTCCCGCGTTTCCGCCAGCACCCGGGCGCGGAGGGCGGCCATGTCCGGGTCCGCGGCCCGCGCCCGCTGGTGCAGCATGGCCAGTGCCTCGTCGAGTTCGCGCTGGTCACTCATCGGAATCCTCCTGGGAATGCTGGGTGAGCAGGGCCTGCAGGCGCTGGCGGAGGCGGTGCAGGCGCGACCGGACGGTGCTGGCCGGGAGGCCGAGCGCGGCGGCGACTTCGACGGGTTCCAGCCCGGCCCACGAGGTGAGTAGCAGTACATCGCGTTCCTGCTCGGTGAGTTCGGTGAGCGCGCCGGCCAGCTGCCGCATCCTGCGCTGCGCGTCGACGCGGTCGGCGACCAGTGCGTCGTGGCCGAGGTCGCCGATGTGCTCGCGGCGGCCGTGGGCGCGGGCGGTGGCGCGCAGCCCGCGGATCTCCTGGCGCACGTGGGTGCGCACGAGGTTGGTGGCGATGCCGTACAGCCAGCCGCGGATCGGGGCCAGTGCCGGGTCGTAGACCGCGCGCTTGCGCCAGGCGATCAGGAAGGTCTCGGCCACCAGGTCGTCGGCCACGTGCTCACCGACGCGGCCGGCGAGATAACCGCGCAGGGGTCTGGCGTAGGTGTCGAAGAGCTGCGCGAAGGACGCGGGCCCGTCCAGCACCGGACGATCGGCCGAGGGCGCTCGGGGTTCGCTGATTCTGGCCACGCTACTGGTTGACCAGTGCGTTCTTCAGCGTCCCCGACTGGCGGCCTGGCGGTGATCCATCTCACAAACCGGCTGGTTTTCGCGAACGCTGTCCGGCGGATCGCCGGAGTACGGGCATGAAAGCGGGTGGATCGGTGTTGCTGGTGGGCTTGCTGGCCGGGGCTGCCATCGCGGTCGCGGTGGTGCCGGGGGCGACGGCCACCCGTGTGGTGACACCACCGGCGGAAGCCGCCGCGGTGTCCCCAGCCCCTCCGCCGCCGCCTTCGTTGGTGGCTTCGCCGATGCCTTCGGCGCCGCCGGTGGCGGTGGATCCGGCGCCCTCCGCCGCGGATGTCACCGCAGCCGCGCCGGACGCGAAGCTCGGTGTGGTCGTCTATGACCGGGAGAGCGCCAAAACCCTGGCCGACCACCGCGGCACGGCGAGCTTCACCTCCGCCTCATTGGTGAAGCTGCTCATCGCGCTGGACGCGCTGGAAAGCGGTGCCGCCTCTTCGTCCACAGTGGAGCGAATGCTCGCGCGCAGCGACGACGAGATCGCCAGCAGGCTCTGGTCGGAATCCGGCGGGGGCGCACTCGTCACCCGCTGGGCGAAGCGCATGCGCCTGTCCGCCACCCGGCCGCCGGAAGAGGACCCGGGCCGCTGGGGCGACACCACCACAACCGCCGCCGATGTCGCGCGGATCTACCGGTACGTGCTCGACCGGGCCCCGGAGTCCTCCCGCACGGCGATCCTGCGGGGTTTGCGAGGCGCCACAGCCCAGGGCTCGGATGGCTTCGCGCAGCACTTCGGCATCCCGGATGCCGCCGGAGACATCCCGTGGGCGGTGAAACAGGGCTGGGCCTGCTGTCGCCCGAAGCGCCAACTGCACACCACGGGCCTACTCGGCGAAGACGATCGGTATGTGGTCGTGGTGCTGAGCGACCACCCGGAGTCGGTCGGCTATGCCACCGCGTCCAAGCGGGTCACCGAGGTGGTCAGGACTTTGCTCCCTTTGCTCGAATAGCCGCATAAGCCGCGACGGTGGTGCTGACCGCCAACGCACCCCATCACGGTGGTGAACACCCCTGCTGATCCGAGGATCTTGCCTGGTCGCGTAGACCGTTCCGACGGGGGCGGACACACCGGTCGGGAAGACGACGACCTGACGACGGTGACCAGGCTTGCCGG